>CAZYGE010000019.1:0-34772 GCA_964647535.1 uncultured Proteiniphilum sp.
AATGAAGAGTTTTTCGAAATTATAAAAATGTTTTTGACTACTCCTTTTGAAGGTGGACGACATGAAAGGCGTGTAAATAAGATAGCCTGTAGCTAATTTCGACTTAACATAGCAACTCCTGCTAATGAATCTCCGGAAACATTCAAATTTGCTTATAGTTCTACAGCTAGTATTTTTAACTAGCTGTATGGACATGAGTTTTAATTTCGATAACCATCCCAGAGGCAATTTTGAAGCACTTTGGAATATTATTGACAGGAACTATTGTTTTTTTGAATACAAAGAGATTGATTGGGATAAAGTTCATACAGAATATAGCTCTCGTATAACATCAGATATGAACAACGAGAGTCTCTTTAAGCTAATGGGAGAGATGCTTGCAGAATTAAGAGACGGCCATGTTAATTTATCCGCCTCCCACGATATTACACGCTATTGGGAATGGCAGGAAAACTACCCCTCAAATTTTGATAGTGAAATCCAAAAACATTATCTTAAAAGTGACTACAGCATTGCTTCCGGAATGAGATATAAGATTCTTGAGGACAATGTAGGTTATATTTATTATGGTAGTTTTTCAAATGATGTTAGTGATTCGGGACTTGATCAGATTTTAAGTCGAATGGCTATATGCAAAGGAGTAATAATAGATGTAAGAAACAACGGTGGAGGCAGTCTTTCAAATGTAGAGAAAATAGCAAGTAGATTTTTTAACGAGCGAACCCACATTGGTTATATCTCGCATAAATTAGGTCCGGGGCATAATGATTTCTCAGAGTTATTTCCCAAATACTTAGAAAGCTCTAATAGAATTAGATATCAGAAACCCGTGATTGTTCTTACAAACCGAGGTTGTTATAGTGCTACTAATGAATTTGTAAGTATAATGAAATACGCTCAAAATGCTACAATAATTGGAGATACAACCGGAGGTGGTAGTGGATTACCATTTAGTTCGGAGCTACCAAACGGGTGGTCTATAAGATTTTCAGCCTCACCTATGTTTAATGCAGCAAAAGAACACATTGAATTCGGTGTTGAACCAAACATCAAAATAAATATGCTTGAAGTTGATAAAAATAGAAACAGAGATACCATTATTGAGAAAGCACGCGAATTGTTGAATAGCAGATATTAATGCCAGTTTTATTGTAGTGGATATTTATGAATGTTATTTTTTCTCCGTCTAGTATACCATCATTTAATCTTGCTGCCGAAGAGTATCTGTTTAAAAAACAAAATCAAGATTTTTTATTCCTATATGTTAATGATTACAGTGTTATTGTGGGCTCTAATCAGGTAGTTATGAATGAGGTAGATATAGATTTTTGTATCGAAAATGACATAACAATAATACGACGTTTGTCAGGAGGAGGAGCTGTTTATCACGATAATGGAAATTTTAATTATTCGTTTATACATGATAACTCCGATGCACCTTTAAGTGCTCAATTTGTTCAACCGATAGTAGAAACCCTCCACTCAATGAATATACCTGTAAATATAGGTAAACGTAAAGATATTTGGTTGAACGGAAAAAAGATTTCGGGAACTGCTTCGCATTTATCCAAAGGCAGAGAGCTCCATCATGGAACTTTGCTTTATAATTCAGACCTCAATAAACTTCAAAAAGCCCTTACATCAAAACAAAAAGATTTTAGAAGAAAAGGAACTCCCTCAGTATCCAGTCCTGTAATAAATATCCATAATTATCTAATCGATAAAAAAGGAGTTGCATTTGAAACAAATCAATTTTTTGTTTTACTAACAAACGAGTTACTTAAATACTTTAAAGCATCCGAACTATCCACTTTTGATGAAATTGATATAGAATTGATTGAAATTCTAAGAAAAAGTAAATATATACAAAGAGATTGGAATTATAGGATGTGAAAATACATGATTGTTTTTTCTTATTGTATAAAAAGCATTACTTTTATAGGTAGTTATCTTTCAAAATAGATAAAAGCTATATCATAATTTTACATATCACAAACTGTAATGGCTAGAAATTGGAAAAGGAAGCGTCAACCTAATAAAAGATTACACAATCGAAAAGGTTTTTTCCTAATCATCGGTATCCTAATAGGAGTAATTTTCGTAGCAGCATTATACCAAACTTCTGTCTACTTTTCTACAAATGAATCATGTATGCTTTGTCACGTTCACCCACATGCCGAAGAAAGTTGGAAATTATCTGTACATGTTAATAATGGAAGTGGTGTAATGGTCAATTGTATTGACTGCCATCTTCCACCCTCAGATGATACATGGGCGCACTACTCAGCAAAAGTGACTCTTGCAGCTAGAGACGTATGGGGTTACATAACAAAAGATAGTGCAGATTTTAACTGGGATAAGAAATCTGAACTGGAGCACGCTGTTAAATATATTCCTAACGAATCCTGTGTAAAATGTCATCAAAATCTCTTCCCTCAAGGAGTTAACGACGATGCAATTACAGCACATCTTTATTATGAAGAAAATGTCGAGGAACTCGATCTTCAGTGTATAAGTTGTCATTTAGACGCAGGGCATCACAACCCAAACTATGCGCATGGACATATGGTTGGAATTCCTGGAATGTCGGGCTCATATGAAGTTGATACAAGCCTTTACTATAAAGAAGCCGCACAGATTAATAAATTCACAAATTTCAGAGAACAAATTCCGGGTACTGCAATCACTTTAAATATGATTGCTATAGATGGTGGTACATTTAAAATGGGTAGCCCCGAAAAAGAACCTTTCCGAAACTCTGATGAATCACCTCAGCACGAAGTAACTGTGAGCTCCTTTTTTATGGCTGAAGTTGAAACTACTTGGGATCAATACTGGGCGTTTTATTCAGAAACTATGAGTGAGGGCAGAACACCACCTGAAGTCATATATCAAAATAATTTAAACGCAATGGGTGTTGATGCCATATCAGGTCCAACTCCTCCTTTTGGGTATCCTGACCAAGGCTGGGGGCAGGGAGACAGGCCTGCAATAACAATGACACATTACGCTGCAGAAACGTTCTGCCAGTGGTTGTCAGAAAAGACAGGTAAAAAATATAGACTACCAACAGAGGCCGAATGGGAATATGCAGCTCGTGCTGGTACTGAAACATCATATTTTTTCCCTGGTAGTGGCAAAGATTTTTCAGATCAGGGCTTCATGAGAAACATATTCAAACCTAAAACCGACGTAATAAGTTCTTATGTTATTTACAATAAAAATAGTAACGGACGCACACAACCTCCAAGTGAGGTTATGCCTAATCCAAATGGATTGAAGAATATGTTGGGTAATGTAATGGAATATACAGCCGATAAATATGACCCTAAAGCATATGAAAAGCGAGGCACAAAAACTTTTAATCCTATCGTTACAGAAGGAGATGAATGGGTAGTTCGTGGAGGAAATTATAATTCAGATGCAGCAGACGTAAGAAGTGCCAGTCGTAGCCACACTGAACATGATAACTGGTTAAGGACAGATCCTCAACAACCAAAGAGTATTTGGTGGTATGCAGACATAAAAGGTATAGGTTTCAGAGTCGTTTGTGAACCGGAGTCTGCCATAAAAACTCATTGAATTTAAATTCAATTAATATAGACTTTTTAATATAAAATGAAATGAAAAAAGAAAACAATTTAACCAGAAGATCTTTTTTAAAGACATCTGCCGTAGCCGGAGCTGCAGGAGTAATTGCCGCAGGATCAGCTGCATTACTATCTTCTTGCAATGACAAAAACGACAATAAAACCCGAGCAGGTGCTCCATTAAAAGCTGCAGGAACTTATTATATTCCTGAACTACCCGATTTAGCGTCTGACGGAAAAGAGATAAGAGCCGGAGTTGTAGGTTGTGGAGGACGTGGTGCCGGAGCAGCTATCAATTTTCTAAATTCTGCAAATGGAGTAACCATAGTTGCTATTGGCGATGTCTTGCAAGATAAGGTAGATAGTCTTGCAGACAAATTGAAAACGGAAAGAGATATTGAAATTCCCGGAAATATGCGTTTTGTGGGACTCGATGCATACAAAAAAGTAATAGATAGCGACATAGATGTTTTGATAGATGCAACACCACCATTTTTCCGTCCCGAACACTTTAAATATGCGGTCGAAAAAAACAAACACTGTTTCCTTGAGAAACCAATATGTGTTGATGCAGCGGGCTATAGAACGATAATTGCAGCATCAAAACAAGCACAAGCTAAAAATCTAACGGTAATAACCGGTACACAGAGACATCACCAACGTAGTTATGTAGAATCATACAAACAAATTATGAATGGTGCAATTGGAGAAATAACCGGAGGTACAGTTTACTGGAATCAAAGCATGTTGTGGTATCGTGAACGTCAACCCCAATGGAATGATTTTGAATATATGATACGTGACTGGGTGAACTGGAAATGGCTATCGGGCGATCATATTGTTGAACAACACGTACATAATATAGATGTGTTTACATGGTTCTCCGGTCTTAGGCCGGTAAGTGCGGTAGGATTTGGTTCACGCCAGAGAAGAGTAACCGGCGACCAATTTGACAATTTCAGTATCGATTTCACTATGGAAAATGGTGTCCATCTACATAGCATGTGCAGACAAATTGATGGTTGTTCAAATAATGTAAGCGAATTTATACAAGGAACACGAGGCTCGTGGACCTCAAATGGCGGTCATGTAATTAAAGACCTTTCAGGAAACGTAGTATGGGAATATGATCATGATTTAGAAAAAACAAACTTCAAACAAATAGATCCATACACTCTCGAACATGTAAACATGGTAAATTGCATTCGTTCAAATTCACCTATTGAGCAAGCATCAGAAACAGCCGTTTCTAATCTCGCAGCAATTATGGGAAGAGAATCAGCATACACAGGACAAGAATATACTTGGGATGCAATGACATCTTCACAACTAGATTATACACCTTCTGATATTAATATCGGCAAAATGGATATGTCGGTATTCACAGTGCCTGTACCGGGGACATCAAAATAACGAAAGATTATGAAATACGACAGAAGAAATTTTATTAAAACATCAATAGCAGGCTCGGCAGCATTAGTTATAGGCGGATGCAATTCAGTTGCTTCTTCAAAAACTAAAGAAAACAAAGTTACATCCAACACTAAGCTTAGCATCTCTTTTCAAGAGAGTACCGCTCCTGGAGCAAGCTTAAACGAAAAGTTCGATTTCATGGAGGAACATGGTGTAGTAGGATTTGAACCTCACGGTAAACCTTTGTTAGAGAGAAAAGAAGAATTTAAAGAAGCTTTGAAAGGAAGAAATATAAAAATAAGTGCAGTATGCGCGGGATTTGATGGATTTATTCTCTCGACAGATCCTGAAATACGTAAACTTTGCCGCGATTCAATGGAAAAGCTTATAATCACCGGAGGAGAATTTGAATCCACAGGAGTAATAATCGTTCCTGCATTTAACAGTCAAGTTCCTGTTATGCCTCACACACAGGAAACACGCGACTTTCTTTGTGAGCAGTTTGATGAAATGGGAACATTAGCCCAACAACATGGTACAACCGTTATATTAGAACCTTTAAACAGAAGAGAAGCCTTCTACCTTCGGCAATTAGCTGATGCCGCTTCCATATGCAGAGACATTAACAATCGCGGGGTTACATGCTTAGGAGACTTTTGGCACATGACATGGGAGGAAACATCAGACTTTGCAGCATTCATAGCAGCAGGTGAATATTTACAGCATGTCCACATTGCAAGTCGTGAGAGACGCAGCATGCCCGGAGAAGATGGAAGTGCAGACAACTATGTAGATGGTTTTAAAGCATTAAAAAAACTGGGTTACGACAAATATGTAAGCTTTGAATGTGGAAGTCAGGGAGAACGTGAAGTTGTCGTACCTGAAGCGCTCAAGCTTATGCGCAAACAATGGGACGAGGCATAAAACAAGAAAACTTAATAAGATCTTTATCTTCATATAAAGGCTCCATAGTACTGATGCTAATCTATTCATTCGGATTAGCATCAGCTACCATTTTAGAGAATAAAATGGGAACTGAAGCTGCAAAAATGTTGATATACTACTCTCCGCTTTTTATATTCTTACAACTCCTTTTGGTTTTAAACTTTATACTTATACTATTAAACAGCAACTTTATAAAAAAAGGCAAATGGGCATTGATTGTTATCCATTTGGCGCTGGTAATAATACTTGGAGGGGCATTAACAACATTCCTGTTTGGTAAAGAAGGTCAGGTGCACATCAGAGAAGGTGAGAAAACCAACCAACTTGTTATGCGCACTTCAAAAGGAATTATAACAGAAACACTACCTTTTGATCTTGAATTAATTGATTTCAAATTAAACAGATATCCGGGGTCTCAAAGTCCCTCTTCATATGAAAGTGACTTATTGCTGCATGTAGATGGTGAAGTTGTTGAGACTACTGTTTTTATGAATAATGTACTTGACTTGAAAGGATATCGATTCTTTCAAGCCTCGTATGATCGAGACGAGTTAGGAACAGTCCTTTCAGTTAATAAAGATGTAGCAGGTAGAATTATAACTTATATCGGATATGTTTTTTTATTTGTAGGTTTTCTTTTGATGTTTATTTTACCCAATTCAAGATTTCGTAAATTGGCTAGAAAATTAAAGGAAATCCGAAGTAATTCAAAAATAATTGCCTTCGTTTTACTTTTTTCCACAATACCGCTTTGTGGTATAGCGCAGCACAAAAACGTTATTGAGCAAGTGAAACAAGTCAATATACCAATTGAACATTCAAATCAATTTGGATCACTACCTGTTCAATTCAGAGGCAGAATAATTCCAATGAATACATTCTCTTCAGAAATTATACGTAAGCTGCACAGAGAGACAACAATCCACAATATGAATTCAGACCAGTTTATACTGAGTCTTTTTGCAATGCCGCAAATGTGGATGCAAGTTCCATTTATTGCCGTTGACGAAGGTCATGTATCGTACCATCAGTTTTTTGATGATCAAGGTAACTATCGTTTGCTGTCACAACTACATGATATATATCATAGTCCTCCAAATGAAAGGACTGAAGCCCAAAAGGCTTTAGTAAAGCTTGATGAACAGATCAATATCTTTTACTCTCTCATTACCTATGTGTTACCGGGCATATTTCCCAATCCCTGCGATTCAACAAACACTTGGTATTCTCCGGGAGCTGCGGAAGTCAACAATATGTTCAGCAACTATTTAAATGAGGCAGCATTAGCCATTAAAAATGGCAACTGGGATAGGGCAGATGAAGCATTGAAAATAATATCAACCTATCAACTAGAAAAAGATAATACCTCTCTAATAAATTCCAACAAAATTGAGGCTGAAATAAAATACAACCGTTTGAATATTTTCAATTCTAGCAAAATTGGATATTTTATAGTTGGTGGAATACTTTTAATCTTATCATTTTTCCAATTAATAAATGAACGCATCTGGCTCAGATATGCGATAATCACCTTAACAATTGGTGTCATATTAATTTTTATAAACCACATGTTTGGAATGGGGCTGCGTTGGTATATATCGGGTTACGCACCTTGGAGCAATTCTTACGAAACTATGGTATATGTGTCATGGGCTACTGTTTTGGCGGGGTTAGTATTTGGTCGGAATAGCTCGATAACTCTGGCGCTTGCAACCCTTTTTGGAGGTGTAATACTTTTTGTTTCAAGTCTAAACTGGATGGATCCTCAGATTAACACCTTGGTGCCGGTGTTGAAGTCGCCCTGGCTAATGTTTCATGTTGCAGTTATAGTAGCAGCCTATGGTTTTTTCGGGATAAGCTTTCTAATCGGAATTACAAATCTATCGGTAATGACATTTGCGAAAAACAGCAATTCAATCTCACTTCGAGTTAATGAATTAAGTGTAATAAATAATATGTCTTTATTGATAGGAGTAGCTTTAATGACAATTGGAACCTTTCTTGGAGCTGTTTGGGCCAATGAATCATGGGGTAGGTACTGGGGTTGGGACCCTAAAGAGACCTGGGCACTAATTACAATTGTTGTGTATGCAATTGTTACTCACCTTCATCTTGTGAATAGATGGAATAACATCTGGTTGTTTAATATACTTTCAGTTTTTGCATTCTCATCCGTCTTAATGACATATTTGGGAGTAAACTATTTTTTTAGTGGAATGCACTCATATGGGCAGGTTGGGGGTTCGTTATCAGTTTTTTTGTATATTACAATTGCTTTTGCAGCTATTGCACTGCTAGGTGTCTTAGCTTTCAGGAATAAAGTCAATTACAAAAAGCTGTAATATATCAACTTACAAGTTAATATTCAAAATTAATTATATGATAAACTGGGGATTTATTGGTTGTGGTTCGGTAACCGAAATGAAAAGTGGACCAGCATTCAGAAAAGTGCAAAATTCAGATGTCGTCGCTGTAATGCGTAGGAATTCAGAAAAAGCAAAAGATTACGCTCTTCGTCATGGAATAAATAGATGGTACACTAATGCTGCCGATTTAATAAACGATCCGGATGTTAATGCAATATATATTGCCACACCTCCGGGATCTCATGCCGAATATGCCATTGCTTCTATGAATGCCGGCAAACCGGTTTATATAGAAAAACCTATGGCAGCTTCTTACGAAGAGTGCGTGCAAATAAACCAAGTTTCAATTGATGCCGGGATCCCTTGTTTTGTAGCCTACTACCGAAGAACATTGCCATATTTTATGCGCGTTAAACAAATAATTGATGATGGCCTTTTGGGCGATATCTCCACAGTACATATTCAATTATCCATACCACCCTACGAAGTCGATTTTGATAAAGAAAACCTACCATGGAGGGTTAAAGAAGAAATTGCCGGAGCAGGGTACTTCTACGATTTGGCATCACATCAGCTAGATTTGTTGGATTTTCTTTTGGGTGAAATTAAAGATGTAAATGGGCACAAAAGCAACGTCGCCGGATTGTATGATGTAGAAGACACTGTTGTTTCCTCATTTAGATTTCAAACAGGCATTTCGGGCTCAGGTAATTGGTGTTTCGTTGCCCCTAAAGATACGCGCTCAGACCTTATCTGTTTTACAGGAACAAAAGGGAAATTGACCTTCTCAACATTCAATTTTTCTACCATAGAATTAGAGACATCTGAAGGCGTTCAGCTGTTTACGGAAGAAAACCCCGAAAATATCCAATTTTATCTAATTAAAAGTATCGTAGATTATTTGAATGGGAAAGGTGAGATACCAGTGAGTACAGGTATTACTGCACAACGAACTAACCAAGTTATGGATTTAATTTTAGGAAAATAGAGAAAAATAATTTTTTCGCAGGTTCTTCTCCGACACCTCCTCATTACCTCCTCATAAATGAATGAGGAGATCTCAGAGAAAGTACAGGTAATGTAAATTCTACATGTTGATTAAAGATGACAAGGTTAGAACCTGCCTTTGAAAATAGCGGGGTTAATTGTAAGGCTCACATATGCCCAGTCTTGCCATGAGTTAGGATTTCCAGGACGACCTTTTGCGATTGGCATGGCGTCTGTAGCAAACATGAAAGAGTAACCACCCTCAAGCATGATATAATTACGAATTGGATAATTGAATTTTAAATCTATTTCAGAACCCAGATTTTTTATATCATTACCCTTTACTTCAATAGCATTATCAGAATTGAAATGATGATAGCTTAAATCCATTGACAGTTTTTTTCCTGAATTCCATATGATTCCGATATATTTATGAAAAACTCCATAATAATCGTTACCGCTAAAATAATCCATTGCTCCCATAAAAGTGTGGTTTGATCTGTAAAGAAGATCCATATATGATTTCTTTTCTGAATCAGGATCTTGCCCCGGGTGAAACTCGGTGCCTCCATATAGTGAAAAAGTGCGATTAATATTGTAACCACCACGTAAAGCTAACATATACGCACTCACTTCCTGATCATTAATGTTTCGCCCCATTTGATAATATGCAGTTCCCATTATATTCCACAGGTTATTACTGTAACCTATGTTGGTTCCCATAGTTTGCATATAAACTTTTTCAGAAACTAAAGGCTCTGCTTCAGGATCACCTGTTTCAAAGCCTAGGTTAATAAATAGAGCGGAAGCACGAAACCCGCCGCCATTTCGATATTGATACCATAGTGTTTGCATATTTTGATACGGTTGCCCAATGGCATCATAGTAATTACCTGAGTTCGTAAGTATCCTCGATTGGTTGTATGCCAAAATTAAATGGAGTGTATTGAATTTGTTCTCAAAACCAACTTTAAGCGCATCGTGCCATATACCGGTGGGTGTCCAATTTGATACTGATAGGATTCTACCATCATCATAGTTGAGAGGTTGCCTACCTATTCTTGCGAAAAAATCGTTATGTTTAACTTGTGCCCAAGCTTCATTTAATGTAAATCTCTCACCTTCATTATCATTTTGTGTTTTCTGTCCCCACAAGGAAACATCTTGTGCTGACATTCGTGTTGAAAGGAAGCCGTTGTCAAAATTAAATCCTACACGAGCGCGGTTGGAAATGAAAGCCGAAGGTTTATCTGTTTCCATGCGAGGGTAGTTGTAACCATTGCGATATTCAAAACGAGGGCGTAAATTAATGTCAATAGAGAATTCGCCTCCTGCTTCCTCAAATTGTGCTTGCAGTTGGATTGGTATAAGCAATGATGTCAATAGTAGAGTTATAATTATTCTTTTCATAAATATTGAAATAAAGATTTATTATTTTATGTAAAGATATATGTTTTTGGAATTAAAACTATTATTTTTTGTGCATTCGTCTGGCATGTCTCCACAATTGCCACGAATTTACGAGGTTTTGCCATAGTACATAAGCACCGGGACCTAGTGTAGCAAGAGGATTAAGATATGTTTGTGTGAGCCAAATTGCAAGGACTGTATTCTTTTGTCCGAGGCCTTGACCTCCGGCAACTGTCCACCCAAACTTTGTGCCAATGCGTCTGCCAAAAAAAAATTGCAGAAGGCAAATAACAAGCGAAAAAGATGCAATTATTATTTCAAGAGTATAATTTCCATCATCTTGCATACGTATATATTGAGTGATATTTCCGATAACTATTGTAAGTGCAGCTGCCCATATATAAAATGATAGAATTTGAGCAGATTGTATCTTCTTATGAACTTCGGGAGCACTCTTTTGAACCAAGAGTGCAAGCAAAAAAGGTAGAATTAAAATAGGTATTACACTAAGAAAGATGTGCCAGAAAGATGTAGTGAAGCCGATACTGTCATTGGTTTGACCAACTAAAGATAGAAAAATAGGTCCTATTAATGCGATGGAGAGGTTGCTTATAATCGAATAGGCGGCAGTTATAGATATACTTCCTCCAAGCAATCCTGCTACCACAGGTGCCGATGTTGCAGTTGATGTTAAAACGCATATCATTGCGGCTTGTGCTAGTATTTCATTAATGGGTTTGAGAATAATGTAAACTATTGCACTTCCAATATATTGAATTGATAAAAGTATATAGTGAAACTTTGTTAATCTAATATCACTTAAACTCACTCTACAATAAGAGATAAATAGCATAAGTGCAATTAGATAGGGAAGGATGGGAGAGAGTACAGAAAGTTGTTTATGAAGGGCTATTCCTACAACCATAGCTATGGGTAGCAGGTATTTTTCGAGAAATTTTTGCATACTAATTATAATAACTCCACGGGGTTTGGTTTAAAGGAAATTAGTAACAATCTTTAGAATCTCAGCTCTGGCTCTATCATAATCATCATTACGAACAATTGTGTCAAATTGTGAAGCGTAGCTCATTTCGAATTCAGCTTTTGATAATCGTCTTTCTATTACTTCAGAAGTTTCTGTGCCTCTTTTTTCTAATCTTTCTCGTAGTACTTCAAGCGATGGTGGCATGATAAATATGCTTAATGCTTTTTCTCCATAAATCTTCTTTATATTTAAACCCCCAATGCAATCAACGTCGAATATGACATTATTTCCTTCGTCATTTATTCGATCTACTTCTGATTTGAGCGTTCCATAAAATTTATCGGGATAAACTTCTTCGTATTCTAAGAATTCCTCATTAGCAATTTTATCTCGAAATTCATCAGGTGAAAGGAAGTAGTATTCCACACCGTTTTTTTCTTCACCACGCGGCTTGCGGCTTGTGGCAGAAATAGAAAAACAGATATTTAAATTTTGTGACAACAGATACCTAACCAGGGTTGATTTGCCGGCACCGGATGGAGCTGAAATTATTATTAGTTTAGCCATTTTTCTTCAATTATAGAATATTCAATATCTGCTCTTTAATTTGTTCTAGCTCATCCTTCATCTCAACCACAATTCGTTGCATGTCAGACTGATTAGATTTAGACCCTAGAGTATTAATTTCACGTCCTATCTCTTGTGTAATAAAGCCAAGCTTTTTTCCTTGTGAACTCTTATTGTCAAGAGTCTCTTCAAAATAATTCAGATGATGAGAAAGGCGTGTTTTCTCTTCGTTAATGTCAAGTTTCTCTAAATAGTATATAATCTCTTGTTCAAACCTGTTTTTGTCATAATCAATTTCTTTCAGATTTTTCAATTCTTCTAATATTCGGCTTTTAATTTTTTCGATGCGCTCTTCTTCAAATGGGGATATTTCTGAGAGTAATCTGCGGATATTAATAATTTTATCTTTGAGTAAGTTCTCAAGCATCTCTCCCTCTTGCCTGCGAAACGAAATTAGGTTATGTACTGCTTCATTAACGGCTCCTAATATAGTTTTCCATTCTACTTCGTCAAACTCTTCAATCTCCTGTTTTAATACATCAGGGAGCCTTAATAGCACCGAAAACCAATCTTCCGGCACAGGTATCCCCATTTCGTCGGCAGAGTTTTTAATATCATTACGATATTGGCTTAGTACATTAAAATCTATTTTGGAAGTAACATCTTTCTCAAAAAAATCTACATTCATAGATAGGTCAACTTTTCCTCGTTCGAGTCGGGTCGAAAGCAAGTTGCGAAGTTCTATCTCCTTAACCCTATACACTAACGGTAAGCGAGCATATAAGTCAAACTGCTTACTGTTAAGGGATTTTATCTCTATAATTATTTTCTTATTTGGGAGTTCGGCAATAGCTTTGCCATACCCGGTCATTGAGTAGGTCATCTCTGTTTTTTACACAAAGATATAGATTTTGATCGATTTTTCTAAAATAGAGGTATTTAAAGTTTAGAGAGGCTCTCTGTATCAGGCGTTTTCTTTTTGTAAATTCTTTCTCTCTGACTGCTTTATCTTAAGTTCTTCCTTGTCGCGTTGATCTGCAAGAATAAGAAGTTTGCGAGATTCAACCAAATTTGATATTAGCAGAACTACGCATGCCAAAGTTGCCAAGTATCTTATAGAACCGGGTATAAACACCTCGCATATAATGATTGCACTAATAAGCAATCTCACCTCAGTGGGTCCAAAAATACCCGAGTCAATTGAGTATTGTCCTCCAATTTTGTATCGAAGTTGAGCTGTAATCATTTCCCAACCATACATTACCACAAAGAAGAAACCGGTAAGTTTCCATATGCCGGGAATAAAAATTATAAACCCAGTACCTATTAATATAATTCCTATCCAGTCAACTGTAATATCAAGGGAAAAACCATACCATTTGCGAGGTGTATTACGGTAGTAGGCCAATCTTCCGTCAAGAGAGTCGCCAAACCAGTTAATAGCGAATCCGAGTAAGGACAATAATAGCCAGTAAGTATTAATATATGCACCCAAAACAAAACTAGCAGCAACCATCATGTTGCCAAAAAGACCAATTCCAGTAAGACCATCAGAACTAACCCACGAAGGTATCTTCTGCACTAAATAAGCTATTGTTTTTTGTTCCCATCCACGTAATATATTTGTTCTTTGACGTCCGGCTGATATAAGTTTGAGCGACTTAGCCATCTTTACTTTATTGATATTCATATATTGCTTATTTTAATATTTTATGAGACGGTCCTTTCCTCTCTCATTGCAAATGTAACCATTAATATTTCATGTTTCGAATTTGTTACATTAAAAATCATTTTTTACCTCTGATTCTTCCTATCTCAAATTATTTTTTATGTAGATTTGTAATATGAAGAAACTGTTCAAATCAACGCAAATTGAAATTTTTAATCCGGAATATTCTGAGCTTGAAATTCCTTTATCGGGAGCTGTGGCTGCCGGACCATTTACTAATGTAGATGATTTTGTAAGTGAGCGTATTGATATAAATAAGTTGTTGATAAAACATCCTGAAGCAACCTTTTATGCTCGTGTTAAAGGAAATTCGATGAGTGGAGATTTCAATGAGGGTGATTTATTGGTGGTAGATAAAGCAGAGGAATGGACGCATGGCAAAATAGCTCTCTGCTATTTAGATGGCGAATTTACAGTTAAGCGAATAGAAATAGAAAAAGGGGTATGTAGATTGATGCCTTCCAACCCCAAGTTTGAACCTATCACTATTACTTCCGAGAATACTCTTTTGGTTTGGGGTATAATACTCTATTCCATAAGAAAACATGGTTAATATTTAATGTGTCTATGATAGCTTTGGTAGATTGCAATAACTTTTACGCATCTTGCGAAAGGGTGTTTAATCCTTCGTTAAACGGTCGTCCTGTAGTTGTACTTTCCAATAACGACGGTTGTGTTATCGCACGCAGTGGCGAGGCCCAAAAGGCGGGTATAGATATGGGGGTGCCTGCATTTAAAGTGGCAGAGCTGTTTAAAAGGAATAATGTAGCCGTTTACTCCGCTAATTTTGCGCTATATGGTGATATGAGCCGCCGTGTAATGAGTGTTTTGTCACAATTTACACCCAATCAGGAGATTTACTCCATAGATGAGTGTTTTCTCCACCTATCGGGTATTCAGGAAGATTTGAGGCAGTACGGACTTGCAATTAAAGACCGTGTTATGCAATGGACGTCTATACCAGTGGGCATAGGCATAGCTCCTACAAAATCCTTGGCGAAAATAGCAAATCGTATCGCTAAAAAGTATCCTTCACAAACCGGCGGTTGTCATGTGATTGATACTGAGGAAAAGAGGCTGAAAGCGCTAAAATGGATTCCGGTGGGAGATTTATGGGGTGTAGGACGAAGTAGTCAAAGAAAACTTTATGCAGCGGGAATTACCAAAGCTATAGATTTTGTGCAAATGCCGGAGTCATGGGTTCGTAAGAATATGACTATAACAGGGGTTAAACTTCAGCGAGAGCTAAATGGAATAGACTCTTTAGAATTAATTGATGAAACAGAGAAATCTAAAAGTTTTTCTGTTACCCGAACATTCGAGAAGGAGTACGAAACTTTTGATGAAGTGAAGGAGAGGGTTATCACTTTTGCATCACTTGCAGCAACTAAAATGCGTGGACAAGATTCTCACTGTAAACGTATACAGATTTTTATTCAAACCAATTTTTTTAAAGATAGTATTGAGCCAATTGCCAGAAGTGTAGAGGTGCGGTTACCATTTCCTACTTTATCTACAATTGAGATAGCTAAATTTGCTGTGGCCGGATTAAAACAAATTTATGAACCACATCGAAATTATAAAAGAGCAGGGGTTACACTTTATGACTTTATTGATACTGAAAACATACAACCATCTCTTTTCCCTGAGATGAATTCTGATCCCCGTCATCTCCGTCTTATGGAAGCTGTTGATAAAATCAACATGAGGACAAAGGGAGGATTGCGACTTGCTTCTCGTGACCCACGCACATTTAAAATGCATCGAAATCATCTTTCACAAGAGTATACTACTAATATAAAAGATATTATGGAGGTTAAATGTGATTAATAAATATTATATTTGTAATTGTGAACCGAAAGATAATCCATATAGATATGGATGCCTTCTACGCCTCCATAGAGCAGCGCGATAATCCTGAATATCGGGGTAAGCCAATTGCTGTGGGTTATGGAGAAAAACGAGGAGTAGTTGCAGCAGCAAGTTACGAAGCGCGTAAATATGGAGTTTACTCTGCTATGGCCTCTGTTACAGCATTACGTAAATGTCCTCATTTGATTTTTGCAGCTCCACGATTTGATGTATATCGAAGTGTATCGAACCAAATAATGAAAATATTTCAAGAGTATACATCAAAAGTAGAACCACTCTCTCTGGATGAGGCGTTTCTTGATGTAACAGTGAATAATAAGGGCGCAAAATCGGCTACCCTCATAGCAAAAGAGATAAAACAGAAAATATTTAATCGAACACATCTGACATCATCAGCCGGAGTATCATTTAATAAATTTCTAGCAAAAATAGCATCAGATTATCAGAAACCAAACGGACTGTTTGTTATAGAGCCTGGTAAAGCTGAGTCTTTTGTAGAGAAGTTGCCAATAGACAAATTTTTAGGGGTAGGTAAAGTTACCGCTAAGCGTATGCACGAATTGGGTATAAAGAACGGGCATGATTTGAAAAAGTGGTCTGAGCTTGACTTGGTGAGAGAGTTTGGTAAAACGGGCATATCATACTATCAATTCGCAAGAGGCATGGATGATAGAGAAGTGGAATCGGAGAGAGTTCGAAAATCGCTTGGTGCAGAAGTTACCTTTCTTGATGATTTGTATGAAATAGTTGATATTCTTGGTGCTCTGGATCAGATTGCTCGAGAAGTTGAAAGGAGAGCCGAGAAACGAAAGTTCATGGCAAAAACTGTTACATTGAAAGTCAAATATGCCGATTTCACAATAATTACCCGAAGTAAAACTGTGAAAAACTTTGTAAATAGCTATGAAAAGCTTTTTGGAATAGGGAAAGAGCTGTTGTTGCAAGTTGAGGATATTGATGAAAAAAAGATTAGGCTTATAGGGCTAACATTAAAGAAATCAGAAGTAGATTTAAATATATTACAATTAGAAGCTGTGCAGCTGAAGCTTGATTTTGAAGAATAGAGTCTGATTATATCTGTTTTTAAGTTATGTAATTTTTGGGTCTTTTGGGTTTAATATTTTTAAAATAAGACTTTATTTTTACAATATCTTCTTCGTAATGTCCCGTAGGATAGAACATATCCAGTATTTTTGCTTCTTTTTTTTTGTAGTCAAGTCCAACTAATATAATTGGTACATTTGCGTTAAGAGCAATAAAATAGAATCCTTTTTTCCACTCCTGCACTGGTTTGCGAGTACCTTCGGGTGTAATTCCAAGGTGCATCCATTCGCGCTTTTTAAATTCATCAGTCAGCTTGCTTGTTAGTGAATCATTGCGTTCTCTTTTAACCGGGATGCCTCCTATACTACTAAAAAATAAGTTTAAAGGAAAAACAAACCATTCTTCCTTAATTAAAAAATTGGCTTTCCGATTTAAAGTATTATAAGCTAACTTACCTACAATAAAATCCCAATTGCTTGTGTGTGGAGCAATTGCAAGAACGCATTTGGGAACTTCAGGGAAAGTGTTTATCACTTTCCATCCCATAATCTTGGTCAAAAAGAATTTGCTGATATTCGCCATATTTAAATGTTATTTTATTCTTTCCAAGTCTAAATGAGCCTTTTCCCATTTGGCAATAATCTTATCTAGCTTTCCTTTGGTATCAAGATATTTTTGTAGATAGTTCATATCTGAGGCGCCTTCGGGTGTGGCAAGATATTCTTCCATTTCAGAAATTTCGCTTTCGTAGGATTCAATTTTCGATTCAGTTTCTTCTATCTGTCTTTCAAATTTGCGTATCTTACTATTTAACTCCTTTTGTTCCTGATAAGATAATTTGTTTGCAGTGTCAGCTGAGTTTTTTAAAGTTTGATCTGCTTGCTCATTTGGTTGTGATGGAGATTTTGATAATTCAAGTTCTTGCAAACTGTTAATTTTCTTACTAGATAGGTAATCATAAATACCTCCAATATGCTCGGTTACTTTGCCTCCACCAAATTCATAAACTTTATTTACAAGTCCATCAAGAAAATCACGATCGTGAGAAACTATAATAGCCGTACCGTTAAAATCCAATATTGCTTTTTTAAGCACATCCTTAGATGCTAAATCTAGGTGATTGGTAGGTTCATCGAGAATTAAAAGGTTTGTTGGTTCCAATAGGAGGCGTATCATTGCTAAACGACTTTTTTCGCCTCCTGACAGCACTTTCACCTTTTTGTCCGATGCTTCTCCTCCAAACATAAACGCCCCTAATATGTCGCGTATTTTTGATCTGATATCTCCCACGGCTACATTATCAATTGTATCAAATACAGATAGATCTTCATTAAGCATTTGAGCTTGATTTTGAGCAAAGTATCCAATTTTTACGTTATGTCCCAACTCTAATTTACCACCATGATTTATTTCACTCATTATACACTTCACCAATGTAGACTTACCTTCACCATTTTTACCTACAAAAGCAATTTTCTCTCCCCTTTCAATGGTGAGTGTGACATCTTTAATGACCATATGATCATCATAGTTTTTATATAGATCCTCTATAACAACAGGGTAGGAGCCAGATCTTGGTGCAGGTGGAAACCTAAGGTTCAGTCGTGAATTATCAACTTCATCTACTTCTATTCTATCAATTTTTTCTAGCTGCTTTATCCTCGATTGAACCTGATTGGATTTTGTAGGTTTATATCTAAATCGTTCAATAAAATCTTCGGTATCTTTTATCTGTTTTTGCTGATTTTCGTATGCTCTTAATTGCTGTACACGTCTTTCTTGGCGGAGCTCTACATATTTTGAGTAGCTTACCTTATAGTCGTGAATATCTCCTAGTAAAATTTCAATTGTACGGCTGGTTACTACATCCAAAAATGCACGGTCGTGCGATACCAGCATAACTGCTTTAGCTTCGGTTAAAAGGAAGTTTTCCAACCACTGAATAGATTCAATATCAAGGTGGTTAGTTGGTTCATCCAGTAAAAGTACATCAGGAGATTGAAGTAATATTTTTGCCAATTCAATCCTCATTCTCCAACCACCACTAAATTCTTTTGTAGGACGTTCGAAATCTAATCTTGAAAAGCCAAGTCCCAGAAGTGTCTTTTCTACCTTTGCCTCAAAATTATGAATTCCCGATATTTGTAAAAGCTCTTGAAGGTCAGTAGCCCTTTCTATAATTTTGTTATATTCTTCCGACTCATAGTCTGTTCTTTCTGCCATCTCATTATGAAGATGATTCAGTTCTGATTCCATTTTCTGGAGATGATCAAAAGCGAGAGAGGCTTCTTCCATTACAGTTCGCGTGTCATCCAGTTTCATCTGTTGCGGTAGATAACCAATTGTGGTATCTTTTGGAGTTGACACGTTGCCCCTTGTTGGTTGCTGCATGCCTGCAATAATTTTCAGTAAAGTAGACTTGCCGGCTCCGTTTTTACCCGTAAGAGCTACTCTCTCACTCTTATTAAGTACAAAAGATATTTGGTCTAATAATGTGGTACCACCAAACTCAACTGAGATATTTTCAATAGAAAGCATTGGAATAAATTTTGTGCAAAGAAACTGTTTTTTAAGAGACAAAAAAAATCACACTTGATAAATTCAAGAATTTTCATTAAATTTGCATCATTGCAAAACGTGACATTAATCAGCAAAATGATTTTATCATAACGCAATGACGATCACAAACACAAAATAAAACAATTTAAAAATTAAAAATGGCAAAATCAAACTCATTTAGTAAAAGAGAAATTGAAAAAAACAAAAGACAGAAAAGAAAAGAGAAACAATTAAGACGAGAAGAGAGAAAACTTCAGTCTGCAGATAAGTTCGAAGATATGATTGCTTATGTGGATGCTAATGGTGTAATTACTGACGAACGTCCGGAGCCTGCCGATAGAGAAGAAATCGAATTAGAAGACATCGAAATCTCAATACCTCCCAAAGAAGTGGAAGAAAGAGTTGGAGACCCTGTTGGCGTGGTGGAGTTTTATAATGTAGACAGAGGCTTTGGTTTCATAAAAGACTCAGACAGCCCCAAAAAGTATTTTTTTCATGCAAGTAATGCAGAACATGGAATTGGCGAAAATGACAATGTAACCTTTAAACTAGAAAACGGACCAAAGGGAGTAAACGCTGTAGAAGTAAAGGTTATTAATTAAACCTTTCTCCTAACTCATCAATTGAAACAGTTTCTTGTTCACCAGACATCATATCTTTTAGTGTGACAGAACTGTTTTTAATTTCATTTGCCCCAACAATGGCTACATAGGCTATTTTATTGTTATCAGCATAAGTAAACTGCTTCTTCATTTTAGATGCTTCAGGATAAAGCTCGCAGCGTATACCAGAACTACGCAATTTTGTAATTAAAGGTAATATATATTCAACCTCTTTCTCTCCGAAATTAACAAACAGTAAATCGGTAGAATGAGTGAAGTTTTCGGGAAACAGATTAAGATCTGACAATACATCATAAATGCGATCTGCACCAAACGAAATTCCCACGCCCGAAACGTCCTTTAAACCAAAAATACCCGTAAGGTTATCATACCTTCCACCACCTGTGATACTTCCCATCTCAGCATCCAAAGCTTTCACCTCTATGATAGCTCCGGTATAATAATTTAACCCTCTTGCTAGTGTAAGATCGATCTCAGTGTTGTTTTTTAATTGAAGAATTTTACACTTGTCAAAGATGTATTCAAGTTCATCAACACCCCTACTGCCTATTTCAGATGATTTAAACAGGTTTTTAAGATTGCTGAGCTTTTCATGAGTATTGCCAGTGAGTTTAAGAATGGGTTGAAGTTTTTCAATTGCGTTATCAGACACTCCTGATACGCTCAACTCCTCATTGACTTTAATCAAACCTATCTTATCAATCTTATCTATTGCTGTAGTAATTGCTATTATTTTATCTGATTCACCGATTATATCAGCAATACCAGATAGTATCTTTCGATTATTTATCTTAATGGATACTCTTATGTCCAGACGTGTAAAAACTTCATCAATAATCTGAATCAGCTCTACTTCATTTAGCAGGGAATCTGATCCTACAATATCGGCATCACATTGGAAAAACTCCCTGTAACGACCTTTTTGAGGACGATCTGCTCTCCATACAGGCTGTATTTGATATCTTTTGAAAGGAAATGTAATCTCATTCCTATGCATCACAACATATCGGGCAAACGGCACTGTTAAATCGTATCTGAGTCCTTTTTCAGCTATTTTATTAGCTGTCTTAACAGAATTGGACTCATTTATATCGTCTATACTCATGCTTCTCAAGAAATCGCCGGAGTTTAGTATTTTAAAAAGTAACCTATCTCCTTCTTCTCCATACTTTCCCATCAATGTAGACAGGTTTTCCATCGCAGGAGTTTCTATTTGACGAAAACCATAAAGCTTGTAAACGTCTTTAATTGTATCAAATATATAGTTGCGTTTCGCCATTTCTTCAGGCGAAAAATCACGAGTACCTTTTGGAATTGAAGGCTTTTGCATTATTATCTTTGTTTTTTTGAATTAAGTTACAAAGATACAGTTTTATTTATCTGCCTCCGAATTTAAACTCAACAGGAATGGGCGCAGGAACTTTAATGAGTGTGTTTCCAACTGTAAGTTTTGGCCAGAGTTTTACAGAAACGGTTGTTTCATTTGGTGTAATTCCCAAAAAAGCACTCATTTCATTTGCAACACGTTTTTGTGAGTATCGGTTTATAAGATTCTTAAGATCAACACTTATTGGAATAGGAACAATTTTTGTTTCACCAGGTTCAATTCTAATTGGGACATTCATTTTACCCTCAACTAGCTGAAGCTCATTGACCATAATTTCATAGTCCAAAGCATCTAAAAAAGCAGCTGTTTCATTGGGGTTAGTAACATCCATATTCAGAGTCATGCTAAATGGGATAGATTGTCTGGTTGAACCGCTTGCTAATATAGTTGCTATTGAAGCAAGATTAGATACTGAAATGTTTCCTGAGTTACCAATATTGATATCAGCCAGCTGGATATTTCCAAGCGAATTATATTTATATTCACTTTGAGAGAGTCTATAAGCCCCACCAATACTATTCATTACATCACATCCTGATAAAAAGATTAATGAAACTATTGATAGTAGGATAATTGATATTCTTTTCATTATAATCATTTTAATTATTTGATAATTACCATTGTTGCACCGTACCCATATTCTTGAAACGAAGCATCCTGATGCTGACATTTAGGGTATTTCTTTTTCAACTCTTTTAAAATATTTGTTTTTAATACACCATCACCTTTTCCGTGTATAAATACTATTTTAATATTTTTATTATTCAAATTTTCAGTCATTACATCATTGAATTTCTTCAGCTGATGTTCCAAAATAGCAGCATTATCCATACCTGTCGTGCTGTCTATTAATTCATTTATGTGAAGATCTACTTCAACTATAGGGCTTCTTTGTTTCTTTTCTATACGCTGCCGGCGGGGTCTTTTTCCTTCCGTTTGTTTTTCTTTAAACGCTTTTTCTAAATCACCTGGGGATACGAGAGAATCCTTTTCAGGAATATCGTTTTTTACCAAATAATACACTATTGCATCTTCATCGAAATAATCATTTTCTTTGAAGCTGTGTAATTTATAGAATTTAACAGTATCTATCCTAAGTTCTACTGAATATGGGTTCTTAAACTTGTATGGTTTTTTATGTTTGAAAGATATAAACTGAACAGCAACCTTTTCAATGTCATTTAATTCAGCCTTACCAAACTCTTCAATGAAAATTTTTGTATTCGGTTCAACTGTACCTGAATAACGAGATTCCCACACGTTGTTCTCTCTACTCATGTAGTTAAAAAACAGATAGTAATTACTGTCATTTACGAAATAACATTCATAAGAAGAGGTTGATAGGTTCTTTATATCCAATGGCAAAAAAGCTAAGCAAGCAGTAATGTTTTCACCTTCAATTGTCTCTTCTGGTTGATGAAAAGTATCTATTTTAGCTTCTGGTTTAGAATCTTCTGTTATTTGTACATGATTATCTTCATCATCATGTACTTGCCCCATTTTCTCATCAGAAGCCGATTCCACTACAACGCACTCTGTTATAAGAACAGGCACGTCAAAACCGTGTTCATCTTCAATAATTGCAATCTGTTTGTTTTGGAAGCCTTTTACGGTTCCACCTCCCACGGTATTAAGGAACCTAACTTTGTCTCCAATTGTTAATCTATTCATTTTGTAGTTATAATCAATTATCACCCCTGTTTTATAATAAGATTAGTGCTGTCGGTGAAAATATTTTTGTTGTCTCTTGCAAAGTTGAGTAATTTTGCGGAATAAATGCATTAAAATATGAAAAAAGATAATATCCATCAAATTCGGATATCAGACTTCAACTATATACTCCCTGAAGAAAAAATTGCAAAACATCCTTTATCGCGCAGAGACGAATCAAAGCTCTTGCTATACGGAGATGCGGATAAAAGAGCTTCAAATATTAAAACACTCGATTTTATAAAACTCCCGCATTTACTTCCTGAAAACACACTTTTGGTACTTAATAATACCCGAGTAATTCATGCCAGACTCCTTTTTAAGAAAGCAAGTGGTGCTAATATAGAAATATTTTGTCTTTCACCTTACAATCCTTCAGATTACACAGACAATTTTTCTCAAAGAGAAAGTTGTTCATGGTATTGCATGGTTGGCAACTCTCGTCGCTGGAAAAGTGGAAAACTCTCTATCGGAATAGATATAAAGGGGGAAAAAGTAACATTAAATGCTACCAGAGCCGATGATTCAATTGTTGATTTTTCATGGGATAATCCTGAGTTCACTTTTCCAGATCTTTTAGAAGCAGCGGGCAATCTTCCTATTCCACCATATTTAAATAGACCCGCTGAGGCGGCAGATGATGAAAATTATCAGACCGTATACTCTCACATAGATGGATCAGTAGCAGCGCCAACTGCTGGACTTCACTTCACACCTGAAATAATAAAAACAATTGAAGATAAAGGAATTAAAATAGCCGAAGTCACATTGCACGTAGGTGCCGGTACATTTAAGCCCGTAAAATCAGATGTAATATCTGGTCATGAAATGCATAGCGAAATCTTTTCAGTTTCCAAAGAAACAATTAATAATCTTATTAATCATACCGGTAAAATAGTTGTAGTAGGAACAACCTCAATGCGCACTTTAGAAAGTTTGTATTATCTCGGAAAAAAACTTAACGATAACCCAAATGTTGATCCAAATTCTCTGACTGTTAGTCAATGGGAACCCTATGAAGAATATCAAGACACAATTGCACCCAATGTTGCTCTCAAAGCTATTTTAAATCATCTTGAAAAGAATAAGCTGCACCAAATCATATCTTCCACTAAGTTAATGATAGTTCCGGGTTATAAATTTCAATATCCTGATGCTTTGATAACTAATTTTCATCAACCACAAAGTACTCTGTTATTGTTGGTTTCGGCCTTTATAGGTGAAGACTGGAAAAAGCTATATAGATATGCTCTAGAGAATAATTTTAGATTTCTCAGCTACGGCGATAGCTCACTTATATGGAAAAAGCCCCAATAAACATGATTTTTGGTTAAAAAAGTAGTGTCAACTTGCTACACTTGAGCCTTTTTTCGTATAATTGTATTGCATATTGAATCAGGTCGATAAACAAAATTAAGGCTATCACTACAATTGGCAAAAAAGATTGTTCGCATATTTGCTATAATAATTATCAGTGTTATACTGATTAATGTGTTACTATTCTTGATCTTTAGCATACCTCAAGTGCAAAAAAGAGCAGCTGATTTTGCCTTAAATAAGTTCGAAGATATAATTGATACCAACATAGAGTTAGAAGGAATTCGCATACACCTTTTCAATACAGTTGAACTAATGGGGCTGTATGTAGAAGACCAAAAGCAAGATACACTATTGTATACCGAGAGCATTTCGGTGCGTGTTAGAGCCCTGGAATTGTTAAACAACAGAATAACAGTTCAAAGATTAGTAATCGACAACTTAAATGCAAATGTATATAGAGAAACACCCGAAGAACGGTTTAACTTTCAATTTATAATCGACTCTTTTGCAACAGATACAATTATCCAAGAAGAAGTAGAAAAAAAAGCATGGCGAATTACAGCTGAGGATGTAGTTATTACAAGTGGAAATTTGAGTTATAATGTTCTCTCTGTCCCTCATACCCCCGGGGAATTTAATGTCAACCATATAGATGTATATGATTTTAATTTCAGAGGAAACGCAAATTATTTGAATCTAGAAGATTTAAATGCTGAAATAAAACTATTGAGTTTTATTGAAAAAAACTCAGGCCTCTCATTATCAAAACTTGAGGCTGATGTAATGGGCAAAGATTCTTTGTTAGTTAGCGATCGGTTAGAGCTTGTATTGAATCAATCTGATATAAATTTAAGAAATACCAGCTACCACTTAAATTCAGGTGAGTTTCAAGCCTATGTGAATAGCGATCAACTGGATCCTAAAGATATTGGAGTTTTCTATCCTCCTCTTAATAATTTAGAACATCTTTTTTCATTCGATCTTGAAGCCAACGGACAATTACCTGAGGCATTTATAACTAAATTTGAACTGGAATATGGGACCGATACCCGGGTAGATATTTCAGGAATGATTGCAGATTATAGTAACTTCAATAATAGTGAATTAAAGGTTGATGTTAATGAGCTACATTTTTCTCAAGAGAATTTGGAATCAATCATTAATGTTTGGGTACCACATTATGAAACACCAAATCAAATTATGGCTCTTGGCGATATAGACTTAAAATTTACTGCTAACGGAAGCCTCAATCGATTCGCATATAGGGGCAATATCACTACAGAACAAGGTGGCGTAAACTTAAACGGCATCGGAAGAATTAGAAATCAGTTTCAAAATCTAAGCTTTGAGGGTCCTATTTTAGTAAACGATTTTCGTGTGGGAAATATATTAGGAGAAGGGACTGGAATAGGAAATGCAACTTTACATGCCAATGCAAAAGTAGAAATGCGTGGAAAAAACTCTTTAGCTATAGAAGCTAATGGTAATTTAGAAACAATTCAGTATAAAGAATTTGAATACAATGATCTTCAATTTGATGGAGTATACACCGGTAATAATGTCTCGGCCAACATGAGTATGGATTCCCCATTAAATCAGTTTGATATATATGGAGATGTCACCTTTGGCGATCAGTTAGGATTTATAGTAAAAGGTGATGTAGAGCAGCTTGATATGAGACCATTTCTAATGATGGAAAACTGGAATTCGCCAATTCTTTCCACACAAATTGATGCCAGCATGTCCGGAGTATCGGTAGACGAGATGGTTGGGACTCTGGTGATAGAAAACACTTCAATTGTAGATAGTAATTTTATATACAACCCAGGACCAATTTATTTGCAAGCAATTAATGATGAAGTTGAAGGAAAAAAGATACAATTAATGTCTGCTTTCGTAGAAGCCGAAATCTCAGGTGATTATTATTTTTCTACAATAGCAGACGATGTTAAAAGCATAATCCATCCTCATTTGCCATCAATCATAGAATTATCAGAAACAGAAGTATCTTATCTGGCTGCTGATTCCAAGAATAATTTCAAATTTAATATAACACTTAATAATACCGAAGATTTTTCATATACATTCGCCCTGCCGTTCTATAACGTTGATGAAGCAAACATTACCGGAGTTGTAGATATGGCAAATAATGAAAATATAGCTGTTAACGGACACATCCCTCGTCTCATGTTCGGGAACAATGATATCAGAGAATCCAAAATTGATATTAATAGTGATGTTGGTGGTGTAAATTTAAATGTCAATACCTATCTTATACAAAGCAACGGATATATAAACGCAAATTTGAACACTAGTGCTGCTATGGATTCTGTTATAAACAGAATATCATTCGATGTAGAGAATGCCAATAACAAATCAGATGGTGAGTTGCTTATTTCAATGGGTTTCAATCGGAATATGCAAGATGAATTGGCTACAAATATTCAAATTCATTCTACTACTATTGATTTTAACGGCAAAAATATCGATATTAATCAAGCACTAATTGCTTATGAACAAGATCGAATAGAAATAGATAACTTCGGTATACGTGAAAAGGAAATGTTGCTTTTAGGTATTGAAGGTATTGCTTCAAAAAGTGAAGCAGATAATGTTAGAATCTATTTCAATAACACAGAGTTGGAAAACATACTTTCGACTTTTAATGTATCTAATATATCCGGTGCAATAAACGGCGAAATATTTATTCGTCAGGCTTTAGAAACGCCAATGATTAGAACTGAAGATCTTCGTATTGAAAATATTGCCGTGCATAATGATACTGTAGGTACCATGAGTATAGAAGGCGATTGGGATCAGATATATGGCGGTTTAAATTTAAATGCAGAACTGGTTAATAATGGAGAGCGAAAACTTTATATAGAGGGTTATCTACCCACCGATAATAGTAACTCTAATCCGTTGAATGTAGATATTGTAATGGAAGAATTTGAGTTATATGCACTTCAGCCTATAGCTTCGTCTGCACTAAGTACCTTATCAGGTCGTTTAAATGCTGACATTAACATAAGCGGTAGTCTCTCAGAGCCGATAACTGAAGGATGGCTTGGTATAGATGAAGGTGAAATGAGAATTGCATATACAAACGTTACCTACTTCCTATCTGATACAATAGAGATAAGTAGAGATAATGTAGGTCTCAATGATTTAGTAATACGCGATCAGAATGGTCAAACTGCAGAACTAAACCTTAGTTTATCCCACTCAAACTTTGGACGCATGGTTTATACAGCCGGTATCACTTTAAATGACTTTATGCTACTGAACAATTCCGAACGTACAGATCTTATGGCTTATGGAGATTTGAGGCTATCCGGTACCTTAAACGTTACCGGGTCTCCTATGGGAATTTATGGAGATGCAAATTTAAGGACTGAAAGTGAGTCTGAGTTAAACTTCGTAATACCTCAAACAGCTACTGCAACAGAATATAGTGGAATTATATATATAAATACTAAACAAACCGATTCACTCGAATTTCTAAGAAGATTAGATGATCCTATCAACCAAATCAACACAACAGTTGCCTCAACAATGCCAATAGTGATGACAGCCACACTTAATCTCACTCCGCTTCTTGAGGCATCAGTTGTCTTAGATCCAACCACAGGCAATGCCATTGATGTTAGTGGTGAAGGTGAGATAAATATAAATTTCAACTCTAAATCTACCCCGTCGGCGAGAATTTATGGTGATTATGTAATAGACAGTGGGAATTTTCACTACAACCTACAAAATTTGCGAACAATTGATTTTAATATTCGCGAAGGGAGCAGACTCACAATGGAAGGGGACCCTTTAAACACAAAGTTTAATATAATAGCATATCTTCCGGTGAAAGCCGATTTGGCAGCACTAAGTCCAACTTTTACTACAGAACTTGTTAATACAAGGGTTGCTGTAAATGCACTACTTCATATAAGAGGAGACCTAGAGCAAATGGAATTAGAATACGACATAGAACTCCCCGAGAGTTCAAACGACATACAGCAACGTGTGAATAGTTTTATAAGCGACGAAGAAACTAAAATCCTCCAATTCGCTTACTTAGCAACTACCGGCAGTTTTATTCCTTCAGAGGGCTCACCCGACTTAAACTACGGTTCTTCCATATTCTCAAACTTGGCTGCAAATACACTTTCACGAGGGTTAGATGTACTCTTTGCGAATGCATTAAGCGATAATTGGTCTGTAAGCACTAATCTTGAGTCGGTTGACGGAACACTGGATAATGTTAGAATGGGGCTAGATGTCTCGACTCGACTATTAAACGATCGCTTGAGAGTAAGTACTAATTTGAGTTATGGAGACAACAGTATGATGGCATCTGAGCAGGCATTTATGGGAGAATTTGAGCTTGAATATGACCTTAACAACTGGTTAATGCTTAGAGCATACAATAGAGCAAATGACAGGTTTTATCGTCGTAACCCTACTACACAGGGTGTAGGAGTAGTAGTTACAAGAGAAGCTCAATCGTTGAGAGACCTATTAAGATTTAGAATAACCAGATCAAGAGAGGATGAATAGCAGTAATATAAAATATGTACTCTTTGTGTTTACATTGCTGTTTTTAGCATCATGTAATGTAACTAAGAAAGTGCCCGAAGGTGGATATTTGCTTGATAAAGTAAATATTAAATCCGATATTAGAGGAATTGGCTCATCCGACCTCAAACCCTATTTGAGACAAACCCCCAACTCTTCAATTCCCATCATAGGTAAGTGGAAGCTGCATATGTACAATATCCCTGACAACGATTCAACATGGCTCAATAGGCAATTATTAAAATATGGCGAACCCCCTGTACTATACAACGAGCAGCTCGCCGGTATATCCGCAGATCAAATAATTATGCATCTAAACAACAAAGGTTATTTAAATGCAGAACTAGATACAACTGTAGTAAAAGAAGATAAAAAGGCAAGAATTACTTATGATGTAACGGGTCATGATCCTCATAGAATCAGAAACTTCAGCGATACAATCAACTCCGTTGATACCACTATATATAATATCCTTAGCAGCACCGGAAGATTAGACATAATAAGAGAGAATGATATATTTGACTTGGAAGTAATAGAGCAGGGTAGAATAAATATGACATCCTTGCTAAGAAACAGAGGATACTATAATTTCTCAAAAGAAAACTTTTACTTTCTTGCAGATACCACTGTTGGTGAGTATCAGGTAGATCTCACCCTTTCTTTAAATAATCCGTCAGAAGATACAAGACATCCGCAATATAACATTGGTAATGTTTTAGTTATAAACGGAATTAACTCCGAGATACTAAAAGATTCCACAAAACACAACCTCTTAGACACTATTGAATATAGAGGAATTAATATAGTTCAGGAAAAGGATCCATTTCTTTCTCCTCGAGCAGTTTATTACAACACTTTCCTAAGACCGGGAAGATTATATTCAGACAGAATTTTAGAAAGAACATACTCTTCTCTCAATGGTATGGGGCCCGTCAATCAAACATCAATTGAACTTACACCAACTGAGAGAAATGACTCCAGCTTAATCGATTCAAGAATCTCACTATTTCCCGGAAACATGCATTTTATGCAATTTGGAGTTGATGGGACTAACTCTGCGGGAGATTTGGGAGTTGGAACTAACCTTACATATGAACATAGAAATTTCTTTAATGGAGGCGAAACATTCAGAGTAAGACTAAATGCAGCATATGAGTTTATACGTGCAACCGATAGTCTCGACCTCTTAGATAACAGTTACTACGAATATGGAGCCGAAGCGTTTCTTTCAATACCCCAACTACTGCTCCCCTGGGTTTTGAATCAACTGCGTGATCAGCCCTCTGCATCTACCGAATTCTCAATTGGAGCAAACTTTCAGAAAAGACCCGAGTATTTCAGACAATTTTTCAACCTATCAAACCGTTTTCAATGGTCGTCAATGGAGTGGAGACTTGTAAATGTTCTCGAACCCTTGGGAATTACTTATGTAAGAATGCCTTGGACATCCGAGAGATTTAGAGAATTGTATCTTAGTGAAGATGTCAATCCTATATTACGATACAGTTATGACGAACAATTAATTGTCAGATCAGCATACAACATAACCTATACAAATTACAATCGTATTCAAAGAGGTGATATGCCAACTATTCCCTTTCGCATAAAATCAGGAATAGAGCTTGCCGGATGGTTACCAAGAGCTATCACTGCCTTGGGAGGGGGTAAACAAAATGAAAGAGGTGTAGAGGAATTCTTCGGAATACAATATTCAGAGTACGTAAAAAGTGATTTTGATATTTCCCCAATGTACAGAATTGATAACAGTAAAACAATTGCGGCTCATTTGGCGTTAGGTGTTGTATATCCTTATGGAAATTCGAATATTGTACCTTTTGAGAAACGATATTTTGGCGGTGGTGCGAACAGTGTCAGAGGATGGAGCACAAGAACACTCGGACCGGGAACATTCAGTCTAGACTCCACCGGACACGATTTCGGTCGTAGAGTAGGTGAGATTAAGTTAGATTTTAGTGTAGAATATAGACGAAAAGTAACTCGTTTAATAGAACTGGCCGGATTTGTAGACGCCGGAAATATATGGACAATTAAAGATTATGTAGAACAGCCGGGAGGTTTATTTAAACTTTCGGAATTTTATAAAGAGCTTGGTGTTGCTTATGGTATTGGCTTGCGTTTCGATCTTAACTTCCTGCTCATAAGAGTAGATGGAGGTATGAAAGCTCACAACCCCGCACTGCCCCAAGGCTCAAGGTGGACTATTTTTAAACCAAATTTTAGAAGAGATTTTGCATTCCACTTTGCAATAGGTTATCCTTTCTAAACATAATTTTAATAATGGATATTACAAAATTAGAACTTAGCGGTAGAACTCGTAAAGAGAGAGATTTATTAGGAGAAAAAGAAATTCCTGTTGAGTATTACTTCGGGATTCAAACTCAAAGAGCACTAGAGAACTTTAGTATAAGTCGCACCAAACTATTTCATTACCCGCAATTTATAATAGCGTTGGCAGATGTTAAAGAAGGTGCTGCTCTGGCAAATAGAGACTTGGGTATACTAGATAAGCAAATAGCTGATGCTATAATAGCAGCATGTCACGAAATTAAAAATGGTAATTTGCATGAACATTTTGTTGTAGATATGGTACAAGGCGGTGCCGGTACATCAACCAACATGAATGTAAATGAGGTTATAGCAAATCGCGCTTTAGAGATACTTGGGCACAAAAAAGGAGAATATCAATATTGTCACCCAAATAATCATGTTAATTTATCACAATCTACAAATGATGCATATCCATCTGCAATGAAAATTGCGCTATTTCGCTACGTTGGAGATTTAATAAAAACACTTAAACGAGTAGTAGAAGCGTTTGATAAAAAAAGCAAAGAATTCTCTCATGTCATAAAAATGGGACGCACACAGCTACAAGATGCAGTACCTATGACTTTAGGTCAGGAATTTGAAGCATTTGCTTACACTCTTAATGAAGAAGTGCAGCGAATAAAACAAAACCGCGACCTTTTTATTGAAATAAATATGGGAGCAACTGCAATTGGTACAGGAATCAATTCCGACCCTGATTACACTCCTTCCGTGACTCGACATTTGGCTGATATCACAGGAATACCACTAAAGGAGGCCGAAAATATGATTGAAGCAACAAGTGATACCGGAGTCTTTGTTATGAATTCCTCAACAGTAAAGCGTTTGGCTATAAAACTATCAAAAATATCCAACGATTTAAGGTTGTTATCATCCGGTCCACGCACAGGTTTAAATGAGATCAATCTACCACCCATGCAACCGGGTTCATCAATAATGCCGGGCAAGGTCAATCCAGTTATACCCGAAGTTATTAACCAAATAGCGTATAGGGTAGTTGGTAACGACCTCACAATAACTATGGCTTCAGAAGCCGGACAACTTCAGCTAAATGTGATGGAACCAATTATAGCATTCTCACTATTCGAAAGTATAGATATTCTTATTAATGGAATGGAAACATTTAGAGAAAGATGTATCATCGGAATTACCGCAAATGAAGAACATTGCAAAGAAATGGTAATGAATTCGATTGGTCTCGTCACAGCTCTTAACCCATATTTAGGTTACGAAAATTCTTCAAAAATTGCCAAGGAGGCTATGTTAACCGGGAAAAAAGTATATGATATTATTCTTGAGAAAGGCTTAATGGATAAAGAAATGCTTAATGAGGTGCTAAAACCGGAAAACATGATTAAACCAAGAAAGATAAATCTAAATTAAATAACGCTATTTAATAATTAATTAGTAAGCATTCTTTCTATTGCTTAATGATTACCTTTGCGAATGGTTATTTAAATTCTAATATAAATGGAGGTTATTTGGTTATTAGTGTCATTGGTAATTCTTTATTATGGTGCAGAAGGTTTAGTCTTTGGAGCATCATCATTAGCAAAACGTATTGGTGTTAGTCCACTCATCATTGGACTGACGATAGTTTCAATCGGAACAAGTATGCCCGAATTAGTTGTCAGTGCAAAGTCGGCAATGAGTGGACAAAGCGGTATAGCTATCGGGAATGTATTGGGCTCCAATATGTTTAACGTGGGAATCATTTTAGGCTTATCAGCAATAATTTATCCATTAGCTGTTAAACGACAGCTTTTGAAATTTGATGTTCCAATAATGATATTAACATCTGTTTTATTCCTTTTGCTTTTTCTTGACTATGGAATAGCCCGACTGGAAGCGTTATTTATGGTTGTATTATTTGTCTTATATATATCATATTTACTTATAACATCAAAGAAAAACCCAAAAGATAAAAACAATCAAGAATCAGATATCAAAGTAAGTAAACACTGGTTATTAGATTTAATCTTTATAGTGGCAGGTTTATTGGCGTTGGTTTTTAGTTCAGACTTACTTGTAGATAATTCCATTATAATTGCACAACGTTTAGGTATGTCTGAGGCTATGATTGGTTTAACTATTATTGCAGCAGGTACAAGCATGCCGGAGCTTGCTACATCAGTTGTAGCTGCAATAAAAAAACGTTCCGACATTGCTATAGGCAATATCGTTGGTTCAAACATATTTAATATATTATTAATTTTAGGTGTCACAGGTCTCATTCAGCCCATAAGTACACCTGAAATAAATTATATGGATACACTGTTTGTTGTGATTTTGGGATTAGTCTTATGGCTTTTCATTAAATTTAGCTCTCATGTTAGGCGCTGGCAGGGAGTGATATTTATTTTGATATATGTGTTTTATTTTTTTATTAAATTTAGTGTATAAATGGAGTATGTTTGGTTATTAGTTTCATTAGCAATTCTTTATTATGGTGCAGAAGGATTGGTCTTTGGAGCATCATCTTTAGCAAAACGTTTAGGCATTAGTCCACTTGTTATTGGATTGACAATAGTTTCAATTGGAACAAGCATGCCTGAATTAATTGTCAGTGTTAAGGCGGCAATGAGTGGACAGAGTGGCATATCAATTGGAAATGTATTGGGGTCTAATATGTTTAATGTTGGACTCATTCTCGGGATATCTGCAATAATTTATCCTATTGTTGTTAATAGACAGCTTCTGAAATTTGATGTACCGGTAATGATATTAACCTCTATTTTATTCCTGCTGTTTTTTCTTGATTATGAAATATCACGCCTGGAAGCACTATTGTTAATTCTACTCTTTATATCTTATATAGCCTACTTGTTTTTAACATCAAAGAAAGTTCAAAAGGATAAAGATAATCAAAATGATAATCCAGATTCTGATATCAAATTGAGTAAGCACTGGTCATTAGACCTAATCTTTATGGTCGTTGGTTTGTTGGCATTGGTTTATAGTTCAGATCTACTTGTAGATAACTCCATTATAATTGCACAACGATTTGGCATGTCCGAAGCGATGATTGGTTTAACTATCATTGCAGCCGGCACTGGCATGCCTGAGCTCGCAACTTCAGTTGTAGCAGCTTTAAAGAAACGCTCTGATATCGCAATCGGTAATATTGTAGGTTCAAACATATTCAATATATTGTTAGTTTTAGGTGCTACCGGAGTTATACATCCAATAAGTACACCTGAAATAAATTATATGGATTCGCTGTTTGTTGTGCTCTTGGGAATCGTTTTATGGTTGTTTATTAAGTTTAACTCTCACATAACACGCTGGCATGGAGTTGTTTTTATTTTACTGTATGTGGTTTACTTTTATATTAAGTTGGGAGTTTA
>CAZYGE010000020.1:0-34272 GCA_964647535.1 uncultured Proteiniphilum sp.
GGAATAATAAAATATACTATATAGCAATGTCTAAGATTTGTCAAATAACAGGTAAAAAAGCAATGGTTGGAAACAACGTTTCTCACTCAAACGCCAAAACGAAACGGAGATTCAACGTAAATTTGTTTAGAAAAAAGTTTTATTGGGTAGAGGAAGACTGCTGGATCAGCCTGAATATCTCAGCTGCAGGTTTGAGAACTGTCAATAAAATTGGATTGGATGCGGCATTAAAAGAAGCTGCAACTAAAGGATATTTAAACGCGTAAAGTTTACGCATAACGAATAGGAGAAAGCAGAGATGAGTAAAAAGGCTAAAGGAAATAGAGTGCAAGTGATTCTGGAATGTACAGAACACAAGGAGAGTGGTATGCCGGGCACATCAAGATATATTACAACCAAAAATAGAAAGAATACAACGGCTCGTTTAGAGGTGAAAAAGTATAACCCGGTTCTGAAGAAAATGACCGTACATAAAGAAATTAAGTAAAAAGCATAGATTATGGCAAAAAAGGCAGTTGCGGGATTCCGCGATAAAACAACCACAACAGGACGAAGTCACACAAAAGTTATTAAAATGGTGAAGTCTGAATCAGGATCATATAGCTTTAAAGAAGAAATGGTCCTTAATGATCAGGTAAAAGATTATTTTAAGTAACTAGATGATTCTGTAGGATAATATCTACGATTATTCCGTTAAGAATATTTAAAAGCTTCCCTGTGTACGATCGCAGGGATTTTTTTTGCTTTCTATTTAGTAGATTTGTAATATAATTTTATCAGTTTAGTAATTAATTTTGAGCGTAATATGAACTTTTTCAATAGATCATCAAAAGGGAGTAAAGAGACACTTGATAAGGGTCTTGAGAAAACAAAAGTGAACATTTTTTCAAAAATTACTCGTGCGGTTGCAGGAAAGTCTAAAGTAGATGATGTTATACTTGATGATCTGGAAGAAATATTGGTTACTTCAGATGTTGGTGTGGATACTACTCTCAAAATAATAGATCGTATTGAAGCTCGCGTAGCTAAAGATAAGTATATGGGTACAAGTGAGCTAAATAGTATTCTACGTGAGGAGATTACTCTTTTGTTAACTGAAAATCACTCTGCTGATGTTTTTGAATTTTCTGTTACAACAGAAAATAAACCCCATGTTATCATGGTTGTAGGAGTGAATGGGGTAGGAAAAACAACCACAATAGGTAAACTTGCGTATCAGTTTAAACAGAATGGTCTGTCAGTTTATCTTGGGGCAGCAGATACTTTTCGTGCCGCAGCAGTTGAGCAATTAGATATATGGGGTACACGTGTAGGTGTTCCGGTAGTAAAACAGAAGATGGGCTCAGACCCTGCATCTGTTGCTTATGATGCAGTAAATTCTGCAAAAGCTAACAATGCGGATGTGGTAATTATTGATACCGCTGGTAGACTTCACAATAAGGTGAATCTAATGAATGAACTTACCAAGATTAAGAATGTGATGGGCAGGATAGTTCCTGATTCACCGCATGAGGTCTTATTGATATTGGATGGCTCTACCGGTCAGAATGCTTTTGAACAGGCAAAACAATTCACGGCGGCCACAGAGGTAACCGGCTTAGCCATAACTAAACTTGACGGGACCGCCAAAGGTGGTGTGGTCATAGGTATTTCGGATCAATTTAAAATACCGGTTAAATACATTGGTTTGGGTGAAGGAATTGAGGATTTGCAGGTTTTTAGAAGAAAAGAGTTTGTTGATTCACTTTTTGGTGAATGAAACAGTAGACAATTATGTTACAGCAATTTTTTTTAGATGCTTTAAACAACCAAAATATTGATTCGGATTTGGAAACATCTGAATTATTAGATACTATTTTAGAAGTAATATCCAGCGAATTGGTCGAGAATGGATTTGTTTCATTAGACGGATTTGGTGATTTTACAACTCATAAGAGAGATGAATACATTGCGTTGAATAGCAAAACCAAAGAACGGATTCTTATGCCACCTTCAATAGAGATTGGATTCAAATCACTTTTGAGTTTTGATGTTTTGGCAACTGATTCTGATGAGCCAACTGAAAGTGTTGTTTTAACCTTTGAACCTGACCTTTCGTTAATAAGCAGCGTAAACACGGCGTTTGCTAATTTTGAACCTACTGTATTAAATGAAGGTGTTGAACTACCGGACTTAGTGGTCGTCTCTGATGAAACTGACAAGATTGAAGCTGCGGATGTACTAAGAATGTCAGAAGAACGAGTTGCACAGGATTCACTAGATACACCAGAAGTATCTTCAATTAGTCATACACGTAAAAATAGAATTTTAGTTCCCATAATTGGAGGTGCCGCAATTGCTATGGCTGCTCTTCTTTTTTCTAATGCGAATTCAAACAATAGAAGAAAATAAAAATCATGTTGCTCTTAACGACGAAATAACTTTTTATGCAATACAGAGTTTAATACCAACTTACAGAGTGATGCTTTTTTCGAATGCAGATGAAATATATTCAAACTATAATAAATCAAATTTTATGAATAAGAATTTTATGACAATTGTCATTCTCCTAATTTCAATTATTAGTTGTACTAATAATAGCGATACGAAAAATGGTGAATATGAGCCTATTAAAACAGATGTTCCGACACGTTCGTCAGGACAAAAAAATGTTCTGGGATTAACTGCTCCCAAACTCGATACAGTACGAGTTGGTTTTATTGGCCTTGGAATGCGTGGACCGGGAGCCGTTAGACGGTTCACCCATATTCCTGGAACTAAAATAGTTGCTCTTTGCGATATTTATGAAGAGAAAGTTGAAAAAACTCAAGCTATCCTCGAGAATGCAAATTTGCCAAGAGCAGTAGGATACAGTGGTAGCGAGGATTCATGGAAAGAGCTTTGTGAACGAGATGATATTGACTTAGTATATATTGCAAGTGATTGGGAAAGCCATGCAGAAATGATGATTTACGCAATGGAACAAGACAAGCACGTCGCTTGTGAAGTTCCTGCTGCAATGACATTGGATGAGATTTGGGCTATTATTGATACTGCCGAAAAGACCCAGAAGCACGCAATGCAACTTGAGAACTGCGTGTATGATTTTTTTGAACTTACTACACTTAATATGGCACAGCAAGGAGTCTTTGGAGAGGTTCTACATGTAGAGGGTGCATATATTCACGACTTAAAAGAGATTTGGAATCGATATGAAGGTGATTGGCGTTTAAAATATAATCGCGAATTTAGAGGTGATGTATATGCAACTCATGGTTTAGGCCCAGCTGCACAGGTATTGGATATCCACCGTGGAGATAAAATGAATACTTTAGTATCAATGGATACAAAACCCGTAAATATTCCGGAATTTTTAATAAATGAACGAGATGAAGATCCGGATAGCGCTTATAATTTTGCTAATGGACAGCACACAATGACTATGATTAGTACAGAAAATGGAAAAACTATCCAAATCCAACATGATGTTTCTTCGCCCAGACCATATTCACGTATGTATCAAGTTAGTGGCAGCAGAGGGTTTGCCAATAAATATCCCACAGAAGGTTATGCTATTGAAGCTTCATCATTATCAGATAATGAAAATGTCAATATTGAGAATCTGAATGCTCACAATTTTGTTTCGCCAGACATTAAATCTGCGCTAATGGATACATACAAACATAGAATTCACAAAGAGTTGGAAGAAAAAGCAAAAGAGGTAGGTGGACATGGTGGTATGGATTTTATAATGGATTACCGATTAGTTTATTGCCTGCAAAACGGTCTTCCACTAGATATGGATGTTTACGATCTAGCAGAATGGTGTTCGCTTGCAGAGTTGAGCCGTATTTCAATAGAAAATGGAAATGCGCCTGTTGAAATTCCAGATTTTACTCGTGGTAATTGGAATAAGATTGATGGATATAGACATGCGTTTGTAGATTAGGTTATAAAAAAGCACCTGTGAAGAACCACAGGTGCTTTACTTTCGTCGGGATGAGAAGATTCGAACTTCCGACCCCACGCCCCCCAGACGCGTACTCTAAACCGGACTGAGCTACATCCCGAAAAAGTGACCGCAAAAATAGCACTTTATTTTCAATTCAACAAATTGCTTATTGGTCTGTTTAAAAATTATTATGAATAAATATATGACCAACTGGAATATATGTTGTTAATTTGCAGCGAAATTATTAATTAGGGGGATTGTCAGGATTAGCTATCTTATTTTGATTTCTAGATTGTTAGACAATCTATTGTATAATCATGGCAGTCTCAGTAAATGTTACATTAATGGCTTACACAGCAAAACAAATAGCTGATTTACTTAATGGTGAAGTAGTAGGTAATCAGGATATCACTGTATCAAGTTTTTCAAAGATAGAAGAGGGTACCCCCGGTACATTAACATTTCTTGCTAATCCTAAGTATACATCATATATTTATAAGACAAAGGCGGATATAGTTCTAGTAAATAAAGACTTTGTACAGGAAAAGCCTATTGAAGCTACTTTAATTAAAGTGGATAATGCTTATGCAGCACTTGGAACTTTAATGGAGATGGTAGAAAAGAGTAGCCCTAAAAAGAGTGGTATTGAACCTATGAGTTTTGTTTCTGAGTCTGCTACAGTAGGTGATAACGTTTATATAGGTGCATTTGCTTACATTGGCGAGAATGTTGAAATTTCCGATAATTGTCAAATATTCCCTCATTCTTATATTGGAGATAATGTTAAGATAGGAAGGGATACAATTATCTACTCAGGTGTAAAGATTTATCATAACTCGGTTATTGGAAACAAGTGTATAATGCATTCAGGTGTTGTTTTAGGTGCAGATGGTTTCGGTTACAGCAAAGAAGACACCATTTATCACAAGATCCCACAAATGGGTAACCTAATCATAGAGGATGAAGTAGAAATTGGTGCTAATACGACAGTTGATAGATCTGTAATGGGGTCCACAATAATCAGACGAGGTGTTAAGCTTGACAATCTGATACAAATAGCACATAATTGCGAAATAGGAGAGAACACAGTTATGGCTGCGCAGGTAGGTGTAGCAGGATCGACTAAAATTGAAGAGAATTGTGTTTTAGGTGGTCAGGTAGGTATAGGTGGCCATATAACAATAGCTAAAAATAGCCAGATTGGAGCTCAAGCCGGTATTATAAGTAATACAAAAGAAGGCTCAGAATTAATGGGATCTCCTGCATATCCAGTAAAGAACTTTTTTAAATCCAGTATTATAATTCCAAAACTTCCGGATATGTACAGGCAACTAAATGTCATGGAAAAGGAGTTGGCAATGCTTAAAAATAAATTGGGAGAATTAACTAAGTAACCTTTTTAAATCCAAATTATAAACATTTTACAATTTGTTCTGGGAATTTGTGCTTTTGGTTGTATCTTTGCACAGATTAGGGCAAAATGAGAAATTAATTTTTTATAATAGTGAAACAAAAAACGATTCAAGATAGCTTCACATTGAAGGGTATAGGTCTTCATACCGGATTAGAGATTGTAGTAACTTTTAATCCCGCGCAAGATAATCATGGCATTAAAATAAAAAGAGTAGATCTTGAGAATCAACCTATATTAGATGCGCTAGCAGATAATGTTGTCAATACACAACGCGGAACCGTTATTGGTAAAAACGATGTTACTGTAAGTACCATCGAACATGGAATGGCGGCGTTATACGCATTAGGGATTGATAATTGCTTAATTGAAGTTGATGCTTCTGAGTTTCCAATACTTGATGGCAGTTCTATTGAATATATAAAAGAAATTCAAAAAGTTGGTACTAAGGAGCAGGAAAAAGATAAAGATTTTTATGTAGTCAGGAAAAAAATAGAAGTTTCGGATCCTGAAACGGGTTCTAAACTAACACTTCTTCCAGACGATTCTTTTTGCATCAATTCTTTCATAGAGTTTGATTCAAAATATATCCCCAATCAGTCCGCAACTATGGATTCAGTTACAGATTTTGAATCCGAAATAGCACCGGCTAGAACATTCGTTTTTGTGCGTGAAATACAAAAATTGAGAGAAGCCGGTCTAATTAAAGGAGGTAGTTTGGATAACGCAGTTGTTATATACGAAAAAGAATTACCTCAAAATGAGTTAGATGAGATTGCAGATGAACTTAAAGTTCCAAGACAAAACGCTAAAGAGCTAGGTTATTTGAATAGTCGCAAGCTTGTGTTTCCTAACGAGCCCGCGCGTCATAAATTGCTTGATGTAATAGGGGATATTGCATTAATTGGTAAGCCAATTAAAGGAAGGTTGATTGCAATACGTCCGGGACATAAGATTAATAATAAACTGGCGAGACTCATCCGAAAGGACATTAAATTGAATGAAGCGCAGCCACCTGTATATGATCCTGCTGCGGAGCCTATAATGGATAATAATCGAATCAGGGAACTACTCCCTCATCGTTATCCATTTTTAATGGTGGATAAAATAATTCACAAGACAGATAAATACATTGTAGGAGTAAAAAATATTACAACCAACGAGCCATTCTTTACAGGACACTTTCCACAAGAGCCGGTGATGCCTGGAGTATTACAAATAGAAGCTATGGCACAAACAGGCGGACTGTTAGTGCTATCAGGCTTAGATAATCCTAAAGATTATTCTACATATTTTCTAAAAATAGATAATGTTAAATTCAGACAAAAGGTGGTGCCCGGAGATACATTAATATTTCGCGTAGAACTTACGGGAGAAGTGAGAAGAGGAATTGCTTCTATGCGCTGTTTAGCATTTATTGGAGATAAAGTAGTATCTGAAGCAGATTTAACTGCACAGATAGTAAAGAATAAATAATCGAAAATTTAGCTTATATATGAACACTGTTTCAAATTTGGCTTTTGTACATCCTGAAGCTAAACTAGGTAACAATATTATAGTAGAGCCATTTGCCTACGTTGACCGTAACACAGAAATCGGTGACGGGACATTGGTTATGAGTCATTCAACTATACTTTATGGTTCACGAATTGGGAGGAAATGCACAATATTTCCTCATTCAACAATAGGAGGAGTTCCTCAAGATTTAAAATTTCAAGGAGAAGATACCACTGCAGAAATAGGTGACAATACCATTATTCGTGAATGTGCAACTGTTAACCGTGGTACATCATCCAGAGGAAAAACAGTTGTAGGAAACGATTGTCTAATTATGGCGTATAGCCATGTTGCTCATGATTGTATACTTGAAAACAATGTTATCGTTGGAAATGCTACTCAGTTGGCCGGAGAAGTTGAGATTGGAGATTATGCGATTATCAGTGGTGGTACATTGATACATCAGTTTTCAAGAATTGGAAAACATGCTATGATACAAGGTGGTTCAAAAATCCCAAAAGATATACCCCCTTATATTTTAGTAGGACGCGATCCTATAGTATTCATGGGTCTCAATGTGGTTGGACTTCGTCGAAGAGGTTATACAAGTGAAAAGATTAATTCAATGCAGGAGGTATATCGTTATATCTACCAATCGGGACAGAATGTATCTCAAGCAATTGAAAAGATTGAAAAAGAACTTCCCGAAACAGATGAGCGTACCTTGATATTGGAGTTTATTCGCACTTCAAGTAGAGGAATTGTTCGTGGAAATATGGAAGGATAAAATGAAAAGTATTTTCTTTCCAGCCGAATGGTACCCTCAAAGTGGTATTCAGTTAACTTGGCCCCACTCCGATAGTGATTGGGCAGATAATTTGGATGAAATAGTTGAATGTTATATTACAATATCAAAAGAGATAATCAAAAGAGAGAAACTTATCATTGTGACAGCCCCAGATTCTGACGTGAAACAGTTTTTTACTGAAGAAGATTTGGAAAATATTACATTTGCCGAAATACAAAGTAATGATACATGGGCAAGAGATCATGGTGCTATCTCAGCTTTTATTTATGAACAACCAACTCTTATTGATTTTGGATTCAATGGTTGGGGTTTGAAGTTTGCCGCTAATCACGATAATCTTCTAGCACGTAATCTAATGACAAAATCTGTTTTCAAGACTGAGGTGGGTTATAGAAGTCATCTTAATTTTATTTTGGAAGGCGGATCAATTGAGACTGATGGAAATGGAACGTTGCTTACTACTTCAAAATGTCTTTTAGCTTCCAATCGAAATCAACCTATGGAAAGGGAAGATATTGAGGATTATCTCAAGAAAGCATTAGGGCAGGATAGAGTTTTATGGCTTAATTATGGTTTATTATTGGGAGATGACACTGATGGTCATATTGATACATTAGCTCGTTTTTGTAGTGAAGATACTATAGCTTATGTCAAATGTGATGATACTAATGACCCACATTATCTTGAGTTAAAACTTATGGAAGTGGAATTAAAATCTTTTGTTACTACCAAAGGGAAATCATATAAATTAGTGCCATTGCCTATGGCAGATCCTTTATACGGAAATAGTGGATATCTACCTGCAACCTATGCAAATTTTTTAATAATCAACGGAGCAGTTTTGGTTCCAACATATGGAACTGCTAAAGATGAAATAGCAAAAAAACAATTGCAGAAGTTATTTCCTGACAGGGAAATAGTTGGTATAAATAGCATACCACTCATTAAACAGCACGGATCGCTTCACTGTGTTACTATGCAATTTCCAGAAGGTTTCGTCAGATAATACTCATAGATTTCAATTAATAATTATGAAAGTAGGAATCATACAACAAGCTAATAGTTCTGATATTCAGCTTAATATTACTAAGCTGCAAGATAGCATTAGAGCACTTGCAAAAGATGGTGCTGAGCTAATTATAATGCAAGAGCTTCATAATGGTTTATATTTTTGTCAGACAGAAGATACAGAAATATTTAACCAAGCTGAAACTATTCCCGGACCTTCAACTGATGCTTTTGGAAAGCTAGCAAAAGAATTAGGAGTTGTAATTGTACTTTCACTGTTCGAAAAGCGTGCTGCCGGACTTTATCATAATACTGCTGTTGTTATAGAAAATGATGGTTCAATTGCGGGCACTTATCGTAAAATGCACATTCCTGATGATCCTGCATATTATGAGAAATTCTATTTTACCCCCGGAGATTCAGGTTTTATTCCAATTGATACTTCTGTAGGCAAACTTGGAGTGCTAGTTTGTTGGGATCAGTGGTATCCCGAAGCAGCTCGACTAATGGCAATGGCAGGTGCAGAACTACTTATCTATCCAACTGCCATTGGATGGGAGTCAACAGACAGTGATGCTGAGAAACAACGTCAACTCGATGCATGGGTCACAATACAGCGTGGTCATAGTGTTGCAAATGGAATTCCGGTTATTTCGGTTAATAGAACCGGATATGAACTCGATCCTTCCGGTATCACAAACGGTATACAGTTTTGGGGTAATAGTTTTATTTGCGGTCCACAAGGTGAGTTCCTATATCGATCGGACGAGGGCGAAGATATTAAGATAGTTGAGATAGATAAAAAGCGTACTGAAAATGTGCGTCGTTGGTGGCCATTCTTCCGCGATAGACGAATTGATGATTATGGAAATCTAACTAAGCGTTGGATTGATTAAAAAAAGCCTCAGTTTTAATGCTGAGGCTTTTTTAATTAAACACACGTGAAAACTATCTAATAAAAAAACTACCTTCTTCCTGAGCTTGCTCTGGTATTAGTAGAACTGCTGCTCCTTGAGTTATTTGTACTTGTACTACTTCTATTATTATTATTATTATTTGAGCTGGCTGCTGATCTAACTGTTGAACTACTTGAGCCAACTGTAGAGCTTCTGTTATTGTTTGTAGGACTACTAGTAGATCTAACTGCAGAACTTCTATTGCTAGTACTGGGAGTATTGGTCTGAGATCTCACGGTTGAGTTCCTAGTGTTGCTTGTAGTAGGTCTTTGAGTACTAACATTTGGAGTTCTAGTACTTGTAGTGGCTCTCGGTTGATTTACATCAGAATTTCTATTGTTATTGCTTGATCTGCTGTTAGAAGGATTCACAGTTGTACTTCTGTTTGTAGAGCTATTTCGGTTAGTCTCAGTAGTACTGCGTGTTGTGGTACTTCTATTGGTTGAAGCATTTCTATCTGTGGTACTTCTTTCGTTTGAATTTACTGCAGCTGATCTGCTTGTGGTAGTTCTGCTTGGTCTGCTTGTAGTTGAATTTCTGTTTGTTGTACTGTTTCTTGTTGATTCGTTTACAGTAGCGCTTCTGTTTGCATTACTGCTTCTTGAACCAGACTCAGGGCGGTACACTGTAACTGCGTTATTACTTACATTTGCACTCCTACCTGATGTTGATGAGCGAGTGTTTGTACTCTCAAGTCTGTGCACTGTGGCTCTTCTTCCTGATGCTCTTTCAAATTCAGTATTACTAGGTCCGCTGTAATATCGGTTATCGTTATAAACGTATGTATTATTAATAATGGTTGTATTATTATAAATTGCAGGGCTGTATCTTTGGTAGTGTTTGTGCATATTCCTGTGATACATTCTGCGCTGTGGAATGAATGTCCAGTAGCTTCCCGGTAAATTAATATTTATGTTAATATTTAATCCAGGGGTCATTGGTGCCCATCCGTAATATCCGCCACCAGTTCTCCATGAAACCCATGCAGGTGCCCACTCATAACCAGGTACCCAAGCCCATCCGTAATAGTCATCATGATACCATCTTCCGTAATGGAAAGGTGCCCATCCCCAAGAATAATTGGATACCCAAGTATTTCCGTAATCTGTCATTACCCAATATCCGTCAGTTGAGTATGGATGAAAATTTCGACCTACGTTTGGCACCCAAACTCTACCGTAATGACTGTTTGTAATCCATCTACCATGGGGCCTTAATTCATTATAGAACACATTGAAGTTTATTCCGCGGTTATCGTAATTTTCATAATATTCATTTTCATAATAATATTCGTCATACCCCTGTGCGTACACATCTCTTGTTGAGAAACAGGATGTGAATATTAGTGCGAGTAGTCCTATAATTACCGGGTGTTTAAATATATTTGTTTTCATATCGTATGTTTTTAAAAAGGTGGAACTTCTTTCGTTTAACACTATGACCCAATTTTAATATAATGGTTTAACATCCTTAGCTTAACATCTTCAATTAAACTCTTAAGTTTGACACTCCCAATCTAACATCCACAGTTGAATAACTTAGACACTTGCCATGTTAAAACACCTGATCAATACCTGAGAAGCCCATAAATGCCATAGCTAATACACCGGCAGTTATTAAAGCAATGGGGACACCTTCTATTGCTTTCGGCACTTTTGTTAATGACAGTTGTTCGCGTATACTGGAGAAAATGATTAAAGCCATTGCATACCCTATAGCAGTAGCCACGGCATATAAAACCGATTCCAAAAGGTTGTATTCTTTTTGAATTACCAATATTGCAACACCTAAAATTACGCAGTTAGTAGTGATTAATGGCAGAAAGACCCCGAGTGCTTGATACAGCGCTGGAGAGATTTTCTTTAAAATAATTTCAACCATTTGAACTAGTGCTGCTATCACTAATATAAATGTAATTGTTTGTAGGTATTCTAGTCCAAATTGCTCCAAAACACCTTTCTGAACAACAAAGGCGATAATGGTTGCAATTGTAAGTACAAACATTACGGCAAGCCCCATGCCAATTGCTGTATCCACTTTCTTTGAAACCCCAAGGAAAGGGCAAATTCCTAAGAATTGTGAGAATACTACGTTGTTAACAAAAATTGCTATTATTACAATTCCAATTAGTTCCATAATATTAATTATTAAATAGTTGAAGCTTAGCTTTAAATTTGTTAAAGATTACAATTAAATATCCAAGTACAATAAATGCACCTGGTGCAAGCACAAATATTAATGATCCAAATTGCTCGGGGAAGATATCTAAAGAAAATATTTTGCCCGTTCCCATTAATTCTCTTGCACTACCAAGCATGGTAAGGGCTAAGGTAAAACCCAGCCCCATTCCAACACCATCAAATACTGAAGAAACGACTGAGTTTCGAGCTGCAAAAGATTCTGCGCGACCTAACACAATGCAGTTCACTACAATTAGAGGCAAAAATATTCCGAGACTGTCTGCCAAAGTGGGCAAATACGCGTTCATAATCATTTCAATTATTGTTACAAACGTTGCAATCACAACAATAAATGCCGGAATCCGCACCATATCAGGTATCATATTTTTCAGTAATGATATCACTGCATTCGAGCAGATAAGTACAAACATTGTTGCTAACCCCATGCTCATTCCATTAACTGCAGAACTTGTCGTTGCAAGTACAGGGCACATTCCCAATAACAAAACAAATACCGGATTCTCACGTATAACTCCGTTTATGAGTACACTTAAATTCTTGTTCATTCGTATTATTCTTATCTGTTAATTACCATGGTTATTTCTGCTCTCGCTGTAGGCTATATAAGCTCTGTTAATTGCATCCAAAAAAGCTCTGGATGTTATTGTTGAAGCAGTTATTCCATCAATATTGCCACCATCATTCTTAAGTGTAAGAGCACCTATTGACATGTTTTTGCCAATTATCGATTTATTATCAGACTCAGCGTCTTTGAACCATTCATTCATTTTGGATCCTAGACCGGGAGTCTCTGAATGTTCTAACACTTCGTAGCTTACTATTTTATTTTCCATATCAAAACCCACCATGATTTGGATCTCTCCGGCAAAGCCTGAAGCTGAGTTGCTTATTGCTATGCCTACTAATTCACCCGATTTTGTGGCAGGGTAAACCAAAAGAGAGTCACCTTTTTCATCCGGAATCAAGAAAACATCTTCTACCGGATCGTTATCGAAATGGGGAACAACTTCACCAATTGCCGATTTAAGTTTCATTGCTTTTGCTTCTGCAATGGGTGTCGCAGTCATTTTGTTTACCTGTGCCAGCAACAATGCTACACTAAGACATATTAGCGATAACGACAGGAACATATTTGTAAATGTTGATTTTAATTTAGCCATTTTTTACTGTCTCCCCGAATCTTTTTGGTAATGTGTAATTGTTAATTAAAGGTGTTAAAGCATTCATTAGCAGAATTGCAAATGATACACCTTCGGGGTATGAGCCCCAGAATCGTATGGTCATAGTGACAAAACCTATACCTATTCCATAGACAATCATGCCTTTATTTGTCATAGGAGATGTAACATAGTCTGTTGCCATAAAACAGGCACCCAGCATTAATCCACCCGATGCAATTTGAATGATAGGATTGTACATTTCTATAGGATTGAAAATATAAAAGATGCCGGAAAAAAGTGCTATGGTTAAAATAATTGAAACAGGGATATGCCATGTAATTACTTTTTTCCAGAGCATATAAATCAAACCAATCAAGATTGCCAGGGCGCTCATTTCTCCAAGCGAACCTCCTTCAAATCCAATAATCATATTCTGTAACGATGGCAATAGTTCCGGCGAACTATTAATCACTTCAAGGACTGTAGCAGAACTAACAGCATCTGTGATATGCGCAGTAGCAGCTAGTGGCCATGTAGTCATCTGCGCAGGGAAAGATATTAATAAAAATATGCGTCCCGCAATTGCCGGATTAAAGATATTGTTACCTAGTCCGCCGAATGATAATTTGATGACTCCTATCGCAAACAAACACCCTAATGCAAGGATCCACAAAGGAAGGTTTGAGGGAACGTTGAAAGCTAAGAGTACGCCTGTTATGATAGCAGAACCATCAAAAGCAGTAGGTTTTTTTTTAATTATATATTTAACAATTAAATACTCAAACACAACACAAAAAACCACAGCAGATAGGGTAATCATCAATGCGTCCAATCTGAAGACGTATAATGCTACAATAAAAGCAGGAATAAGTGCAATAAGCACATGATACATATTTCTCTCTATGGAGTCACCACTGTGTATGTGTGGTGACGGAGAAACAATCAGTTTGTTTTCCATATCTAAAACTATATTCTGTTTTAATTTTTTCTTTCTCTAATAATCGTGTTAACTTTCCCCTTGCCAAGCCTGATATAGTCTAGCAGTGGTCTATGAGACGGACAAATGAAGCTACAGGCACCACACTCAATACAATCTGAGATGTAATTATCTTCTGCACGGTCCCATACCTCATACTCCGTCAGGTTCATCAACAATGTAGGGTTTAATCCCATTGGGCAAACCGAAAGGCATTTACTGCATCTGATGCAGTCTTTCATGGCTTTTCTTTTTGCATCGAGCGTGGGCACAATTAATATACCTGATGTGCCTTTTGTTACAGGTATATCGGTGCTCGCCAATGCTTTGCCCATCATAGGTCCGCCGCTTATAATTTTGCCAGTACTCTCAGGTAAACCTCCCGCCTCATCTATTAAAATGTTTAAAGGTATACCAATCCTCGATAAAAAGTTTGATGGTTTAGCAACATGATCTCCCGTTATGGTTACTATGCGCTCAATAAGTGGTTTGTTTTTTTGAACTGCTTCATAAATAGCGAAGATAGTGCCCACGTTTTGAACTACTGCACCTACGGAGATAGGTAAAGCACCACTTGGCACCTGACGTCCTATTAAAGCATCTATTAGCTGTTTCTCCCCTCCTTGAGGATATTGTACTTTAAGTGGTTGAATTTCTATTTTGGGATAATCTTTACACAATTTTTTGAATCTGCCAATGGCGTCTTTCTTGTTGTTTTCGATTCCTATGATAGCTTTATTCACATCTAAAGCTTTCATTACGATGGTAATACCTACCATGATTTCTTCAGGCTTTTCCATCATTATTGCATGGTCGGATGTTAGATAAGGTTCACACTCAACACCGTTAATTATTAAAACTTCTGGTGTTGTTCCTGGAGGAGGAGTTAATTTCACATGTGTTGGAAATGTAGCACCACCCATACCTACTATTCCGGCATCTTGAATTTTACTCAAGATCTCTTGCGATGTTAAATCGCATTCTTTGACAATAGCTTCATTTCTATCAATAGATTCTTCCCATTCGTCTCCTTCGGTGTTAATAAATATAGCATCGCGTCGATATCCGCTTGAATCTAAAGCTTTGTCAATTTTTAAGACTGCTCCGGATACCGGTGAATGGATTTGAGAAGAAACATATCCTACGCTTTTTCCTATTAAGGTGCCTACTTTAACTTTGTCCCCCTTTTTAACTACAGGTTGACAAGGAGCGCCAATATGTTGCCCCATTGGTACTACCACTTGTTCTGGTATTGCTATAGGTTGTATCGCTTTTCCGGCCGATATCTTCTTCTCTTTAGGATGAATACCTCCTAATCTGAAAGTTTTTAACATATGTACTTAGCTTACAGGTTAATTTGGTAATGTAGTTGACTCATCTGTTGTTGCGAGAGGTTTCGCCTTTTTTGGAGGAAAATTCAGTTCCAATATTGAATTAGTTGGGCAAACCGGTGTACACTTGCGGCAAAGCCTGCATTTATCATCGATGATGAAAGCAAGGTTGTTTTCTATAGTGATTGCTTCAAATGGGCATACCTGTTGGCATTTTGTGCATCCAATACATGCAACTTCGCATGACTTCTTGGCAACACCACCTTTGTCTTTGTTTACACAACTAACATAAATACGTCGTGATTTGGGGCCTTGTTTTCGAAGTTCGATTATATCCTTAGGACAAGCTTTAACACATGCTCCACATGCGGTGCACATATCTTCAACAACCTCGGGTAGCATTGTTAGGGGGTTAATGTGTATTGCATCAAAAGCGCAAGATTCTACACAGTCTCCCAACCCATAGCATCCAAACGAACAGCCGGTATCTCCTCCATAAAGTGCAGAGGCAACTGTACAATTAGAAACTCCGTCGTACATATTTAAACGCGGTCGATGATCGCAAGTACCATTACAACGAACTACCGCTATTTTTTTTACTGCAACAGGTGCATTCATGCCAAGAATATTGGCAACGTCTTCCATTGTTTTTTGCCCACCAACGGGACAATTTAAATCACTTAATGTTTCTGCCTCAACGCAGGCAGCTGCAAACGAAGAACATCCGGGGAACCCACAGCCACCACAATTTGCAGCCGGTAAAGCGTCTTGAACCTCCTGTATGCGAGGGTCTTCTTCCACTCTAAATTTTTGTCCCACCATATAGAGAATTGCCGCGCTTCCCGCACCAATTACTCCTAATGTTGCAACGGCAGATAGTAATACACTCATAATATTAATTTGTTTTTTTAATATTGAATCTAAACGAATTTGCCATTCTATTTCTTGAAAAGTACAGCACAATATAATAGGGAACTAGTGCAATTATTGAATTCATCGCAGCTTCAGTTTCACTAAAATTCCAAATTGTAAGGGAAAGAATTAATATGAGGAGTAATAATGATAGTGGTGTTACAAACGCCCATAAAACCGCTTTGTATCCTATGGATTTTTTTCCTTCAATTATCACTCTTTCGTTTTCATGATAAATACCTGTATAGTCCTTAATTTCTATCATCTTTTCTTTTGAGTCGGCAGCCATACAGGCAACTCTTGCATGACAATCGCTACAGGCCGATTTTTGTAAGATTCGAACCGTAATGTTATTGCCTTTTACTTTCTCTATTACTCCTTCGTGTTCAATCATGAAGCAGAGTATAATAATTCTTTATTGTATTTGTTTAGCTGCAAAGTTAAGTATTAATTTTGTGATAACTAAAAATTTCTGTGAACTAATAGGTACATTTATTGTTAATAGTAGTTCGAACTACTGTACATTTTAAATAGATGGTGTTTATACATCACTTTTAAATAACATAACCATAAGTTTAGACGAACATTTAGCTATATCATTTTGTTAAAATGTAGTGTTACAGCTAAATAGATAGATTTTTTTATTATATTTTAATACTTAGATTCGTATGATTTTTGACATTGAGATGATTCGCAACGTTTATAAGCAACTTCCTGATAAAGTTAAGCAAGTAAAAGATGTTCTTCAAAGACCCTTAACTTTGACAGAGAAAATACTTTTCACTCACCTTTCTTCTGAAACACCAGTTAGAAATTTTAAGAGAGCTAGTGATTACGTGGATTTTGCACCAGACCGCGTTGCTATGCAGGATGCTACAGCACAGATGGCCTTATTACAATTTATGAACTCTGGAAGACCTTCAGTAGCAGTACCATCAACTGTTCATTGTGACCATTTAATACAGGCTTATAAAAATGCAGAGGAAGATCTTGAAACCGCAAAAATTACAAACCGCGAAGTTTTTGATTTTTTACGTGATGTTTCAAACAAATATGGAATAGGATTTTGGAAACCAGGTGCTGGAATTATTCATCAAGTGGTTCTTGAGAATTATGCATTCCCCGGTGGCATGATGATTGGCACTGACTCACATACTCCTAATGCTGGAGGACTTGGAATGATTGCTATTGGTGTAGGTGGGGCTGATGCAGTTGACGTGATGGCCGGTATGCCTTGGGAGCTTAAAATGCCCAAAGTTATCGGTGTAAAACTTACTGGCAAACTTTCAGGTTGGAGTGCACCTAAAGATGTTATTCTTAAGGTTGCAGGAATTTTAACAGTAAAAGGTGGTACAAACGCCGTTATAGAATATTTTGGTGAAGGTGCCGAATCTCTTTCAGCAACAGGTAAAGGAACTATTTGTAATATGGGCGCAGAAGTTGGTGCAACAACTTCAATTTTTCCTTTTGACGATAAATCAGCACAATATTTGCAACAAACAGGCAGACAAGAGGTTGCTGATGCAGCTATGAATATTTTAGAACACTTGCAACCCGACCCTGAAGTAGTTGCAAATCCAGAACTATATTACGATCAGCTTATAGAAATTAATCTTTCGGAGTTAGAACCCCATATAAACGGACCATTTACGCCAGATGCTGCTTATACAATTTCAGAATTTGCAGAAGCAGTAAAAGAAAACGGATGGCCTCGCAAAATGGAGGTTGGTCTAATAGGATCATGTACTAATTCATCATACGAAGATTTAACACGAGCCGGATCAGTAGTTAAACAAGCTGCAGATAATGATGTACCTGTAAATGCTCAATTCCTTATTAACCCGGGTTCTGAGCAAATTAGATATACGGCTGAACGTGATGGTATTCTACAGGTTTTTGAAGATGCCGGAGCAACGATTATTGCAAACGCATGCGGTCCATGTATTGGTCAGTGGAAGCGTGATGATGAGATTACTAACAATCGTGTAAATTCAATTGTAACATCTTTCAACCGTAATTTCGCTAAGCGTAACGATGGTAATCCAAATACCCATGCATTTGTTACATCACCCGAATTAGTAGCAGCGCTTACAATCTCAGGCGATCTTTGTTTTAATCCTTTAAAAGATAAACTAGTAAATGAGAAAGGTAAAGAAGTGTTGCTTGATGAGCCAAAGGGCTTTGAATTACCACCGAATGGATATGATGTTAAAGATGCCGGTTATATACCACCCTCACAAAATGGATATGAGGTAAATATTGATATAGATCCCAGCTCAAACAGGCTTCAAAAACTTGAACCATTTTCTCCTTGGAATGGTGAGGACTTAAAAGATATGCCCCTTCTTATAAAAGTGAAAGGTAAATGTACAACCGATCATATTTCAATGGCCGGACCATGGCTTCGTTATAGAGGTCACCTTGATAATATTTCTGAGAACATGTTGATAGGTGCAGTCAATGTGTTTAATAATGAAACAAATACCGTTTTGGACCCCGACACAAAGGAATATATGACGGTACCCGGATTGGCACGTAAATTCAAGGCAGAAGGATTAGGTTCAGTAGTAGTAGCGGAAGAGAATTACGGCGAAGGCTCAAGTCGTGAGCATGCTGCTATGGAGCCACGACATCTTAATGTTAAAGTAATTCTTGTTAAGTCATTTGCTCGTATACACGAGACAAACTTAAAGAAGCAAGGAATGCTGGGTCTCACTTTCATCGATGCCGGCGATTATGACAAAGTTAGAGAAGGAGATAAAATTAGTATATTAGGACTAAAAGACTTTGCTCCCGGAAAGAACCTTACAGTAGAGCTTCTCCATACTGATGGAACAAGAGAATCCTTTGAAGTTGCTCACACGTACAATGAACAACAAGTAGAATGGTTTAGAGCCGGTAGTGCATTAAATGCAATGAAAAAAACAGTGTAACCTTTCATTATCAATACATGCAAACAAAAATGAATCCAACTATACCTTACATAGAAGGAGATGGTATAGGTAAGGAGATTACTACATACGTACAGCAGATTATTGATTCTGCTGTAGAGAAATGTTACGGTGAGGACAGAAAAATTGACTGGCTTGAGGTGCTTGCGGGCGAAAAAGCTTTTACCGAAATGGGATCTTGGTTACCCCAGGAAACCATAGAAGCATTTCGTAAACATAAAGTTGGAATAAAAGGTCCATTAACTACGCCGGTGGGAGAAGGAATACGTTCACTTAATGTTGCACTCAGACAAGAGCTCGACTTGTATGTATGCCTACGTCCTGTTAGATGGTTTAAAGGGGTTTCTACGCCTCTTCTTCACCCCGATAAGGTAAATGTTACTATATTTCGAGAAAACACCGAAGATATATATGCAGGAATTGAATGGGCTGCCGGCACTCCTGAAGCGAGTAAGGTGTTGAACTTTCTCCAAAAGGAAATGGGAGTAAAAAATATACGTTTCCCTGATAGTTCATCATTTGGAGTTAAACCGGTTTCAAGAGAAGGTACTGAGCGTCTAGTTCGATCCGCAATTGAATATGCTTTAGAAAATAACTTGCTTTCTGTAACTTTAGTTCACAAAGGTAATATAATGAAGTATACAGAAGGTGGCTTCAAAAAATGGGGATATGATCTTGCCGAAAGAGAGTTCCCAGATCAAACCTTTACTGAGCATCGTTTTAATCAAATAAAGGTTGAGAAAGGACTTGAGAAAGCTGTTGAAATATACAATCAGGCAATTGAATCAGGTAAAGTTTTCATAAAAGATGTCATAGCCGATGCCTTTTTGCAGAATACGCTTCTAAAGCCCGAGGAGTATTCAGTTATTGCAACACTCAATCTAAACGGTGATTATATCTCAGATCAGCTTGCTGCAATGGTTGGTGGTATTGGTATCGCACCCGGTGCAAATATCAACTATATGACGGGACATGCAATATTTGAGGCAACTCATGGGACTGCACCCGATATTGTTGGCAAAAATTTAGCCAACCCTTGTTCAATGTTACTTTCTGGTGTTATGATGCTTAATTATATTGGATGGAATAAGCCGGGAGATTTAATTACAGCCTCCCTCGAGAAATTGTTTGAGAACGGTTATGCAACATCAGATTTAGCTCGTTTTATGGCTAATGGTAAATCCGTAACAACTTCCGAATTTTCATCATTAGTAATAGAAAATCTTTAATTATAAGTTTTAATTAAACAAAAAGAGCGCTAGCAATGTTAGAAGAACAACATTTTTATGCCCGTAGGTCAAATAATAATAAACATATTCCAAATCAATAGTAAAATCATATGAATAATAATGAAATAACTCAAATCTTGTCGGACTCAATCCTATTTACCAGTGATATCGACAAAGAACTTTTTAGCAAGATGGGGGTGAAGCGAGGACTACGCAACGACGATCATTCCGGAGTTTTGGCCGGACTAACTCGAATTGGTGATGTAGTCGGTTTTGAACGCCAGCAGGATGGAACCTTAAAACCAATTCCCGGTAAACTTTATTACAGAGGGCTTGATGTTGAAGAATTAGTGAAAGGTATACAAAAAGAAGATAGACTAGGCTTTGAAGAGACTATTTTTCTTCTTCTTTCAGGTAGGCTTCCCAATAAAACAGAGTTGGGTGCAACTCAGAATCTTATAGCCCAAACAATGCCACTTAATCACACTACTACAATGAATATTTTGTCTCTACAAGGGAAAAATATAATGAATATTCTTGCTAGGAGTGTTTTAGAACTATACGCTTACGATGAAAATCCTGATGATATATCACGTCCCAATCTTATAAGACAAACCATAAATCTTATAGCTAAATTTCCAACAATTATTGCATATGCGTATCAGGTTTTAAGGCATGATGTAAGAGGTAGATCATTGCACGTGCGTTTGCCATATCCAGATAAATCGGTAGCAGAAAACTTCCTCTTTATGATGAAGGGGCGTAATAAATACACCGAACTCGATATCAAGATACTCGACCTCGCACTCATTCTTCATGCAGAACATGGTGGAGGTAATAACTCAACATTCTCTGTTCGTGTAACTAGTTCAACAGAAACAGATACATACTCTGCTATCGCCGCAGGAATTGGATCACTCAAAGGACCTCTACATGGTGGGGCAAACGTGAAAGTTATGGGGATGCTTGAAGATATGAAAGAGAATATCTCCGATTGGACAGATGTTGAGCAAGTAGATAATTATCTCAGAAAAATATTAAATAAAGAAGCTTTCGACCGCACAGGTTTAATTTATGGTATTGGACACGCTGTTTACACTGTAAGTGACCCAAGAACAGGACTTCTTAAAAACATGGCTAGAGATCTTGCCAAAGAAAAAGGACGTGAAGATGAGTTCGATTTTATGGAACTAATTGAAGAACGTGCAATAGAGGTTTTCATGGAAGCAAAAAAACGCACAGCTAAAGGCAATGTTTGTGTGAATGTAGACTTCTATTCAGGTTTTGTATACGATGCAATAGGTTTACCTTCTGAGGTATATACACCTTTGTTTGCAATGGCTCGTATAGTAGGATGGACAGCTCATCGTATTGAGGAGATGAATTTCTCAAGCAAGAGACTTATCCGTCCTGCTTATAAAAATGTTAGAGGGTTACAGGATTTTACTCCTTTAAGTGACAGAAAGTAATAAAGGTATATTGTGATTAAATAGGAAGTTGAGTTGGAGAGCTCAACTTCCTTATGTTTATCCAAAATTAAAGTGAAAGTAATATTACAATGCAAAAAATAAAAGTAACTAATCCGGTTGTTGAGCTTGATGGTGATGAAATGACCCGTATTATTTGGTCGTTTATTAAAGATGAACTTATATTGCCATACTTAGATATTGATATAAAATATTACGATTTAAGTATTCAGCATCGAGATGCAACAGACGATCAGGTAACAGTTGATGCTGCTGAAGCAATCAAGAAATATAATGTTGGTATAAAGTGTGCCACAATCACTCCTGATGAGGATAGAGTAGAAGAGTTCGGTCTAAAGAAAATGTGGAGGTCTCCCAATGGTACTATTCGTAATATTGTTGGCGGAACAGTCTTTCGTGAACCTATAATCTGCACTAATATTCCTCGTTACGTACAGGGTTGGACAAAACCGATAATTATTGGTCGTCATGCATTTGGCGATCAGTATCGTGCTACCGATACTGTGATCAAAAGTAAGGGAAAGCTTACTATGACTTTCACAGCAGAAGATGGCTCTACACAAAGCTGGGATGTATACGACTTCAAGGGTGGGGGTGTAGCAATGGCTATGTATAACACCGACGAATCTATATATGGTTTTGCTAGATCTTCTTTTCAAATGGCATTGAATAAAAACTACCCACTTTATATGTCAACAAAAAACACCATTTTAAAAGCCTACGATGGACGTTTTAAAGATATATTTCAGGAGGTGTACGAAAATGAATATAAAGAGAAATTTGAGAAAGTTGGATTAACATATGAGCATAGGCTAATTGATGACATGGTAGCTGCTGCCATGAAATGGAATGGAGGATTTGTTTGGGCTTGTAAGAATTATGATGGTGATGTGCAATCGGATACAGTAGCTCAAGGATTTGGTTCACTAGGAATGATGTCTTCAGTATTAATTACCCCTGATGGCAAAACGGTTGAAGCCGAAGCAGCACACGGCACCGTCACTCGACATTATCGTCAACATCAACAAGGCCACGAAACAAGTACTAATCCAATTGCTTCAATTTTTGCATGGACTAGAGGTTTAGCCCATCGCGGCAGTCTGGATAATAATCAGCAGTTGATAGATTTTTGCAATAAACTTGAGCAGGTGTGTATTGAAACAGTAGAAGATGGTGAAATGACAAAAGATCTTGCACTCTTAGTATACGGTTCTGAAATGAAACGTGAAAACTGGCTCACTACCAAAGATTTTCTTGATGCACTAAAAAGGAATCTTGAAAAAGCAATTTCAACTAATTAGTAGTAGGCTTGACAATAATTCTAAAGCTTGACTACGTCATAAATTAGGGCGACTTTCATTACGAAGTCGCCCTAATCATTTATATAACACTTAAACACTATTAGTCATCTTTTTCCTGCGCTTCGTATTCTTTGAGCAGTTTTTCTTGAACGTCAGAAGGTACAAGCTCATATCCAGAAAGCTTCATTGAAAATGAACCTCTTCCTCCGGTTATTGAACTCAATGAGGTCGAATAAGAACTCATTTCTTTTAGTGGTACTTTAGCATTTAATTTCTCAAATCCTTTCTCACTCTCCATTCCCATAATTATTGCACGTCTTCCCTGAAGGTCGCTCATCACGTCACCCATATATTCACCTGGAACCGATACAGTAACATCATATACAGGTTCAAGTATTTTGGGAGATGAATTTTTAAAAGCTGTAATAAACGCATTTCTACCTGCAAGCATAAAAGAGATTTCATTAGAATCAACCGGATGCATCTTTCCATCATACACAATTACACGCACATCTCTAGCATAAGATCCGGTAAGAGGACCTTGCTCCATTCTAGCCATAATTCCTTTCAAGATAGCAGGAAGGAATCTAGTGTCTATAGACCCTCCAACGATACTGTTTACAAAAACTAGCTTACCACCCCAATCTAAATTCACTACTTGGGTGTCTCGATTTTGTATTTTATATTCTTGACCGTTAAATTTATAAACTTCAGGTAGTGCCATACCTTCTGAATAGGGCTCCACAATTAGGTGCACTTCACCAAACTGACCGGCACCTCCCGATTGTTTTTTATGTCTATAATCGGCACGTGCAGATTTTGTAATCGTTTCACGATAAGGAATCTTAGGTTCGAAATATTCTGTTTCTATCTTATCGTTGTTTTCAAGACGCCATTTCAATGTTTTTAAATGAAACTCTCCTTGTCCCGATACTATAGTCTGTTTGAGCTCTTTAGAAATTTCAACTAACCAAGTAGGATCCTCTTCTCTCATACGGTTAAGAGCTTCATTCATTTTTTCTGAATTAGACTCACTAACTGGTTTAATTGCTCTACGATAACGTGGTTCCGGATATTTGATAAAATCAAATTTATGTTCAGCACCTTTGGCATTTAAAGTATTTCCGGTACGTACTTCTTTTAGTTTAACTGCAGCACCAATACTTCCCGCATGAAGCTCAGATGCTCTGTTACGCATTTGTCCTGCAACGGTATAAATTTGAGAAAGTCTTTCTTTAGATTGACGATTGACATTTGTAAAATCATCCCCCTCCTTCACAATTCCAGACATCACTTTAAAATAACTTACTTCCCCAATATGTGGTTCTACGGTTGTTTTAAAGAAATATAAGCTTGCAGGATCGGTTGATTCCGGCTGCACTTCAATACCTTCTGAGTTTATTGGTGCTGGCATATCATCAGGAGATGGAGCAACCATGCTTAAGAAGTTCATTACTCTGTGCACGGCCATGTTTTTTTCTCCAGAAGAACAGAACACCGGATATAAACTTTGGCTTAGCATACCCTTGTGTATTCCATCACGCATTTCCTCTTCAGTGAGAGTGCCTTGATCAAAGAACTTTTCCATAAGTCCTTCATCATTCTCTGCAGCGGCCTCAAGTAAAACCTGATAATATTCTGCGGCTCTCTCCTTTTCATTTTCAGGTATCTCTAATACTTCCGGTGCAGTAGCATCAGGTTCCCAATGATAATATTTTTGTTTCAGAACATCAATTATTCCGTTGAAAGAAGTTCCAGTGCCAATAGGATATTGAACAGGAGTTATTTTATTGCCATAAACTTCTTTCAAACTTGTGATTGTGTTATCATAGTCGGCTTTTTCATGATCCATTTGGTTAACAAGCAGCACCACAGGCTTTTTCAACGAATCTACGTAACGAAATTGGTTGATAGTGCCAACTTCTACACCCTGTGCAGCATCAATTAGCATTAGTGCCATGTCAGTAACGTTTAATGCTGTTACAACACCACCAATAAAATCATCAGCACCCGGGCAATCTATAAAATTCATCAGTTTATCTTTCCATTCGTAAGATATTACCGAAGGGAAAACCGAATATCCATACTCTTTCTCAACCGGGAAGTAGTCGCTTACAGTGTTTTCTGCATCAATAGTGCCGCGTCGTCTTAATAGACCACACTCGAAAAGCATAGCTTCAGCGAGAGTGGTCTTTCCTGACCCTGAATTACCAATCAGGGCTATGTTCTTAATTTGGTTAGTTTTGAAAACTTTCATGATTAGAAAATATTATTGTTTAATTTATATATTGATTCTCACTTTTCTCCCTCAGTTCTTATTTTGTCAATTTATATATGTCTTATATTCGTATGTTAATCTGATAATTAGCTTATTATTATTTGTATCAAAAAAGACTTTGCGTCTGTGGTAAATCGGCAAAGTCGTGCTTCATTTAATACTTTTGCAATTTATACAAAAGGGGTGATTAAAAAAAATGTTACGTTTATGTTATAGAACATATATGAAAAAACATAAATAATGACTCAGATTATGTTTATATACTGTTTACATCAACATTTGAGTTACTAATTTACAAAATATGGAGCAACATTATAAACAATCCATCGAAAAGGTTTTACAGAATCTCAACGTGGATTCTACAAAAGGCTTGTCAAGCGACGAAATTCAAAAAAGGAGAGAGAAATATGGGTTAAACAGGCTAGAATCCCTCAAGCAAAAATCTCTACTTTCCATTTTCATTGATCAGTTCAAAAGCAGTATGGTAGTTATACTTTTTATAGCTGCTATTGTTTCGGGCGTTATTGGAGTGATGGAAAATGAAGGTTTGGTTGAGACGATTGTGATCCTCGCTATATTGCTTCTAAATGCCATCATAGGTGCTATTGAAGAACGCAGAGCTCAGTCTTCTCTAGAAGCTTTAAACAAGATGAGTTCCCCACAGAGCAAAGTCTTACGCAATGGTCAAATAGAAGAAATTAGTTCAATAGATATTGTTCCGGGAGATATAGTTGTACTAGATACCGGAGATATCATTCCAGCCGATATGAGACTGATAGAAGCTGTAAATCTTAAAGTTCAAGAGGCAGCTTTAACCGGAGAATCGGTACCTGTAGACAAGATTACTCATCAACTCAAGGGAGAGGATGTGTCGCTGGGAGATCGTACTAACATGGCCTTCTCTACAAGTATAGTTACATATGGTAGGGGCAAAGGTGTTATTGTTGGTACTGGTATGAATACCGAAGTGGGAAAAATTGCCCATATGTTACAAAATACGAAAGCGACTGAAACTCCAATGAGCAAACGTCTAGAACAACTCGGTAAAGTTCTAGGATATGTAGCGTTAGTTATATGTGCTTTAATTTTTGTAATCGGCATACTATATGGTAACGATATACTAGAAATGTTTATGATGGCTGTGAGTCTTGCAGTAGCAGCTATTCCGGAGGGGCTACAAATTGTAGCAACAGTAGTACTTGCAATAGGTGTTCAACGTCTGGTAAAACAGCATGCTATTGTAAGGACTTTACCCTCGGTAGAAACATTAGGCAGTACAACAGTCATATGCTCAGATAAAACAGGTACCCTCACACAGAACAAAATGACTGTTGTTGAAGGTTTGGCCGCTGAGAATAAAATAGACTTTAGAGATCCTTCCAAACACACTGAAGTTCAAAAAGATGAAGAGATGTTACTCACTGCAGCTCTTATGTGCACCGATGCTCATCTGAAGATTCTGGATGACGGTAGTCATGAATTAACAGGTGACCCAACCGAAACAGCAATAGTTGATATTGCCCTCAAGCGTGGATACAATAAAAATGAAATTGAAAAGAAATTTCCTAGAATCCAAGAAGTACCTTTCGATTCAGAAAGAAAAAGAATGTCAACCATCAATAAGATGGAAGAAAACAAGCTCCATGTTAATGTAAAGGGTGGGTTAGATGAAGTGTTAAACGTCACCACACACATACTTTTAAATGGTGAAATCAGATCCATTACAAATGAAGATATTGAAACTATAAGAAATCAAAATGAACAAATGGCAAAGTCTGCCCTTCGTGTTCTTTCAGTTGCATATAAGGAGATAGATTCAATTCCGGAGAAAGTGGATGCTTCGAATGTAGAAAATGGTCTTGTATTTATAGGACTTCTTGGTATGATAGATCCGGCACGTCCGGAGGTAATAGAAGCGGTTAAGAAATGCAAGAGTGCAGGAATCAAACCGGTTATGATCACCGGAGACCATAAAGTGACAGCGATAGCAATAGCAGAAGAAATTGGCATTTATGAAGATGACGACGAGGCAGCTACGGGAACGGATTTAGAGGAAATTGATGATGAAATGCTCTTTAGCGGTATACACGATTACACCGTTTATGCTCGTGTGGCACCTGAACACAAAGTACGCATTGTAAAGGCATGGCAAAAACACGGCGATATAGTTGCTATGACCGGTGACGGAGTAAATGATGCCCCTGCACTCAAGCAAGCAGATATAGGTGTAGCAATGGGTATTGTAGGTACAGAAGTTGCAAAGGACGCCTCTGATGTGGTCTTGACTGACGACAATTTTGCTACTATAGTAAGTGCAGTGGAGGAGGGGAGGCGCATCTACGATAACATACTCAAAGTAATTCAGTTTCTTTTATCTGCTAATACTGGAGAAGTGCTTCTAATATTTATAGCATCCATATTCAATCTCGGCAACCCATTATCACCAATTTTAATACTCTGGATAAATTTGGTTACAGATAGTCTTCCCGCTCTAGCACTTAGTATGGATCCTGCAGAAAAAGATATAATGACACGTAAACCAAGAGACCCCAAAAAGGGTTTCTTTACGAAAGGTGTGGTAATGAGAATTATTTATCAGGGGTCAACAATAGGGCTCATCTCGTTAGCTGCATATATTATCGGAAAAAATCACGGCATAAGCATGGGAGTCGAAAATCCGGGCGCATTTGGTCAAACCATGGCGTTTGGAGTGCTAGGTTTCTCACAGTTATTCCACATCCGCAACCTCCATTCTAACAAAATGTCCTCTTTCAAAACCAGCATATTAAGTAATAAAGCTTTAATAGGAGCAATATTTGCATCAAGTCTGCTAATGCTTGTTGTTATGCTAATTCCGGGCGTAATGAACATCTTCGGTTTGGTTACATTGGATGCAATGCATTGGGTATATGTATTGGCACTTTCACTTGTTCCAATAGTTGTTGTTGAAATGGTAAAAGCTTTAAAACTTAATCACACCAAAGACGAATATTAACTCTCATACTATTAAACTTAAACATTATTAAAAAAATGCACATAATGCATCTTTTCGTGCATAAAGTGATAATTATTAGTATTTTTGAGTTTAAGAAGCTGCATTATTTAGTTCAAATTGTGAATTGTAAAAATCAAAATGTATAATTAAATAGTATAGAAATGGAAAACATCCAAACTGCATTATTTCTACTCGGTATAGGTATTATAATGGTAATTCTGGTTCTCTGGCTCGTTGTGGGTATTGGTAATCTTCTAATAAACATTACAAATAAATATCTTACAGAAGATGACAATAAAGGCAATAATGCAGAAACTCGTGGCAAAGACTCTAAAAAAATTGCAGCAATTGTTGCTGCTGTTGAAATTGCAACTCAAGGGAGTGGCAAGATAGACTCAATAAGTAAAAACTGATAAATAATATACATATATGGCAAAAGTGATAAAATTTGGTCTTCTTTACAGAGACATGTGGCAATCGGCAGGTAAGTATGTGCCAACGGTTGAGCAACTTACAGAGGTTGCTCCCGCTATCATAGATATGGGTTGTTTTGATCGAGTAGAAACAAACGGAGGTGGTTTTGAGCAGATAAACCTTCTTTTCGGTGAAAATCCAAACAAAGCGGTACGAGATTGGACCCAACCATTTAACGATGCAGGTATACAAACACACATGCTTGAACGAGCATTAAACGGTATACGTATGAGTCCTGTTCCGGCTGATGTACGCAAACTTATGTTTCAACTTAAGAAAAAACAAGGTACTGATATTTCTCGTTCTTTTGATGGTCTGAACGATCCTCGTAATCTCGAGAACTCAATAAAGTTCGCAAAAGAAGCCGGAATGATATCTCAGGCAGCTTTGAGCCTTACAGTATCACCTGTACACACAATCGAGTATTACACCAATTTAGCCAATACTCTGATAGAAATGGGCGCAGATGAAATATGTATTAAAGATATGGCAGGTGTTGGTCGTCCTGTTTCCATTGGAAAAATAATCAAAAATATCAAAAACAGCCATCCAAATATACCAATAACGTATCACGGACATGCAGGTCCCGGTTTCCAAATGGCATCTATACTTGAAGCTGCGAATAATGGTGCAGAATATATAGATGTTGCAATGGAACCTCTTTCCTGGGGTACAGGACATGCCGATTTACTTGCCGTTCAAGCAATGCTGAAAGACGCAGGTTACCAAGTGCCCGAAATAAATATGAAGGCATATATGAAAGTACGGTCACTTACACAAAAGTTCATGGATGATTTTCTTGGATATTATATAAATCCAAAGAACAGAGTAATGAATTCTCTACTAATAGGTCCCGGTCTACCAGGAGGTATGATGGGAAGTCTTATGTCAGATCTAGAGGATAATCTCAAATCCCTTAATAAATGGAAAAGAAAGCGCGATAAACCCGAGTTAACACAAGATGAATTGATGATCAAATTATTTGAGGAAGTTTCATACGTATGGCCGAAGGTAGGCTACCCACCGCTAGTAACGCCATTTAGCCAGTATGTAAAAAATCTTGCCCTAATGAATGTTGTGCAACTCGAAAAAGACAGAGAACGCTGGTCTATGATAGCCGACAATGTTTGGGATATGGTCCTCGGTAATTCAGGGAAACTTCCAGGCGAACTCGCACCGGAACTTGTTGAAATGGCAAAAGAACAGGGACGTGAATTCTACACAGGAAATCCACAGGATCTTTATCCGGATAAACTAGATGAATTCCGTGAGGAAATGAAAAAGAACAACTGGAAATTGGGCGAAGATGAAGAAGAGCTGTTTGAGCTAGCAATGCACCCGGAGCAGTATAGAGCATACAAATCTGGAGATGCTCGTAAATACTTCCTAGCCGATCTAGAAAAAAAGAGAGCTAAAAGTGATGCTTCAGAGACATTAGATGTGTCAGAAGTTCCTGCAGTATTCTCATCTGGTAACAACTATCAACCAAAATCGATGATAGTGAATATAGATAACGAAGAGTTTGTAGTTAATATTTCATACCCACAAAATGGTGAAGAAGGTTCCTCAGATTCTGCTGTTGCAGCAGCACCTGCTCAGGTTCAAAAAGCAACGGAATCAAAAGCACCTGAATCTTCCAGCGGAGTCACAAAAGAAGTTGCTTCTCCACTAGAGGGTAAATTCTTTTTAACTAAAGACGCGTCAGAAAAACCAATCAAAATCGGTGACAAAATTAAGGTAAATGATATTATCGGTTATATTGAATCAATGAAAACCTATAATGCAATTTCTTCTGAAGTTGAAGGAACAGTTACAGAGATTAGTGTCGCCAATGGCGCATCTGTTGAAGAGGAAGATATTCTCATAAAAGTTAAGTAGAAATGGGTGAATTTTTTACAAGTCTTTTCGAAACAACAGGGCTTATAGGTACGGAGTGGGGTACAATGCTTATGTGGATTATATCCGGAGCACTGTTATATATGGGTATCTTCAAGCAGTACGAACCACTCCTATTGGTTCCTATTGGGTTTGGAGTACTTCTTGCAAACTTGCCCGGTGCAGGATTAGCTGTTGTAGAGTCTGATATGGTATTAAACCCCGATGGAAGTCTCATGAACTTTGCCGAAATAGCCGAAAATTATGGTATCATTAATTTTCTATATTACTCACTAATAAAAACAGGTTTATTACCACCAATTATTTTCATGGGTGTGGGTGCATTAACCGACTTTGGTCCAATGCTTAGAAACCTTAGGCTTGCCTTTTTTGGAGGAGCAGCACAAATTGGTATTTTTACAGTAGTTATACTCGCTGTTTTAATGGGTTATACTCTTCCTGAGGCGGCTTCAATGGGTATTATAGGGGGTGCCGATGGACCAACGGCTATTTATACAACTATTCAATTAGCCCCTCATCTATTAGGTCCAATTGCAATTGCAGCATATTCTTATATGGCAATGGTGCCGATAATTATTCCTGCCGTAGCTAATTTGCTAATGAAAGAGGATGAATTTAAAATTCACATGAGAAAAATGGATAGAGAATTCCCTTCCAAACATGAAATTAAGCATATTAGAATAGTTAAGATTTTATTCCCTATTGTTTTAACTTTAGTAGTATCTGTTCTCGTGCCCTCTGCTGCTCCATTAATTGGAATGCTAATGTTGGGCAACCTTCTTAAAGAAATTGGTCCAAATACAGCAAGATTAGCAGATGCCGCATCAGGGCCTATTATGAACACCGCTACAATATTTCTTGGGATATGTGTGGGAGCAACAATGCCCGCAGAAGTATTCCTCAGATGGCAAACAATAGGCATACTCGTTCTCGGACTCTTTGCATTTGCTATCTCAATTGCCAGTGGTATCATTGCGACTAAGCTTTATAATAAAAACGCAAAAAAGAAAATCAATCCACTTATTGGTGCTACTGGTCTTAGTGCCGTACCAATGGCATCACGTGTAGCAAATGAACTTGCATTAAAGTATGATAAGTCTAACCACATATTGCAATACTGTATGTCGAGTAACGTGTCTGGAGTAATTGGTTCGGCAGTAGCTGCAGGTGTGTTAATATCATTCTTAGGATAACCAACATAAAGATAAAGTCAAAAAAAGCGAACTTCAATTTGAGGTTCGCTTTTTAAATTATATCAAAAATAATATTAGTTACTATTGTCTTCTCTTGGAGGACGAGGTGACAACACTTTACGTGAAAGTTTAAATTTACCTGTACGCGAGTCAACATCAATTAGTTTTACATTAATCTTGTCACCCTCTTTAATACCGGTATCTTCAATCCTTTCAATGCGTGCCCAGTCAATCTCTGAAATATGCAGTAAACCATCTTTGCCTGGCAAGAACTCACAGAATAAACCGTAAGGCATTACTGAACGCACAGTCGCTTCATACACTTCTCCAACTTCAGGAACTGCAACAATGCCTTTTATCTTATTCATTGCTGCATCAATTGCCGCTTTGTTGGTAGCAGAAATTTGAATATGACCTTTATTATCTCTCTCCTCAATAGTTATTATAGCACCTGTTTCTTCTTGAATGCCTTGAATAATTTTACCTCCGGGTCCAATTACGGCACCAATGAAATCTTTAGGAATTTCTAAAGCTTCTATACGTGGAGCATGTGGCTTCATATCTGAACGTGTTTCAGGCAATGTTTCCAGCATTTTATTCAAGATATGCTCTCTACCGGCTTTTGCCTGTGCAAGTGCATTTTCAAGAATCTCATAAGACAGCCCGTCTACCTTAATATCCATTTGAGCTGCCGTTATACCATCTTTGGTTCCACAAACTTTAAAGTCCATATCACCAAGGTGGTCTTCATCACCTAGAATATCAGAAAGGATAGCATATTTTTCACCTTTATTCTCAGAAATCAATCCCATAGCTATACCGCTAACAGGTTTTTTTATCTTCACACCAGCATCCATTAGTGCAAGCGTACCTGCACAAACAGTAGCCATCGAAGAAGAACCGTTTGATTCCAGAATATCAGACACCACCCTAATTACGTATGGATAATCTGTGGGTATCATTCTCTTAAGTGCTCTGTTAGCAAGGTTACCGTGACCAATTTCACGACGCCCGGTTCCACGTTGTGGTCTAGCTTCACCTGTTGAAAACGGAGGGAAGTTATAATGTAGTAAAAATCTATCATGTCCTTTTACCAAAGCATCATCCACCATCTTCTCATCAAGCTTAGTTCCTAACGTAACAGTTGTAAGTGATTGAGTCTCACCTCTAGTGAAAAGTGCCGAACCGTGGGGTCCGGGAATGAAGTCAACCTCACTCCAAATAGGTCTAATTTCTGTAGTTTCTCTTCCATCAAGACGTTTGCCTTCATCAAGAATACTTCGGCGCATAGCTTCTTTTTCAACCTCGTGATAATAACGCTTAATTAGAGGAGATTTTTCCTCAAGCTCTTCTTCAGGAATAGTTTCAAGAAATTTAGCAAGCACATTTTCAAATGCAGCTAAACGTTCGTGCTTATTAGGATTTTGAGAAGAAGCCGCTTCATAAGCAGGAGCATAGCAATCGTCCCAAACTTGTTTCTTTAAATCTTCATCGTTTTCTTCATGACTATATTCGCGCTTAACGGTCGTGCCAGCCATTTCAGACAATTCAATCTGAGCCTGACACTGTTTCTTAATCTCTTCATGAGCAAATTTTATTGCTTCAAGCATATCAGCTTCAGAAACCTCACTCATCTCACCTTCTACCATCATAATGTCGTTGATGGTAGCGCCAACCATAAGATCCATGTCGGCTTTCGCAAGATCATCAAACTGTGGGTTTACCACAAGTTTACCGTCAATTCGTGCAACACGTACCTCAGATATCGGACCGTTAAAAGGAATATCCGAAACGGCAAGAGCAGCAGAAGCAGCAAGAGCTGCAAGTGCATCCGGCATCTCTTTTCCATCAGAAGAGAAAAGGATCACATTAACAAAAACATCAGCATGGTAATCTTCAGGAAATAATGGACGCAAAACACGGTCGATAAGACGGCTTGTCAATATCTCCGAGTCAGATGGTCTTCCTTCGCGTTTCAAGAAGCCACCCGGAAAACGTCCCGCAGAGGCATATTTTTCTCTATACTCCACTTGTAGTGGCATAAAATCAACACCTGGAGAAGCGTCTTTGGCTGCAGTAACTGTAGCAAGTAAAAAAGTTTCTCCTACACGTAATGTAACGGAACCATCAGCCTGTTTGGCCAGCTTTCCCGTTTCCAGCGTAATCTCCCGTCCGTCTGACAGTTCGATACGCTTAGTTATTGGATTCGTCATAAATAAATCTGTTATTTTCTTTTACCTAAAATTCAGACAAAGTTACAAAAAGTTTTGGTTTATT
>CAZYGE010000021.1:0-33872 GCA_964647535.1 uncultured Proteiniphilum sp.
CCCAGTAGGAATAAACTTCCTTCCAAAAGCGGGTGCAAAGATAGAGATTATATTTTACCACACAAACAATTCTGCAATTAATTTTCAATTATTCTTCATCTTTATTTTCAAAAAAGAGACAACCTCAAGATTATCAAAGAAATAAGAAGTCAAATAAAATCGTCTTTTTTTTCAATAATTGTCACCCAGATGATATTATACTAGTTCTTCTTGGAAGAATGAATATACATAATTCGCATAAAATACTACATTGCTCACATCTGTGTCCTACCTAGTATCCTTAAATAAAGAGTTAGCATGACAAGGATGAGTATTAATGTTTAACCATATTTTATGCGTATATTGCGCAAAATTTCAAAAAAAGACTATTAATGAAGGGTATCATCCACATTTTAAAAAGATTTTTACCACCATATAGAAAATATGTATTTCTGGCATTCTTCTTCAACATGCTCACAGCTATACTTAATGTTTTTTCTCTGGCAACAATCATTCCAATACTGCAAGTTTTATTTAAGGTTAACCAATCTACATTTGAATTCATTCCCTTGAAGGGCACAGACGAACCCTTTATTGAGGTTGTGCTCAATAACGTAAACTGGTATGTAACTTCGTTAATAGAAACATATGGTGCTAGTTATACCCTAATGTTGCTGGCAGTCTTTTTAATTGTAATGACTCTGCTCAAAACAGCCTCGGCATATTTTGGGTCATATTTTATAATCCCAATTCGTACTGGGGTAGTAAAAGATATACGTAATAACATAAATGATAAAATACTATCATTATCTCTAGGATTCTTTTCGGAAGAAAGAAAGGGTGATATACTTGCAAGAATTTCAGGTGATGTAAATGAGGTTGAAAACTCCGTAATGAGTTCACTCGATATGCTTTTCAAGAACCCTATACTTATTATTATATATCTAACCACAATGACAATACTAAGTTGGCAACTTACACTCTTTGTATTGATTGTATTGCCAATTATGGGTTTTATAATGGGTAGAGTTGGGAGAAATCTAAAAAGAAAATCATTTGAAGCGCAAAACATGTGGGGTGAATTAATGTCGCAAGTCGAGGAAACTCTAAGCGGACTGCGCATTATAAAGGCATTTGTGGCAGAAGATAAAATATCAAAGCGCTTTCACAGTGGCAGCAATCAATTTAGGAAACTGTCTAATCGAATCTCGCGAAGACAACAGCTTGCCCATCCTATGAGTGAACTCTTGGGTACTATCACGATAGCTATTGTACTTTGGTTTGGCGGATCATTAATTCTTGGTAATTATGGTGTTATTGATGCGGCCACATTTATTTATTATCTAACTATATTCTATAGTATAATAAATCCGGCTAAAGAATTCTCACGGTCAGCATATGCAGTTCAGCGCGGATTGGCTTCCATGGAAAGGATTGATAAAGTTCTTGGTGCAAAGAATCCCATTGTAGACCCAGAAAAGCCTGCTAAACTTTTTTTCAACAAACACATAGAATATAAGAATGTTTGGTTTAAATATAATACAGACTGGGTGATAAAGGGGGTTGATCTCAAGATTGATAAAGGAAAAACTGTTGCACTCGTTGGACAATCTGGCTCGGGTAAATCCACAATGGCAGACCTTCTTCCGAGATTTTATGACATACAAAAAGGAGGTATATACATTGATGGAATCAACATAAAGGACCTAAAGATTAAAGACTTAAGGTCACTAATGGGAAATGTAAATCAAGACCCAATACTTTTTAATGACAGCTTTTATAACAATATAGCTTTTGGTGTAAAAGAAGCAACTGAAAATCAAATTATTGAAGCTGCTAAGATTGCCAATGCCCATGAGTTTATTATGGCAACTGAAAATGGTTATTATACTAACATTGGAGATCGAGGCGGTAAGCTATCGGGTGGCCAAAGACAACGTATAAGCATTGCCAGAGCCATTTTAAAGAACCCCGACATACTTATTCTGGATGAAGCTACATCTGCTTTAGACACCGATTCTGAAAGACTGGTTCAAGAAGCGCTGGATGAGTTAATGAAAGACCGAACTACTATAATTATTGCACACAGACTATCAACAATAAAAAATTCTGATTTGATTTGCGTTATGCTTGAAGGCGAAATTGTGGAATCTGGCAAACACGACTCTCTTTATGCCCAGAATGGGTATTATACAAAACTGTGTGATATGCAAAGCAACTTGAGTAAGGATAATATATTTAAATAGACTCCTTAGATATTTTTTGAAGGATTTTATCCACGGCTTCAAACGGCGAGTTTATACTTTGAAACTCCGGTACAATCTCCTTCATCATTCTAACTGTTCTCATATCATCATATTCGTATGAATTTCTTATAAGTGTGTCTATCAATTGGGTTACTTTCTGATATTCATATTCACGAACTTGAGCAATCATAATCTTTTCGTGATGAGTTGGTTTAGTATGCTCCGCATTGCTCAAAAGCTCTTCATACAGTTTTTCTCCCTCTCTCAAACCTGTAAATTCAATTTTTACATTTGCCGATCCAGATAGCCTTATCATTCTTTTTGCTAGATCCAGAATCTTAACCGGTTTACCCATATCAAAAATAAATATTTCTCCTCCTTTACCCATGGCACCTGCCTCAAGCACGAGTTGACATGCTTCGGGTATTGTCATAAAATATCTAATTATCTCTGGATGAGTAACCGTAACGGGACCTCCATGTTTTATTTGCTCCTTAAACAGAGGTATCACTGAACCGTTAGAACCCAATACATTACCAAAACGTGTAGTAATAAATTGCGTATTATTTTCTCCTCTATTTTGTAAGTGTCTTGAAAGAGATTGCACATATATTTCGCAAATTCTCTTAGAACATCCCATTACATTAGAAGGGTTTACCGCTTTATCGGTAGAAACCATTACAAATTTATTAGCGTTATACTTTACTGCTAAGTCTGAAATAACCTTTGTTCCTAAAATATTTGTTTGTACGGCTTCTGAAACATTCACTTCCATCATAGGTACATGTTTATATGCAGCTGCATGGAAGATAAAATGAGGTCTTGTTTTTGAAAAAACTTTATCCATGCGAGAATGATTGTTTACACTTGCAACAATTATCTCGATTTTTAAATTTTTCCATTTTTCTTTAATCTCTAATTTCAAGTCATTCAGTGGTGTTTCTGCTTGATCAACCAAAATGAGGCTATTTGGATTGAAAGAAGCTACCTGTCTAACTATTTCGCTACCTATTGAGCCGGCAGCACCTGTTACCATAATGCGTTTGCCCTGAATATTTGAAGCAATCTCATACATATTTATTCGTATGGGATCGCGTGACAATAGATCCTCAATCTGCACATCTTTAATCTGCTCCTTGCTTTTCAAAGATCCATTCCATTCGTTTAAAGGAACTGTAGTAAGCAACGATAGATCATGATCTACAAAATTTGCCAGCAGGTTTGAGTTTTTAATTTCTTCCAACTTCTGAGGTGAAACGATGATAGTTTTCACATCCTTGCTTTCCAACACACTAAATAAATTGTCATTATTGGCATGAATTGTAGCTCCCATCAATTCTTTACCAACCATATGAGTTTCATCTGAGATAAAACCTAAAACACGATAATTAAATTCACTATTCCCCTTAATTGCTTTTGCTACACTAATACCCGCTTGCTTAGTACCATATATAAAAACGTTCACAGGCTTTGCACTATTACCTGTTATTGCCTCATAAACCTCTTTGACGATAATTCTGGAGAGAATCATTAGAAAGGAGTTTAAAAAGAATATGGAACTAAACACTTGCAAAGTAAGATGAAAAGTATCGTTGTAATATTTCAAAATAAGTACTACGATTAGTGTTGCACCATAACCCAACCCCAATGCGTATATAATTCTCAATAAGTCTGTAAAAGAGGAGAAACGCAATATCCCACTAAATGTGCGTAGCGATAAAAATGCAATAAAATTAAAAAACACAAGAATTAAAAACAACGTTGAACCATCTCTTCTAACTTCAGATGTCAACCCCTCAAAGCCGTACCACCACAGATACATGAACAGGCAAGAGCACACTATCATTAATGTATCTAAGAAAAGGATAGCAGTCCTCGAAAGCACCCTTCGTGCTAAAAAGTTTTTTATTATTTTACTCATAAATTAAAAAGATATGAATCTTACTTCTACCTATATTCCTCATTAATAATACTCTCTGGTGACGTTTTGCCTGTTTCAATAAGCTCAACTCCTTTTTGAATCAGAGGATCGTCAATATAATAGGCATTCCAGAAAGATTCTTCACCAAAAAAGTTTCTTACTATATAAGCGTGTAAATTTTTCTCAAACAATTCGCTAGACTCCTGAATGAAATATGGCCTTCTTCTGACACCATTATTGTCTGCATAGCTAACCAAATTTAGCAACAATGGTTGTTGACGCAGATACCTGTAAAGGTCTTGCCACGTATCAAATTCTTGCAGTTTACTTCTATTGTTGTCTGAATACAACATTGCATATTTCTCATCTAACCTCATATTCACAACTGTATTGAAATAGGAATTAATGCCAACGGTGTCGCGAGGAATAAATATATCGGGCATTATTCCATCTCCACCATAAACAACTCTGTTGCCCAATGTTTGGTGAGGTATGAGATTGTTTGATACTGTATCTATATTTGCATAATCGCCACTAATATATCTGTTTATAGCATCCATTTCATATTCTTCATATCTCCCCTTTTCATAGCCACGTTGAATAGACCGCCCGGAAGCAGTATAATATCTTGCAACTGTGAGCCTTACTGCAGATCCGTCAGGGAAAAGTCTTTGACTCTGCACCAACCCTTTACCAAAAGAGCGTCGCCCAATCACTAAACCACGATCATGATCTTGAATTGCACCGGCAAAAATCTCACTTGCAGAGGCACTGAGTTCATCTATTAGTACTATTACATCGTCTTCTTTGCATGTGCCGGAACCGTTTGCGTAATTATCTGTACGAGGGAAATTTCTTCCTTCAGTATAAACTATCAGATCTCCTTTTTGCAGAAATTCATTTACCATGGCTACTACCACTTCTAAAGATCCTCCGGCATTTCCTCTCAAGTCTATTACAAACGAATTGGCACCTTGGCTTTTTAGTTTTGATATTGCTGAAATAAATTCACTGAATGTATTAAATCCGAAATTTACACCGAGCTTAATAAAACCAACTCTATCGGTTAGCATATAAGATGCATTTACGCTATTCATCGGAATATCGCCCCGTGTAACTGTTATATCTTGCAACTCATCACGGTTATCTCTCCTGATTCCGAGCTTAACTTGTGTACCGCCTTCGCCACGGAGTTGTTTTAAGACATCTTCATTTTTTATATTTGTGCCTGCAATAACTTCATCATCAACTGTTACAATCCTATCCCATGGCACAATACCTGCTGCTTCAGAAGGTCCGCCGGGCACTATACTTGTAACAACAATAGTATCTCTCAGCACATAAAAGCTTACTCCTATTCCGGAGAAATGTCCTTCGAGCGATTCATTGACCCTTTTCATATCTTCTGCAGAAATGTATTCGGAGTGAGGGTCTAACTCTTGTATTATATTTGGCAATGCATCTTCTACTACCTGATACATGTTTACGGTGTCTACATACGATTCACGCACATAGTTTAAGACAGCTCCAATTTTACCATAACCATCTACTATGCCAGTTCTGCCAACCACACCATACTTATTACCTATGAATATACCTATTGCAATTCCAACGGCAATCCATACGGGTAACCAAGTTCCTTTTCTTTTATCTGAACTCATCAATTTATTCGGTTTTTTTATTGCGACTCCACTAAAACAAGCTCAATTTCGGCCCTGCTTAGAAGCTCAATCCCATCGCTTAATCTGTAAGCATCAGAATACACAACACGTTTTATGCCGGCTTGAATAATCAGTTTAGCACACTCAATACATGGAGATGAGGTTACATAAAGAGTTGCTCCATCACTGCTATTGCTTGACCGTGCAATCTTCGTTATTGCATTGGCCTCGGCGTGTAAGACGTATGGCTTCGTCACATTGTTTTCATCCTCACATATATTTTCAAATCCTGAAGGCGTACCATTATAACCATCAGAGATTATCATTTTATCTTTTACTAAAAGTGCTCCCACTTTTCGACGTTTACAGTATGAGTTCTCAGACCATATAAAAGCCATTCTCATATATCTCTTATCAAGCAGCTCCTGCTTATTAATATTTACACTCATTTTGAAAATACCACTTTAAAATAATTAAACAGCTTTAAGACTCATATCGAGACTTTTTACTGAATGTGTAAGGGCTCCTACGGATATAAAATCTACCCCGGTTAGGGCATAATCCCTTATTGTATCGAAAGTAATACCTCCTGAAGATTCGAGCTCTACTCTGCCATTTACTATTTCTACAGCATCGCGAGTACTATCGGTTGTAAAATTATCTAGCATAATTCTGTCAACTCCTCCCAGCCTGAGTGCCTCTTTTAATTCATCAATGCTCCTTACTTCAATTTCTATTTTCAAATTTTTATTTTTGTCTTTAAGATATTGTTGAGCTCTTTTTACAGCGTTTTCTATGCCCCCCGCAAAATCAACATGATTGTCTTTTAGAAGTATCATATCAAAAAGACCAATTCTGTGATTAACACCTCCACCAATTTTTACAGCCTGTTTTTCCAATATTCGCATTCCCGGAGTGGTCTTGCGTGTATCTAGAACTTTAGCTTTTGTTCCTTTCAGTAACTTTACATATTTATTTGTTATAGTTGCAATACCGCTCATCCTTTGCATAATATTAAGAACAAGTCGCTCGGCTTGCAATATTGATTGAACTTTGCCTCTAACAACAAAAGCCTCATCTCCGGGCTTCACCCGAGACCCATCCTCAATATATACCTCAATTTCAAGCTCTGAATCTAACTTACTGAAAACTGCTTTCGCTATTTCTATACCGGCTAATATACCTTCTTCTTTTATTAATAGTTTTGATGCTCCTTGCTCCGTTGGCGAAATACAGCATAAGGTTGTGTGATCCCCTTCACCTATATCTTCTGCAAATGCCAATTCTAGAAGACTATCCATTAACTCTTTTTTATCCATTTTAAAGGTTCTAATAAACAAGACAACCCCTCATAAGAACAACCAAGAGCCTGTTTTGTTAATAATTTCATATAAATAATTTATGCAAAAATACAAATTAATCGGCTATATTTGTAATTACAAATGGTTTTTTAATAGGTAGTGAGTATTATTCATGTACCTATATTTAAAAACATTTTGTTAAAAGCTTATGAAATTGACATTAATTGCAATAGGTAAAACAGACGATAGACTCATTTCCCAATTAATTGATGATTACTTAAAGAGAGTAAATTTTTATATACCAGTAGAAATGAAAACCATTTCGGATATTAAAAAAGGCAAGAAGATATCGGAAAAGGAGCAAATAATTTTGGAAGGAGAAAGTATCCGAAAGTGCTTACAACCTTCGGATTATATTGTGTTGCTGGATGACAAAGGCAAACAATTTAGTTCTGTTCAATTTGCAAAATACATTGAGAAGAAAATGGTCTCTATTTCAAAACGTATGGTCTTTATAATCGGTGGACCCTATGGGCTCTCAGAAGAAATAAAAAAGATATCAAATGAAAAAATATCACTCTCAAAGATGACATTTACTCATCAGATGGTAAGACTTTTATTTTCTGAGCAATTGTATCGTGCAATGACTATCTTGAACAATGAACCATATCATCATGAGTAAAGAAAAAACAGATTAACTATTACTTATATATGGCTAAAAAGAAGAAAGCGATTACTATATTGTGGATCATAATTGCATTATTGGCAATTGCATCAATCGTTTCACTTATTATATTTCCTCAATGGAAAGGGATATTTTTTGCCGGTAGCGGAGGTTTCTTAATCTTAAACATCTTACTATCAATGTTTTTCATAAAAAAGAATTTCAAAGAGTGATACAAATGATTGTTATCTCTCAATTATCATATCCAAATTCGAATTTCAATAGATTAAACATCTCCACTTCAACAGCATTCCTTGATTCTTCAAAAGAATTAACTGCCTGTAAAACAAAAGAGGCATTCTCCTCTGAAAGACGACCGTAAAATTTTAGCGCATTAAGTGCAGATTGACGCAGTAATAACGACTCAGCCCTTAAATCATTGATTGTATGACCGATCACCTTTTGCGATTTAATTTTATCTACAACATCGGATTTAATTATACACAATCGGGCAAAAAGCCAATATGCTGTAGCACGAATATACTCCGTTTCGTTACTTGCCCATTCCTCAACAAGTTCATCAGCAAATGAGAGGTTTTGAAAAAGATTTTTGCAGAGCTGTTCTCGCATTTCTTGATCATAGTTATCAAGAATCCATTTATTTGCATTTTCTTTAGTGTATTGTTCCCAAGGATAGAGTATGGTCGCCAGAATCTTCAATTCACGTACGTCTTCTTTCCAAAGAGTTTCAGCAAGTAATTTATCCTTCGAGTATTTTTCAGATATTTGTTTAATTCTTGGTGTAGAAACACCAAAATTCATTCTGTAGTTCACACCTTTACTCCGCATACTTGCTGATACAGCACCACTCATAGATAATCTAAGGTCTGTCCTTATTTGTTTTATTAAATCATTCATTATGTACAATCTAGACTAGTAATATACTTACGGCAATTATTAAAAACTTTATAACTACAAATTTAGCCCATTTCAGAGTAATAAAATACTTTTTGCCTGATTTTCTATATATTTGTATTTGACAACAAATAAAAGAATAAACTATGCGACTCCTTTTAATTAGCAACTCCACTAATCCGGGTGAAGAATATTTAAACTATCCAAAAAACAAAATAAAATCTTTTTTGGGAGAAAAACCCGCAAATGCCATATTCATACCATATGCGGCAGTTACATTTTCATTTGAAGAATATGAGCGAAAAGTAAACGATCGTTTCGCCGAAATCGGACTCCACGTTACAAGCCTTCACAGATTTATTAACCCTAAAGAAGCTATAGAAAACTCCGATACAATTATTGTAGGTGGGGGTAATACTTGGCAGCTTGTAAAAATGCTCCAAGAAAAACGATTGATGAAGGTAATCAGAAAAAAAGTAAAACAAGGCACGCCCTATGTTGGCTGGAGTGCAGGTTCTAATATTGCTTGCCCATCACTCAAAACCACCAACGATATGCCGATTGTTGAACCAATAAAATTCAAAACACTTAAACTTATTCCATTTCAGATTAACCCACATTACCTAGATGACAATCCAGCAAATCATGGTGGCGAAACCAGAGAAGTGCGTATAAATGAATTTATTGAGGTTAACCAAGAGACTTTTGTTGTTGGCCTACGTGAAGGTACAATGCTAAAGCTAGAAGATGATGATTTGGTGTTAATAGGTAATCGAAAAGCTAGAGTTTTTAAATATGGCCGGGAACCTGTTGAATTGTCAGAAGAAGATGATTTGAATTTCCTCCTAGGGTGATATAATTTTCGGCAATTTATTATCATAAAAGAGGGAGTAATATTGCTGCTGCAACCTATACTCCCCCTTTTTATATTTACAAATAAATTTCTTATAACTTCTCTCCAAAAATTGTATCGGAATTGAGAATCAAGTCAATATACTGTGCTCTTTTGTAGACAAGCAAACTATCATTTTTATTAAGAGCTGAATCGGATAATTTTCCTTTAAAATCTTCAATAGAATTGTATCCCTTCTTCTCCATCCAGTTTGAAACAGTGCGGTTGATATCTGAAATTACAGATACTCCATACTTATAAACAGCACTTACAACCTGTACGCATGATGCTCCTGAAAGAAGCAGCTTAATTACGTCTTCACCATTAAATACACCACAACTACTACACACATCAGCTTGTATTCTATCATGGAGCATTCCTGCATAACGTAAAGATTTTTTATAATCTCCTCTTCTGCTTAAATTAAATGATTTTTTATGTTTCTCTTTATCAATATCAATATCGGGTTGAAAAAATGCATTAAACAATACCACTGCATCCACACCTGTTTTGTCAAGTTGCTGAACTAAATTAAGTATGTTAGTGTAATCGGGGCTGAGCTTAACGCTTATCGGTATGGATAACTTATTTTTAATCTTTGAAACTATTTCAATTTGATGCTTCTCTATGTAGGAAGCGTCAAGATCAAAACGTGTTGGTGTTTGATAAAGATTAAGTTCAATACCATCAACCCCTGTTTCCTCAATCAATGTAGCATAACGGATCCATGAAGACTCGTTTACTGCATTAAGACTAGCAATAATTGGAATTGTAACACTCTCTTTTGCTTTACGTAGTTGAACTAGATAGTGCTCAATTTCTGATTGATCAATGTTGGGATGAATCGTTATCATCTCTGCATGAATATCTTCATATTCTTCGAGAAGCTCATCATGCATGAGGTTATCCATTTGTATTTGCTCTTCAAATATTGATTTATATACCACTGCTGCTACGCCTTCTTGTTCTGCTTTCTTTAAAGCATCTTCTTTTGAGGTCAGTTCACATGCACCTAAAATTACGGGACTTTTTATGGGTATACCCATGTAGGTTGTTTCAAGGTTGCTCATTTTGTTTCATTTTATTGTGTTAGTGTAAATTATATATATCATATGACAAAATGTGTCATAAAGTCTCATAAACCAACGAAGTTAATTCAAATGTTTGTAAAATACATTTTTTTACAATAAATATTCTTTATGACTTCAACTAAATTGTAACATAATCTGTTTAAAATTAAAACATTAGAGTTATGAGATCAATTTGGAACGGAGCAATCGGTTTTGGACTGGTTAATATACCGGTAAAACTATATTCTGCATCAGAGAAGAGTTCGCTTGACCTTGACATGCTTGACAAAAGAGACCTTTCTAACATTAAGTATAAACGAATTAATGAAAAAACAGGCAAAGAGGTGGAATGGAAAGATATAGTAAAAGGCTATATGCTAAACAATCGATATATAGTGCTCGAAGACGAAGACTTTGAAGCTGCAAGCCCCGAAAAGAATAAAATGTTTTCAATTGAACAATTTGTGAAAGAAGAAGAAATTGAAAGTGTTTATTTTGAAACGCCTTACTTCCTTGAACCACAAAAACATGGAGAGAATGCCTACGTTTTACTTCTTGAAGCATTAAAGAAAACCGGAATGGTGGGTGTAGGCACTTTTGTTTTAAGATCAAAAGAGATATTAGGAATTATCAAGCCCTATCAGGATCTGCTAATTCTAAATAAAATCCGTTTTCCTGAAGCACTCCGTGAATATGATGAACTAAAAGTACCATCAATAAAAATTAAACCGGGTGAATTAAAACTTGCCGTTTCATTAATAGAGCAGAATTCCGAGAATTTCGATAGCAAACAGTACAAAGATCAGTACAATGCCGATTTACTCAAAATAATCAAAAGCAAAGCAAAAGGTAAGCCGGTTAAAGTTGCAAAAAAAGAAGACATTGATGCCAAAACCGTTGATCTCATGGCAAAATTAAAAGCTAGTCTCGAAAAATCTAAAAAGAAAGTATCCTGATGCCACTTAAAGATTATGAAAAAAAACGCGATTTCAGCAAAACTTCAGAACCAGAATCAAAGCTAAAAACGGATAAGACAAGTAGCGAAACAGTTAATAATCAACTGGTGTTCGTTATACAAAGACATAATGCACGACGTTTACACTACGATTTAAGGTTAGAAGTTGAAGGAGTTTTGAAAAGTTGGGCGGTTCCAAAAGGTCCTTCATTAAACCCTCGCGATAAAAGGCTTGCAATTATGGTTGAAGACCACCCTTACGATTATCGCACCTTTGAGGGAATTATTCCCAAAGGAAATTACGGAGCTGGTGAAGTTACAATTTGGGATGAAGGAACTTACGAACCACTTGAGCAAATTGCAGGATTGAGCAATGAAGAAATTCTATTGCAAGGATTAAAAAAAGGCTCACTGAAAATAGTTATGAGTGGAGAAAAACTCAAAGGTGAATTTGCGATAATTAAAATGAATACAGCAAAAGAAGAAAACGCATGGTTACTTATAAAACACAAAGACGAATTCGCAGTAAAACATGACTACGATGCAGAGGACCATATTAAACCACAAAAACAGAAAATAATTGAGTCTCAAATTACAACATCAAAAAAACAAAGATTTCAAAAACAAAAAAAGCTAAATGATTTTATAAAACCGATGCTCGCAACTAAAGGGAAAGAACCTTTTAATGACGACAAATGGATTTTTGAAATTAAATGGGATGGTTATCGTGCTATTGCAGATTTAAGGGATGAGAATAACCCTCAACTTTACTCACGCAACGGAATTTCATTTCTAGGAAGATATCTCGACATCCAGACAGACCTGCTTAAGCAAAAACATGAAATGATTATTGATGGCGAGATAGTGTCGTATAATGATAAAGGTGAACCCAGCTTTCAGTTGATGCAGCATTTTCCAGAAAACCCGAAAGCTCATAGAGTATACCATGTGTTCGATCTTATCTATTTAAATGGTCACAGCACAAGGGATCTCACTCTGCTTGAAAGGAAAGAATTGCTTAAAGAAGCTTTGGTAGAAACTGATCATGTGAAATATTGCGATCATATTAAGAATGACGGTGTTGATTTTTATCAGGCAATACTAAAATCAAATATCGAAGGAATAATGGCTAAGAAAAAAACAAGCATTTACATTGATGGTAAAAGAAGTGAAGACTGGCTTAAAATAAAAAATAATCAAACTGATGAAGCTGTAATTGTTGGTTATACTGAACCAAAAGGCTCTCGAAAATATTTTGGGTCACTAATACTTGGCAGATATAACAAAGGAGAATTACAATACTCCGGACATGTTGGAACCGGCTTCAGCGATGAGGCGATAAGGCATATTTATAAAATTATGCAGCCTCTCGTAGTAAATGAAATGCCATTTAGTAGAAAACCAGACACCAATATGCCTCCAACCTGGTTAGAGCCTAAACTTGTTGCAACAATTAAATATACACAAATTACAAAAGAAGGAAGATTCAGACATCCGGTATTTATTGGCATAAGAGAAGATGTTTCGGTTGAAGATTTGAAATCAGAGGACAGCGAAGACAATACAACCATTAAAATAGACAAACCTCTGGATTTAAATTTCACAAATGTCGATAAATTATATTGGACCAAAGAAAAAATAACTAAAGGTGAACTCATAGAGTATTATCTTACAGTTAGTGAATACATATTACCTCATTTAAAAAATAGAGCCCAGTCGCTTCACAGATTTCCGAATGGTATAAATGAAAAGAGCTTTTATCATAAAGACGCCGGCAAAGATGCTCCATCGTGGGTTGAAACACTTTCAATATTTTCAGACTCAAGCAATAGAGATGTTGAATATATCATTTGTAACAATGTAGAGACTCTTGGATATATGATTAACCTGGGATGCATAGAGTTAAATCCTTGGAGCAACAGAATTGAAAAACCAGATAAGCCGGACTATTTGATTATCGATCTTGACCCATCAAAGGAAAACAGCTTTAAACAAGTTGTTGAAACAGCCAAAGTGACCAAAGAGATATTAGATTTGGCAGAAATTAAAGGGTATTGCAAAACATCAGGGAGCAGTGGCTTGCATATATTTATCCCAATGGGAGCCTTGTATGATTATGAGCAAGTAAGGAATTTTGCTCATCTGTTAATGAATATGGTTCAAATACGACTTCCAGACATAACTACCCTAGAAAGAAGTTTAAGTAAAAGAGGTCCTAAGATTTATCTGGATTATCTACAAAATAGAGCCGGACAAACAGTTGCCAGTGTTTATAGCGTGCGTCCCAAACCGGGTGCCACTGTGTCAATGCCAATTGAATGGGATGAATTAACAAATGACCTGTCAATTGGAGATTTTACAATAAAAAATGCTTTGAAAAGAATTGAAGAAAAAGGTGATATTTTTTACCCTGTATTAGAAAAGAGCATAGATTTAGAACTTACACTCGCTAAGTTGAATTAAAAAAGCCCTAACCGACATGTCAATTAGAGCTTCTATAAAATGGTACTCGGAGCGGGACTTGAACCCGCACAGCCTATAATGGCCACAAGATTTTAAGTCTTGCGTGTCTACCATTCCACCATCCGAGCGGACCTATAGTTCAAGGCGGGACTTTTTAATAGTTGTCGCTCACCACATAAAATGTAAAGAGCGGAAGACGAGACTCGAACTCGCGACCCCAACCTTGGCAAGGTTGTGCTCTACCAACTGAGCTACTTCCGCAATAATATGTCACCCTACTTAAATAACACCTTGCCAAGGTCGGGTTTACTTGTGATCCTTTTGGGGCAAGGTTGTGCTCTACCAACTGAGCTACTTCCGCAATAATATGTCACCCTACTTAAATAACACCTTGCCAAGGTCGGGTTTACTTGTGATCCTTTTGGGGCAAGGTTGTGCTCTTACAACTGAGCAGTTTGATTTTGCGATTGCAAATGTAAAAATGTTTCTCCAAATATCAAAGTATTTCCTTAAAAGAATTCAACAATTGCATTAAAAATGCGCTAAATCTGTATTAAAATCGAAATTTATGACCCTCCTTTGGTTATTTCCTTATAAGATGACAGTGTTAACCTTTTTGCGTAATTAATAAAAATGCCGGTTAGCAAGAGATTTAGACTCATAGCTAATACAGAAACAACTAATAATACACCTCCAAGATGGTATCCAATCGCAATAAATAAAACACCTGCTCCTACCTCACCTCTTGTAAACATGCCAACTGAAACTGCAAGCCTCTCAGATAATTTTCTATCACGATAAAAAAGCAAAGGGAAAAGCTTGCCTATATTGGAAATAATGGTAACAATTACAACATGTAATGCAATTACATCCCAGCCAGGCATAGGGATTTGATTGATTACAGAAGATGACATAGCTGCTATGGCATTATAATCAACACCTATAAAAAGAGGCATACTCAATCCCACTAGCAGCATGAATATATATGATATAAAGCTTGATGCTTTGGCATCTTGGGTATCAGGTATCGGCGAATGATCTTTCTTCATTATTATTCCGAGAATGAAGGCTGGTAATAAAATTTCAATATGTATCCCTCCTTCATTTCCATAAAAATGGGTCGTGAGTCTATATAGAATTTCAATTATTGCAAATAATATTATAGAGTAGAAAAGTATTGACTTCCAATTCTGCTTCAAGTTATAAGTATTCATTTTCTTCCAACCAAGCCAAATCAATCCAGTTGCAACTATGATAATAACAAACATCTGCCAACGCATTCCGATCATAAGAATTTGAAGTGGAATCATTAGGATTATCGTATCTAAATCATCAAAAATGGCAAGTACTTGTACCTTTTTATATACCCAAGTATGTCTTAGTCCTGCTGCAGCAAGCATGGTAAAAAGTATCCCGGCAGATGTAGGTGCTGCATAACGGCTCATAAGAAAGGTCTCTTTCCAAGCATCACCGCTTTGCCAAAGCTCCGGGGGTACTATTGCAAATATGTAATATAATGCCACTAAAATCCAAGGAAAAGCTGCTGCACCCATTGCAACACCATAATCTACCGCGTATAAGCGCCATTGTTTTTTATTTATTTCAAACTCCCGACCCACATTTATCATTATAAACGCCAATGAAGTGTACAGTAGTGCGTCTGTAAATATTTTAAATGTGACATATGAACCGCCAAAAAAGTGTGGCAAAATCTGTGATAATACGAGACCAATAATAAGCAGGAAGGAAAATGTGTAGACTTTTCTCATCTAGTTTTTAATCGTTTTATAGGTATTGCAGAAAATCTTAAAGAGCAAACCTATCTTGTAAATACCCGGAAGTAGAAATAACAAGTAAAGGGGTCTATTGTTCAGAAAAAACCTGTTTAGTTAATTAACAATTCTGTATTCTTCTTGCTGAATTGGTATTACACTATAAGATCTGAGAGACAAGCCTTCTGAAGCTGCAGGCCCATCCTCCGCACTTCCTAAACCTACCATACCTAAACCAGGAATAAAACTGCCGTATATTGTTATAAACACAGATCCACACTTTTCACATTCAGCTTTCCCATTACTTTTAGGTGTTATTAAGATGTTTTTATCCCCTTCGTACGGACAACAAAGATCATACGCATAAATTTGATTTATGTCACCACCGGTAACTACCAACAAACCCGAATATCCAAATTTATCTGTAGAAGTGCGTCTATCTTTTTCTGTGAAAATCTTATAAGCGAAATGATTTTTTAGAATATCATCATAACTGTGAAGTTGAAGCCTTAAATTAACAGGAGCATTTGGCACATTAGTTCGAGGTATCTTTTCTTCACAAGAGAAGAAAAATAAAAGTAAAATTAGTGTGACAACAGTAAACCTAACAGTAAAGACTTTCATTACAGTGTGGTTCCATCAAGTATTGAGTCAATCTGAATTAATTCACTTTCGGTGAAAGATAGGTTCTGTAATGCTTTTAGATTATCTTCTAATTGAACTACATTTCTTGCGCCAACTATTAAAGATGTAACGCTTTTTGCCCTTAGTGCCCATGAGAGAGCCATTTCAGCCATCGTCTGACCACGTTGTACTGCCATAACATTAAGTTGCTTAACTTTACCAATCAAGTCGTCTGTAATTTGCTTCTTTCTTAAAAAACCGTTAGGATTGGCTGCACGTGATTCTTTAGGTATACCATTTAGATATTTATTTGTCAAAACACCTTGCGCTAATGGAGAAAATGCAATAAAACCAACACCAAACTCATTTGTAATATCAAATATTTCCTTTTCGGGTTTACGGTTAAACATGCTGTATTTATCCTGAAATATCAGGCAAGGAACGTCTCTTTCTTTCAGAAAGTTCATAGCTTTACGTGCTTGAGCTGGAGGATATTTCGAAATACCTATATACAAAGCCTTTCCTTGTCGTACAATATCAACCAGTGCCTGCATAGTTTCTTCTACAGGGGTATTAGGATCATAACGATGTGTATAAAAAATATCAAAATAGTCAAGTCCTGTTCGTTTCAAACTTTGGTTAATACTTGCCATTAAGTATTTTCTTGAACCACCATCACCATATGGTCCATCCCACATAAGATGTCCGGCTTTTGAAGAAATTATCATTGCATCCCTATGTGTTGAAAGATCCTCTTTTAAAATCTTCCCGAAATTAGACTCGGCCGATCCGGGAGGGGGTCCGTAATTGTTTGCCAAATCAAAATGTGTTACACCTTGATCAAATGCATACATAATCATTTGTCTTGCATTTTCTAAATCATCAACAAATCCAAAGTTGTGCCATAATCCTAAAGAAATCTTTGGTAGTTGTAAGCCGCTATTTCCACAAAATGAATATTTCATATGATACTTAATTTTACCTCATCCTCTTCTCTAACTCAGAGTCTGCAAAAAGGCTTATTACTTTTTGTCCATCGGGAGTATATGAAGGAGTACTAGTTGCAAACAACTGACTCACAATTAGTAACATTTCTTCAGCTGTTAATGTTCGACCATAAGGAATGGCTGTAGAACTGGCTAAAGCAAGTGCAATCGATTCCTGAATCTCAGATTTAAGATCGCTGCCTGTATCTACGCTTTTACCTATCATATTGTGTATAAGTTCTGAGGGGTTACTGTTTTCAATACCTGATGGAACTCCTTGAATAGCAAAACAGTTATTACCCAAATCACTTAATTCAAAACCAAGTGCCTCCATATCTTCCATAATTGCCGGCAAAGCCGCAGCCTCAGTGATGGAAAGCTCTAACACCTCGGGAAACAACACACGTTGTGAGACACCCTTTTTATCCTTAATCTGTTCAATATACTTATCAAAAAGTATCCTCACATGCGCTTTATGCTGATCGATTAACATTAACCCTGATTTAACAGAAGTAAGAATATACTTTTGTTTGAACTGATAATGTTCGGGGAACAACTCCGTACCAGATTTTTCTTGTTCCTCATTTATAGTTTTAAACAAAAAAGTCTGGTTACCTGAATCTTCCACTAAAGATTCTTCTCCCTCTTTTTCAAACCCTTCATACAACTTTTCCCATTCAAACTTTGGAGCGGAGGGTCTGTGCGTTGTAGGATTGTTGAATGGATTATACTCTGGATTTAAATTCACTTTAGGCATAGCAACATTTTCTGAGGGATTATAATGCGGTATTTCTGGGGCATCATCTCTATCGAAATCTATTGTAGGCACTGCATTAAATTTACCAAGTGACTCTTTAATGGTAACCATTAGAATTTGCCATAAAGCCTGCTCATTTTCAAACTTCACCTCTGTTTTAGTGGGATGAATATTAACATCCAATGAATCCGGATTGACCTCAAAATAAATAAAATAACTGGGCTTTTCCGCAGGACCTATCAACTGTTCAAAGGCAGTTGTAACAGCTCTATGAAAATATGGATGACGTATATATCGTTTATTAACGAAAAAAAACTGACTTACCCTAGATTTTTTTGCATATTCCGGTCTTGAGACATAACCACATATTTTTCCAAGAGTTGTCTCCACCTCTACCTCAATAAGTTGTTGAATAATATTCTTTCCCTGCAATTGTGCAATTCGTTGTTTTAACCCATCCTTTGGAAGACGCAGAGTTTCAATATCATTTTCAATAAGAACAAACTCAATATCAGGATACACAAGAGCAATTCGTTCTAACTCTGTAAAAATATTGCGCCTTTCTGTTTCATTAGACTTTAAGAACTTTCTTCTTGCGGGAACATTAAAAAATATATTCTTTACAGATATGGATGTTCCTGCGCCACAAGCAATAACCTCTTGTTTCTCAAATTTAGAACCGGAAATCATTAATAACGTACCCAGTTCATCCTCTTCCCGCCTGCTTTTAACCTCTAATTGGGATATTGCCGCAATTGAAGGCAATGCTTCACCCCTGAAACCCATAGTTGTAAGTGCAAAAAGATCTTCTGAGCTTTTTATTTTTGAAGTAGCATGCCTTTCAAACGCCATTCTTGCATCTGTTTGAGACATACCATTACCATCGTCAGCAACTTGAATTAAGCTTCTACCCGCTCCTTTTATAGATATTTGAATATGCTTAGCTCCGGCATCAATAGAATTTTCCACCAATTCCTTAACCACCGAAGCCGGGCGTTGAATTACTTCACCGGCAGCTATTTGATTGGCAATAGAATCAGGTAAAAGATGAATAATATCAGACATAGGAAAAGAATTAACTTAGTAACCAGAAAAAGAAAACTGCTATAAGAATTAGAGCTATAATTATAAGTACACCATTATTTGCTACGTATGTATTTTTCCCACTTTCTATTCTATCTTGACGCTTTTTCAAATGATTAGTTTTAGAGACAAACTCAGCTTTGAAGTCCTTTCTCTCATTAACATCTTCTTCAGCCAATACCCCCATCTCTCTCTTTACTGCATTAATTCGTTTTTGCAGTCTCTTTTTTCTCTCAATCTCATCAGGATTGTAAGTAATTGGTTTATGATTGAATTTGCGGGGCTTCTTGTTATTATAAAAAAAGAATTTAGCCATAATATATAAAGTTTTTGTGTCTCACAAAGTAACATCTTCACGCTCAAAGCGTCTCTGAGACCGTTCCTCAATATCTTTTATTTCTCTTTCATTTCTACGAAAGATGTCGTTTGCATTTAATGGTCTTAAATAATCGAGCCATACAAAACCCTCAAGTCTTTTTTGCTCGGGGAGTAATTGCGGTAGTGGTGTTGTTACTGCAGTGGTTGCCGGCCACAATTTAAGCTTCTTAAGCTTCTCTTCCTCTATATCCATAGATAAATAAGGGCTTTCGGTCTTATTTAATCCAATTATAGTACCGTCATCTTCAACAAGATAATAGAGCGACATTGCATTACCTTCTACTAAGACATTATGTATCTCTCCATTATTGAAAAATGAAGTCATCTCTCTCCCACTAAGTTGATTATATTGGTCTTCCACCTCTCTTTCCTGAATGGCCAAAGCAAAATCCTTAACATGAGCCTTTTCAATTGTGGAATCATTTAAATATATATCTATCTGATTTCCTAAAATCTGATTACTCTCATTCCAAATAACCGGATTTCCAACCATATAAATCATCGAATCTCTAGAAGAATAATGCAATGAATCACTCACTCCTTGAAAATCAGTTCTCCAAAACCTCACATTGTAAAATGCTTTAATATCTCTATAAATAGAATCTGTATACATAATAAGGGTATCGCCATGTAAAAACAAACTATCCTGCTGTGAATAATCTATTACATACGCCAAATCGGTGGCAAGCCCATACTCCGTCTGTTCATTATAAAAGCCATAATTACCACGGAGAATTGCTTTTCTCTCTTTGTCTTCAAGAAACATATCGCCAAACACTTCACCTTCTCCAGTCAGTCGGTTGTAATAAATAGTATCACCAATTAGCACCTTCATGCCATCATTACTATACACTTCCGAACGGTTTAAAAGCTCTGAATCCTCCGTTAAAGTATTATACCATCCGCGGTTTGTATGCACATATCCGCTATCTGAAACAATCCTTGAAGGTCCAAGAATATCAGCTATTTTCGATTCTGTATTGTATTTTAATGTATCGGCAAAAATTGTATAATCTTCATTAACCAACTTAACACTATCGCTAAATAGTGCTTCTTTACTGTCAGGTGCATACTGCCCCCAATATGAAGTTAACACATTCTCATCATCCACCAGCATTCCACCTTCAAAATAATACCCTAGATTTGTCATCCGATCATAATCTAAACTATCCGTAAATAAAGTAGCAGTTTGGTCTTCCATTCTTATATTATCTCGAAGACGAGCTAGTCTGGTATTACCATCGTAAAACAGATAATCACCATAAACAAATATAGTGTCACCCTGTTCCATGGTAACATTGCTAAAAGCTTCAAAAGTGTTGGTTTGCTGATATAAGTAAGCACTGTCGCAATACATAAAAGCACCTTCATGAAAGAATACAACATTACCCGTCAAAACCTCTGCGTCAAAACCCTCGCGTTTACTCCAAAGATCGGCTTGCCTTAACTCAACAATTTGTGTAGGCTCTTCCTGCACCGACTGCACAGGTGCTTGCAAGCCGGAAATAAAAATAAATAGCACACTCAAAACAAGTGTGCTTTCATTTATAGATTGTAACAGAAGCTTTTTCATATGTTTTGGTAAAGAAATTATCTCAACCAATTATCATATTTAAATTCGCAAGTTCGCCAAGCGGGATCAATACGAACATAGGTCTTATCAATTTTATCCTGAAGCCATTTATCCACCATATCTTGTTGACGGGCGTTTTCGGCCATCTGCTTAATAATCTGGTAATCATTATTGATATTTGCTCTATGCCCCTCATTCCTATCGGTTATCTTCACCATTGCTGCAACCTGTCGCCCTTTATCATTAAGCATTAAAAACGGCTCAGAAATTTCTCCTGTAGCCATTTCGCCGGCAATCTTTGCAATATCTTGATTTAGTTCATTAAGTGCAAAACGTGGTGTGCCTCTGTTGGAACTATTTTGCGAATTGTTCACCATTATACCTTTATTATTCCGTGTCTCTTTATCTGCAGAAAGATATGTTGCAGCTTCATCAAACGTTATTTTACTATTTACTATTCCACTTCTTATAGAGTCAAGGCGTACAATTGCTGTGTCTAACGACTCTTGTGGCACTCGAGGTTTTCTTAATATATGACGAAAATTTGCCATCTCTCCTCTACGTTCTATTAACTGAATTATATGAAAACCATACTCAGATTCCACAACATTAGAAACCTTAGAAGGATCGTTCATTGCAAAAGCAACATTTGCAAACTCAGGCACGAAACCCGATCTTGGCATGAAACCAAGCTCTCCCCCCTTAATTGCCGAAGGATCTTCTGAGTATAATAATGCTAATGTTGAAAACTCAGATTCACCACTCGTAATCTGTTCTGTATATTTCCTCAACTCCGATTTCACTTTATCAATTTCCTCAAGTGGGATCACCGGCTCTACGGTAATAATCTGCACCTCCAGTGTTGTGGGAATAAACGGTAAACTATCTTGTGGCAAACTGTTATAATATTGTCGGATTTCAGACGGAGACAGTTGAATATCTCCAAAATGTTTTTGTTGCACTCCTTGAATAATTTGTTGTTCACGAATTTGCTCTCTAAGATCTTCTCTTATTGAAGCCAAACTTTTCCCAAAATATTCTTCGAGACGCTCCACTGAACCAATTGAAGATATATAATTATTAATATAATACTCTAGGTCTCGGTTCACATTTGCATCAGTCACCTCAATACTATCAAGTTTAGCCTGATCAAGAAATAGTTTTTGAATAGCAAGCTGCTCGGGAATGAAGCAATATGGATCTCCTTCAATTCGCTGATCTTGCATCAACAGCTCTTTTCGGAACTCTTCCACCTCAGATTTAAGAATTGCTTCGTCACCAACAACCCAAACTACCTCATCGATTACGTTATTTTGAGAAGCAATAAATTGTGATGTTAGTATTGTAAAGAGAAAAATTAAAATCTTCAAAGAAAATTGCATATAAAATTTATTTTTTGTCAAGTCAACACATCCATAATATTGTTGTAAAAGTAGGTATAAAACACATAACAGCCAAACAACTTGATGGTTAAAAGTAGTTATAACGACGCAGAGGTGCCATTTATGACACCTCTGCTATAAAACAATATAATTTCTAGGATCTATCCTTCAATAGCCGCCTGTGCAGCTGCAAGTCTAGCTATAGGTACTCGGAAAGGTGAACATGAAACATAATTCAAACCAACCGAATGGAAGAACTTCACAGACGAGGGTTCTCCACCATGCTCGCCACAGATACCGCATTTTAAAGAAGATGACACTTCCCTACCCTTCTGAACAGCCATTCTCACTAAATGACCAACTCCATTCTCATCTACGACGGCAAATGGATCTTGTTTCAAAATACCCTTATCAATATACATTGGAAGAAATTTTGCAACATCATCCCTACTATAACCAAATGTAAGCTGAGTAAGATCGTTTGTACCGAATGAGAAGAAATCTGCTTCAGACGCAATTTTGTGTGCGGTAATAGCAGCTCGTGGTATTTCAATCATTGTTCCAATTTTATACTCAACAGAATCCTTTTTCTCAGCAAACACATCTTTAATAGTGCGTTCAATTATTTCTTTCTGAGCCTTAAATTCGTAAACAATACCTGTAAGTGGAACCATAATTTCCGGCACGGCCACAATACCCTCTTTTTTCAGATCCAGAGCTGCCTCCATAATGGCACGTGTTTGCATCTCAGTTATTTCAGGGTATAGGTTACCCAAACGGCAACCACGCAAACCAAGCATAGGATTAGACTCCATTAAACTATTTACTCTATCATGTATATCTTTATAAGAGATATTCATTACCTTGGCCATCTCCATTTGTCCTTTTTCATCGTGCGGAACAAACTCATGCAATGGAGGATCCAGTAAACGTATGGTAACCGGAAGCCCATCCATAGCCTTAAATATCCCAATAAAATCTTTCTTCTGAAGTGGCAGCAACTTCTCTAAAGCATCACGTCTTCCATCTTCATCTTTGGCAAGAATCATCTCACGCATAGAAACGATTTTATCCTCTTCAAAAAACATATGTTCTGTACGACACAATCCTATACCAATTGCACCAAAATTACGTGCAACCTCTACATCGTGTGGAGTATCTGCATTAGCTCTAACACCCATGCGAGCATACTTCTCTGTAAGCTTCATCAATTCTCTGAAGTTATCATCAAGCTCGGCATCCTGAGTTTCAATCTTCCCTTCATATACATTACCTGTTGATCCGTTAAGAGACAGCCAATCGCCCTCTTTAAATACTTTGTCCTTAACTGTAAGAGTTCTATTCTTGTAATCAATAACCATGTCATTAGCAGCTGAAACACAACATTTGCCCATGCCACGTGCAACAACTGCAGCGTGAGAGGTCATACCTCCGCGTGATGTTAAAATACCCTTTGCAGAAGACATCCCACGCAAATCCTCAGGTGATGTTTCGATACGACAAAGAATCACATCTTTCCCATCTTTTGTCCACTCTTCAGCATCATCGGCATGAAAAACAACTTGTCCTGTTGATGCTCCCGGTGAAGCCGGAAGTCCATGAGTTACAGGTTTGGCATCTTCTAAAGCTTTTGTATCAAAAACAGGGTGCAACAACTCATCTAGCTTATCAGCATCACAACGCTTCAAAACAGTTTTTTCATCAATTTTTCCTTCACGTAGCAGATCAATTGCAATCTTTATCATCGCTGCGCCTGTTCGTTTTCCACTTCTTGTTTGCAATATCCATAATTTACCATCTTGAATAGTAAACTCCAGATCCTGCATATCTTTGAAGTAATCTTCCAGCTTTTGTTGCACCTCAATTAATTCCTTTGCGCAATCAGGTAATACCTCTTCAAGCGATGGATATTTAGATTTACGAACTTCTTCAGAAACTCCTTGAAGTTTAGCCCATCTGCGAGAACCTTCTATGGTAATCTCTTGTGGGGTACGAACACCTGAAACAACATCTTCACCCTGCGCATCAATAAGATACTCACCATTGAATATATCTTCTCCTGTTGCAGAATCACGAGTAAATGCAACACCTGTTCCCGATGTCTTACCCATATTTCCATACACCATTGCTTGAACATTAACGGCTGTACCCCATTCATCAGAAAAGTTATTCATTCTTCTATAAAGAATAGCACGCTCATTCATCCAACTGTCGAAAACAGCATAAATGGCACCCCACAGCTGGTCCCATGGATTAACTGGAAAATCTTTCCCTGTTTCATCTTTAACAGCTTTCTTAAATTTAGCTACCAGCTCTTTCAAGTCGTCTGTTGTGAACTCATTGTCTAATTCAATACCTCTTGAAGCCTTCATCTCCTCCATTATCTCTTCAAAAGGATCAATATCATCTTTACTTTGAGGTTTCAAACCTAAAACTACATCACCATACATTTGTACAAAGCGGCGATATGAATCCCATGCAAATCGTTCATTTCCAGATTTTTTTGCTATACCCTCAACAGCATCATCATTTAGACCCAGATTCAATACTGTGTCCATCATTCCGGGCATTGATACACGAGCCCCTGAACGTACGGAAACCAGACATGGGTTATCTTTATCTCCAAACTTAGTTCCGGTAAGAGCTTCTATTTGCTCAATAGCAGCTTCTACCTCTTTTTTAAGTACGGTTTCAACGTACTCTTTCCCAAGTTTATTATATTCGGAGCAGACTTCTGTCGTAATAGTAAATCCCGGTGGCACCGGCACCCCAATTAAATTCATCTCGGCAAGATTTGCCCCTTTACCACCGATTAAGTTTTTCATATCAGCACGCCCCTCGGCTGCTCCATCCCCAAAGGTGTAAACTCTCTTTTTCTCCATTTTGATTTTAAGTTATGATTGTAAATTGTTAAATAATTCATATTAAATCTCTATATTTACACAAATGTACTAACTAATCTTAAAACCACCTAAATGATAATCATATTAATTATCTCCCATAGATATGTCATATAACTGTATGTTAGGGTTTATACCTGTTGGATTGTTCAGGTTTATAAATCCATATATCTGTTTGAGAGTATCATCACTCAGATACTTTTCGATTGGTAAACTATAAGTTTTATTATCTGCAATATTTTCTGAATGGTAAATTGTAGTATCACTATAAACCAATGTTACTACAGTTGAAAGATTGTATACACTGGAAGGTACGACCCCCACTACTGAAAAATCCATTGAAGAGTAATTATCAGAAATTGTCTCTGAAATCTCCGTAGAATCTAAACTAAATCTAAAACCGGTCCTTTGGGTACCCGGCATAATAAATGAATAATATTGGGGAATATATGAATCGGAATATACAGACACATCCGTTTCAAATATCTGAGCATCCCTTTGTGCTATCTCTGATTCAATAAAATCCTGACCTCTTTTCAATCTTGATTTAACCGAATCATTCATACGCAAATAAAGATCGATATTATCGGAATACCAAGATAAAGAAGTATCCCACTGCGCTTGAGTAACTCTATGAGCTTTAAAAACCTTTTCTATATAAGCCTCTTTTTTTTCTGAAGTGTCAAAATTCTTGTAATCATTTTCCATAATAGCCTCGGCAATGTAAACATCATACATCACCTGTTCCATTTTATTCCTGTTCAAAACCTCTCTAGGTCGATTTTGGCATGAGATAATATGAATACTCATAATTATCAACAGGAAATAATATGGAAGTTTAGCCCTCACTATCAATTGTTTGTTCTTTATACTTTCTATCTGTTATAAAAAAATTACCAGATGAGTGTTCAATATCATATTTCTCACGCTCTGATTTTGAAAGAAGTGAATAGGAAAGAGTTTTCCTGTAAAACAACAATAATAATATAACACCTACTGTGATTGCCGAATCGGCGATATTAAAAATAAATCGGAAGAATAGAAAATCATCACCGCCAACAAAAGGCATCCAATTTGGAAATGTTCCCTCAATCAGAGGAAAATATAGCATATCAACGACTTTACCGTGAAGTAGAGAAGAGTAACCTTCTCCCCAAGTCACAAAAGAAGCTATATGACCGGCGTAGCTAGCTTCAAATATTACACCATAAAAGACACTATCAATTATATTACCGGTGGCGCCTGCAAGAATCAATGCTACACAAGCAATGAAGCCAGGTCTGTAACCCTGATCTACTAGCTTCCTTAAATAAAGAATAATAAAAACAACAGCAATTATTCTGAAAATGGAGAGGAAAAGCTTTCCTCCTGCCTCAATTCCGAATGCCATACCATTATTTTCTACAAAATATATTTTAAACCAGTCTGTTATATGCGTCATTTCATATAACTCCATATGAGTTTTTACCCATATCTTTGACCACTGGTCTATTATTAAAACTGCAACTACTACTGCAATTGCAATTAATGATCTATTTCTACGCTTTGAATAAAAAGAGAAATTTTCCATCAAACAAAATTATCTTCTCTTGCTGGATTTGGCTTCTATACTTAGGGTTGCATGTGGAACTGCACGAAGTCTTTCTTTAGGAATTAGCTTACCCGTCTCTCTGCAAACACCATAAGTACCATTTTCTATGCGCATGAGTGCTGCTTGTAAATTCTGAATAAACTTCATTTGACGCTGAGCCAATCTTCCAGCCTCCTCTTTTGAAAGAGTTGATGCACCTTCTTCTAATACTTTATATGTGGGAGATGTATCAATTGTATCGTTTCCATCGGCATTAGTTACTGCAGCCCGGTAGTTTTCATATTCCTGACGTGCAATTTCAAGTTTTTCATTTATTATTACCTTAAACTCCTCTAATTCCTCGGGTGAATATTTTGTTTTTTTGCTCATAATATTTTGTTTTTTGATATCGTGTTTCCACTGAATCTAGGTCCTGTTACAACAATCGATAATTTTAATTGTTCACTTCAAATTTCCTTCACAAATATAAATATAAAACTAATAAAAATCAATTGTTCTTATATATGGTGATTGTGAAACTAATTTCATCTATCTCAATCTCTTCTTCCTGTGCTTCATCAACAATTATAATTTCATCTGCCAGAACTTGATTTTTGATATATAAAACATTCTCATTAACTGCTTCGCTGATAACATCATTGGCTGAAATCTTTACTTTCACCCTATCGGTAATTTCAAAGTCCTTAGCCTTACGAATATTTTGAATCCTATTTACCAACTCACGTGCTATACCCTCTTTTCTCAAATCATCAGAAATAGTTATATCAAGAGCGACAGTGAGCCTGCCTTCGTTACCAACTAACCATCCGGGTATATCTTCTGAAATAATTTCAACATCTTCTAAACCAATAACTACTTGCTTACCATCTACATTTAAACTGTATGACCCGCTGTTTTCCAATTCATTAATATCGCTATTTTTCATTTCTTGAATCTTAACAGCCAGTTGCTTCATTATCTTTCCATAACGAGGCCCAAGCTTTTTAAAATCAGGTTTCACTTTCTTCACCAACATTTCATTTGCAGAATCAACGAACACCAGCTCCTTAACATTAACCTCATTAAGAATCAATTGCTCTACAGCTTCAATATTGCTTTTCTGCTTGTTGTCTGTTACGGGTATCATAAGTTTAGACAAAGGTTGACGCACTTTAATATTTACTTTACGCCGCAATGATAACACAATCGATGAAGCAGCTTGTGCAATATACATCTGATCCTCTAGGGTTTTATCTATGACTCTATCGTTCGTAACGGGAAAATCGTCTAAATGAACAGAATCAAGCTTTGATTCATCTTCCGTTACCGAATTCAAATCTAAATATAATCTGTCAGCATAAAAAGGTGCAATAGGAGCCATAAGCTTTGTTATCGTAACAAGGCAATGATAAAGGGTCTGATATGCGGAAAGCTTATCATCACTCATTTCACCACCCCAAAAGCGTTTACGATTGAGCCTAACATACCAGTTACTTAGGTTATCATTAACAAAATCGGCAATGGCACGTCCGGCTTTTGTAGGTTCATAATTATTATATCCTTCATCTACTTCTTTTATCAGACTATTAAGGAGAGAGATTATCCAACGATCAATCTCCGGCCTCTTTTCCAAGTCAATCTGTGGATATTGATTGCGGAAATCATCTACGTTTGCATAGAGGACAAAGAATGAATATGTATTATATAATGTGCCAAAAAATTTCCTGCGAGCTTCCTCCACACCCTCAACATCAAACTTAAGATTCTCCCAAGGTGCAGCATTCGTAATCATGTACCATCTCAAAGGGTCTGATCCATATTTATCGATAGTCTCAAATGGATCAACTGCGTTACCAAGCCTTTTGGACATCTTGTTTCCATTCTTATCAAGAACAAGCCCGTTTGAAACAACATTTTTAAACGCAACACTTCCTTTAACCATAGAAGCAATAGCATGAAGAGTATAAAACCATCCTCTCGTTTGATCTACACCTTCAGCAATAAAGTCTGCGGGAAACACCTTTTGAAATTCACTTTCGGATATATGTGGATAAAAGAACTGTGCAAATGGCATAGCTCCACTATCAAACCAAACATCAATCAAATCTGTTTCCCTGTGCATTGGTTTGCCACTATCAGAAACTAAAACAATACTATCTACATAAGGTCTGTGTAAATCTATCTTTTCGTAATCTAAATCTTTGTAATCATTAAGATTCAAATTTTTCCAAGGAAGCTCAGTCATCACATCTGCATCAAGAGATTTCTGCATCTCTGAATACAACTCTTTCACTGAACCTATACACTTCTCTTCTTTGCCATCTTCTGTACGCCAAATTGGTAGTGGTGTACCCCAATAGCGGCTTCTGCTCAAATTCCAATCCTGAAGATTCTCAAGCCATTTTCCAAAACGACCCGTACCTGTAGACTGAGGCTTCCAATTTATAGTGTGATTCAGCTCAATCATTTTTTCTCTGGCAGCAGTTGTACGAACAAACCAGCTGTCAAGAGGATAATACAAAACAGGCTTATCTGTACGCCAGCAGTGAGGATAGGTGTGTTCATATTTTTCTATGCGAAATGCACGATTCTGAAGTTTCAGCATAACCGATAAATCAACGTCAAGAGTTGCATCCTTTTCAGTAAGTGAATCATCATACTCATTCTTCACAAATCGTCCTGCGAATTCGCTATAGAGCTCAGCATTCATGCTGTTTTGCACAAATGCAGAATCAAGGTCCTCTAACTTAAAATATTTACCGGTTAAATCTACCATCGGTTTCTTGTTCCCATCTTTATCGGTAAGCATCAAACCTTCAACATTATTTTCGCGACCCACTTTCATGTCATCCGCACCAAAAGTAGGGGCTATATGCACAATACCCGTTCCGTCTTCTGTTGTAACAAAATCACCTGTTACTACTTTAAAAGCATTTTCCGAAGCCTTTACCCAAGGCATAAGCTGTTCGTAACGTATACCTTCAAGCTCAGAACCTTTCCAAACTTTATCTAAAACACGATAAGGAATATTTTTATCTCCTTGCTTATAATCTTCTAAAGCAAGTTCGGCATTCTTCTCAAGAAAATAAACTCCTAGCAAATTTTTGGCAAGAATTACTGTTATCGGTTCACCGGTATATTGATTATATGTTTCAACTGCAACATAATCTATATTTTTTCCAACAGCCAGCAACACGTTAGAAGGCAGTGTCCAGGGCGTAGTAGTCCAAGCCAAAAGAAATGCATCTCCAAATTTACTCCACTCTTCCAAAGGCTCAACAATCTTAAACTGAGCCGTACAAGTTGTATCTTTAACATCACGGTAGCAGCCTGGTTGATTTAGCTCATGAGTACTTAGGCCGGTGCCTGCAGCAGGGGAGTATGGTTGTATCGAATAACCTTTATAGAGGTAATCTTTGTTGTATAACTCTTTAAGTAAATACCATAGAGTTTCAATATATCTGTTATCATAGGTGATATAAGGATCGCTCATATCCACCCAGTAGCCCATTTGACGAGTTAAATCTTCCCACTCACGTGTATATTTCATAACCTCAGTCCGACAGGCGGCATTATACTCCTCAACAGATATTTTTTCACCAATATCCTCTTTAGTTATTCCTAGAGTTTTCTCAACCCCTAACTCAACAGGCAATCCGTGTGTATCCCATCCGGCCTTTCGGTTTACAAAAAAGCCTTTCATTGTTTTATACCTGCAGAATATATCTTTTATTGAACGCGCAATAACATGATGGATGCCCGGCATTCCGTTTGCCGATGGCGGCCCTTCATAAAAAACAAAATGTGTATTATCTTTGCGTGCTTCGAGACTTCTTTTAAATATATCTTTTTGGTCCCATTCGTTAAGCATCTCTCTGTTTATTTCAGCAAGATCTAAACTACTATTTTCCGGAAACTTTTTGCTCATCATCAATTAATTAAACCCCTATAAAATTAATGTGCAAAGGTAGTAATAAATTAAGAATTGACAATCGATATAACAGTTAAGGGATTTGTAGAGTTAGATTAAAAAACCTATTTTTGAGCAGACTAAAATTAAAATAACCAGCATGATGAGAAAAAAAATACGTTTGACACAGTTATACTCTGTATTAATATTACTATTTATAACAGGTACTGCTCTTGTTTCGGCAAAAGACAACAATAAAGCAACTAATGATAAGAAATCAGCCCACAGAATTGCATCATTCAATATAAGAATGGATACACCAAACGACGGGGATGATGCGTGGCCAAGGAGGAAAGAAATGGTAAAGGGGTTGATTAGGTTTCATGATCTTGACATAATAGGAACTCAAGAAGGATTTAAACATCAGCTTGACGGCATACTTGAACTGGCAAATTATTCATACATCGGGGCTGGAAGAGACGATGGCAAAGATGCGGGTGAGCACTCTGCAATTGTTTATAGAAATGACAAGTATGAAGTTGTTGAAAATGGTGATTTCTGGTTCTCCGAAACTCCGGAGATTCCCGGCAAAGGATGGGATGCGACATGCTGCAACCGCATTTGCTCGTGGGCAAAATTCAAGGAAATAAAAACTGGAAAAGAGTTTTATGTTTTCAACTCACATTATGACCATCAGGGGCAAGAAGCACGTAAAAACTCTTCACTGCTTCTAGTTGAGAAAATAAAGGAGATAACAGGAGACCTTCCCGTATTTGCAACAGGCGATTTTAATGCAACCCCGGAATCTGAACCTATTCAAACATTGATGGAATCAGGAATTCTTCTCGATTCATACGAAGTTACAAAAGAACCTCCATACGGAACGGTTGGGACATTCAACTCGTTCCGACTCGATGCTCCTATGACAGGACGCATAGACTATGTATGGGTCACATCTGACATCGAAGTGAAAAAGTATGGTGTTCTTAATGATATGCAATACGGACACTTTCCATCCGATCACTTCCCTGTTGTTATTGAAGCCAAGTTTTAAGACAGCTTACTCAGCGCCTCCTTGATTCGAGCTATTGCTTTCTTGATATTCTCATCAGAGGTAGCATATGAAATTCTTATGCAGCCCGGAGCACCAAAGGCATCACCACCTACACATGCCACATGAGCATTTTCAAGAATATACATTGCAACATCTGTTGCAGTCTCAACAGTTTTTCCGTTAAATGATTTACCTAGGTAGCTTTTACATTCTGGAAAAATATAAAACGCTCCCATTGGATTATTTACATTGAGTCCGGGAATCTCTTTCAATAGCTCAACAACCAAATTTCTGCGTCTTTCAAATGCAGCTCTCATTTCGCTTACACAAGATTGATCACCGGTATATGCTGCGAGTGCCGCTTTTTGCGAAATTGAAGAAGGTCCTGATGTATATTGTCCTTGCAACATACTGCAAGCCGAAGCTATCCATTGTGGAGCAGCAATCCAGCCTATTCTCCATCCGGTCATAGCATATCCTTTAGAAACCCCATTCACAATTACGACCCTATCAAAAATTTTGGTAAACTGTGCAATTGACTCGTGTTCACCTATATAATTTATATGCTCATAAATTTCATCGGCAATTACATATAAATTATGATGTTTTTCTATCACAGCAGCAAGTGCAGCCAGCTCATCTTTCGTATATACACTACCTGTTGGATTTGAAGGTGAGCACAAAATCAGTGCTTTTGTATTAGGCGAAATTGCCTCCTCAAGTTGTTGTGGAGTAATTTTAAAATCTTGTTCAATACCTGCATGTACATATACAGGCTTGCCTTCTGCCAACTTAACCATCTCGGGATAACTAACCCAATATGGTGAAGGTATTATTACTTCATCATCTTTATCAATTATTGATAGTATAACATTGCAGATAGACTGTTTTGCACCACCGGAAACTACAATTTGAGCAGGTGTATACTCCAACTCATTTTCTTTTTTAAGTTTATCGCAAATAGCTTTTTTTAAATCAGGAAAACCTGCTACGGGTGAGTAAAAAGAAAAGTTATCATCTACTGCTTTTTTCGCAGCTTCTTTAATATGATCAGGTGTAAAAAAATCGGGCTCTCCAACACTCATATTAATAACGTCAACCCCTTGAGCTTTCAATTCGTTGCTTTTTTGAGCCATCGCAAAAGTTTCAGATGGCGAAAGTGCAGATAATCTTGCAGACAATAAATCCATATTATATTTTACTTTATGTTGTTTTACAGCACAAAGATATATAATAATCACACCATAATGCACGTTTTGCTATATTTTTGACATAGAATGCCGGGGATATTTTATTCATGGTATAAACAGTCCAAAAACAAAAAAAGCCGCCTTTCGGGGCAGCCTCTATTCACATTCATCAGCATACTTGCAGGCCATTCCTGCTTTCTGCTCTAAAATTTGATCTTAGAAAAAACTCGCTTTTAACTTGCTATACGCAAATTTGATCTCATGTTGCGAATTCTGTTTCTTAAATCACGAATTCTGTTCAATCTATGTCTACGATATGAAACAGGTCCGTTTGAAATGTTGTTCTCCAGATAATTAATCTGATTCAATACTTCTTCTTCTCTTGTTAGTTTTTTGATTGTCATAATTTTTCTTTTATATTAAATTAAACTTATGATTCATCGACAAACTGTTGCTTAAGAATTCTTTCAATATGTAGTGATAACCTAAAATTGATTCTAAACAACTCGCTTGTCATTCAAATCAGTGCAAAGATAAGACATTTTATATGTTATACAACATGTTTTTGATAGATTGTCTCAAAACCTAATAGATCAAATCTATCATAGGTAAATTTTATATCTAAA
>CAZYGE010000022.1:0-2383 GCA_964647535.1 uncultured Proteiniphilum sp.
ATAGCTTTCAGATTATTGAAAGATATGCTGGAGAAGAAGGTGGGTGTTGAAGAAACAAGGAATCGAATTGTTGCTATTACAGATAAATCTAGGGGTGCCCTTAGAACTCTCGCCGATAGTGAGGGTTACAAAACGTTTGTTATCCCTGATAATGTGGGAGGCAGGTTTTCCGTTCTTACTCCTGTGGGGCTTCTTCCTATTGCTGTTGCGGGTTTTAATATAAGACAAATCGTTCAGGGTGCGGTTGATATTGAAAAAGGAACTGTCGAAAGTACTTCATTCGACTATAATCTGCCTGCAATTTATGCAGTTATCCGTAATGAGCTTTATAAAAGAGGAAAAAAGATTGAGATTCTTGCAAATTATCATCCTAAGCTTCATTTCCTTGCTGAGTGGTGGAAGCAATTGTTTGGTGAAAGTGAAGGTAAGGACAATTTAGGTATATTTCCGGCCGCTGTAGATTTCACAACTGACCTGCATTCAATGGGGCAGTGGATTCAGGAAGGTGAACGCACAATCTTTGAGACGGTTATTTCTATTAAAGAGCCAAATGAAAAAGTGAAGATACCACGTGATGATAGAGACCTGGATGGATTAAATTATCTTGAAGGGAAGCGAGTGGATGAGGTTAACAAAATGGCCGAACTCGGAACAAGAATTGCTCATGTGGATGGTGGTGTGCCTAACCTGCTTATTGAAATTCCTAAACTAAATGAGAAGTATTTGGGTCAATTGATATACTTTTTTGAAAAAGCTTGTGGTATAAGCGGTTATCTTATGGGGGTAAATCCATTTAATCAACCGGGAGTTGAAGATTACAAAAGAAATATGTTTGCTTTACTCGAGAAACCCGGCTTTGAAGAAGCGACAGCAGCTATAAAAAAACGTATTGATTAGGAAGTGTATTAATCAGAGTTTAAATTAGTTAATGATATTTTGAAGAGAATCGAACCAAACCCTATAGCATATGTTTATAAGTATACATTAGGTTTATCAATTCATTATATCAAATTAAAATTATGACAAACTCTAAAATTACACAGTTATTAGGAGATCAAAGTGAGTATCTGTTGAATCATGAAAGTAAGACGGTTGACAAATCGATGCTTCATACCACCGGACCTGATTTCATAGATAGGTTGTGGAAAGATACTGATAGGAATATTCCTACTTTAAATAATTTACAGCGTATATTTGGGCATGGTCGTTTGGCTAATACCGGATATTTGTCAATACTGCCTGTAGACCAGGGGATTGAGCATACAGCAGGTGCTTCTTTTGCACCAAATCCTATGTATTTCGATCCGGAGAATATAGTGAAATTAGCAGTTGAAGCCGAATGTAATGCGGTTGCGTCTACATTTGGTGTTTTGTCTTCTGTTGCAAGAAAATACTCTCACAAAATTCCCTTTGTGGTTAAGCTTAACCATAACGAGTTGCTTACATATCCAAATTCTTATAATCAGGTGTTTTTCGGAACAGTTAGAGATGCTTGGAACATGGGTGCGGCAGCTGTAGGTGCAACAATCTATTTTGGTTCAGAAGAGAGTCGCAGACAAATTATTGAAGTGGCAGAAGCATTTGATTATGCTCATGAACTTGGCATGGCAACCATTTTGTGGTGCTATCTACGTAACAATGATTTCAATAAAGATGGAACAGATTACCATACTTCGGCGGATATGACAGGTCAGGCCGATCATCTGGGTGTTACAATTAAAGCAGATATTATCAAGCAAAAACTACCTACTAATAATGGTGGTTTCAAGGCTATTGATTTTGGTAAAACTAATCCGGGAATGTATGATCAGTTGAGCTCAGATCACCCAATAGATTTGACTAGATATCAGGTGATAAACGGATACATGGGACGTATTGGTCTGATTAATTCAGGTGGTGCTTCAAGTGGAGCGAGCGATCTTGCCGATGCTGTTTATACAGCAGTGGTTAACAAAAGAGCAGGTGGTATTGGTTTAATTGCCGGTCGTAAAGCTTTTCAGAAGCCAATGGATGAAGGTGTTGAGCTAATCAATTCTATTCAGGATGTGTATCTTGACCAAAGTATTACTTTGGCGTAAAATTATCACAATAAAGAAAAATAATTATCTTTGCACTTCAGAATCATTTTGTTCGATTAATAGTCGTTCAGGAATTAAATTGCCACAAAAAACGAACATTTAATGTCAGAAGTAAATTTAAGAGGCTTAGGAGTTGCCCTGATAACTCCATTTAATGATGATAATTCAATTGATTTTGAATCCATAACAAAACTGATTGATTTTCAGCTGGAAAACGGAACAGATTATATTGTTGCTCTTGGAACTACTGCAGAAACACCAACCCTTTCTGCAAATGAAAAAAGAGAAGTTGCAAAGTTTATCGT
>CAZYGE010000022.1:2483-21724 GCA_964647535.1 uncultured Proteiniphilum sp.
CAGAAACACCAACCCTTTCTGCAAATGAAAAAAGAGAAGTTGCAAAGTTTATCGTTAAAGCGGTAAATAACAGAGTGCCAGTTGTTTTAGGTGTTGGAGATAATAACACTGCAGCTCTTGTTGAGGATCTTAAGACTATCGATTTTACAGGAATTAGTGCTGTATTATCAGTTACGCCATATTACAATAAACCCACTCAGGAGGGCCTTTATCAACATTATAAAGCAATTTCGGAAGTCTCACCTCGCCCTATAATACTATACAATGTTCCCGGACGAACCGGAGTAAATATGACTGCAGAAACAACACTTCGTTTAGCAAAGGAATGTAAGAATGTGATTGCCGTGAAAGAGGCATCGGGCAATCTTGAACAAATTGAGTATATACTAGAGGGTGCACCCGAAGGGTTTCAAGTGATTTCTGGTGATGATGCAATAACTACAGCTATTATAGAGCTGGGGGGTATAGGTGTTATTTCTGTATTTGGTAATGCATTCCCAAAAAAGATGGCATGGCTTGTAGATTCTGCCCTTGAGGGTAAAAGTGTGGGGGTGAGAGAAAAAATGGAGGAAGAGTATAGTGATTTGTTTCATTTGATATTTGCTGAAGGTAGCCCCGCAGGAGTAAAATCGATTTTATCTCAAAAAGGTTTTGTGAAAAATAAACTTAGACTGCCGCTAACGCCTGTTAGTGAGAAAACGGAGTTATTGATTAGAGAAGCGTTGGAAAAGGTTGAGAAGGATTGAAACAGATTGAAACTCCGAAAGGTTTAGACTTTGAAAAGGTCTTGACTCTGAGACAGATTGAAAATTATGTTACAGATTTACTCTCAACAAATTAAGAGGTCTTGAAAATTCTTTAGAGTTTGAAAAATGTTCAGAGGCTCTGAATTTGAACCTATAATCATTATTATTTAAATAAATTTGATCAAAGTCTGATTTTTCGTCGGGCTCTAACTCTTTATTTGTATTTTTGCAGTCTAAACATTTAAATTCAATAACTCCGATCATGAAACGGATTTTATTTCCAATTACAGTATTACTTATAATGACTATCTTGAGTTGTACAGAACAAAGAAACAGGGATAAGGCTGATAGTATTGATGTTGCAAACATGGATACTACAGCTAATCCGGGCGAAAGCTTTTATCAATATGCTACCGGAGGGTGGCAAACGGCAAACCCTATCCCTGACGAACATGCCAGATATGGGACTTTTGACCTGTTGAGAGAAAATAATCAGCTCCAGATTCAGGAGCTTATTCAGGACTTGGGTTCTGAAAATCATTCCTATGGCTCTAATGCACAAAAAGTAGGCGATATGTATGCAATGGGCATAGATAGCGTTAAGTTAAACAGTGATGGTGCATCCCCCATAATTCCACAGCTTGAAGAGATTGCTGCGATTGATAGCAAAGATGAGTTTATTCATGCAATGTCTAATGTGAGCAAATTTGCAGCAAGTCCTTTTTTTAGTTTCGGCGTAGGTCCAGATAGAGTAAATAGCTCAATGAATATTGCGCATATCTATCAGTCTGGTATAGGAATGGGTGATAGAGATTATTATCTTTTGAAAGATGAGCATTCAGAGATGTTAAGAAACGAATATCTGAAATTGATGGAGACTCAGTTTCAGAATGCCGGATATGCTGAAGAAGATGCGAAAAAGGCAGCTGCCAATGTAATGAGAATTGAAACAGAGCTTGCCGAATCGCATATCACAAGAGAGATGCGCCGGATGCCAGAGCTTAATTATCATAAGATGGCGGTTGCAGAACTTGATAGTAAGGTTGCTTCATTTGATTGGAATCTTTATTTAGAGTTAATGGGTGCTGAAGGTCTGGATTCTATTAATGTGTCTCAGATTGAGCCTGTTAAGACTTCTATTGCGATAATCGAAAAAGAGTCTGTTGGTGCGCTTAAAGATTATCTTAGTTGGAAGGTAATTAATTCGGCTGCTAGCTATTTGAGTGACGATTTTGTTAACGCCAACTTTGAGTTTTACGGAAAGACGCTAAGTGGCAGCAAAGAGCTTCGACCACGCTGGAGAAGAACAATTGATGTAGTTAATGGTGCAATGGGAGAAGCTGTTGGGCAGCTCTACGTTGAAAAATATTTTCCTGCTGAAGCAAAGGATCGGATGCTTACACTTGTTGATAATCTTAAGTCTGCTTTAAGCGAACGAATAGATATGCTAGAGTGGATGAGTGATGAAACTAAAGAGAAAGCTCAGGAGAAACTGGGTACATTTATTGTGAAAATAGGGTATCCCGATAAATGGGAAGATTATTCAAAGCTCGAAATTAAGGATGATTCTTATTGGCAGAATAGACTTCGTGCTGCAGAGTTTTCTTATAACGATATGATAAGTGAACTGGGTGAGCCTGTAGATCGTACAAAATGGTATATGCCCCCTCAAACAGTTAATGCATATTACAATCCATCATCAAATGAGATTTGTTTTCCTGCGGGAATTCTTCAGCCGCCTTTCTTCTATATGAATGGTGATGATGCTATAAATTATGGCGGGATAGGGGTTGTGATTGGTCATGAGATGACTCATGGTTTTGATGATCAGGGAAGAAAGTTTGATAAGGAGGGTAATCTTACAGACTGGTGGACTGCAGACGATGCTTCTCGTTTTGATGAAAGAGCCAAGGTTCTTGTGGATTACTTTGATAATATTGTGGTGCATGATACAGTACGTGCAAACGGTACTTTTACTTTGGGTGAAAACATAGCAGATCACGGTGGATTGCAGGTAGCATATCATGCATTTCAGAAAACAAATCAATCGCAATCTGACGAAATGATAGATGGATTTACACCTGCACAGCGTTTCTTCTTAAGTTATGCAAATCTATGGGCAGGGAATGTGCGTGATGCAGAGATTCTAAGGCTCACAAGAATAGATCCGCACTCTTTGGGCAAATGGCGTGTTGATGGTGCTTTACCGCATATTGATGCGTGGTACGAAGCTTTTAGTATAGATTCTTCCGCTCCAATGTATCTTGCAAAAGAAGAGCGTGCTTCGATTTGGTGATAATTTATAATCAATAATAATATGTTTTCAGGAATAGTTGAAGAGGCGGCAACGGTTGTTGCTCTTAAAAGGGATAAGGGTAATCTCCACATTTCGCTTAAGTGTAGTTTTACAAATGAATTGAAGATTGATCAAAGTGTTTCGCACAATGGTGTTTGTCTCACGGTTGTATCCTTTGATGGTGATGTATATACTGTTACAGCCATACAGGAAACGCTTGATATCTCTAATCTCGGCAGGCTTGAGGTAGGTAGTAAAGTGAATCTTGAACGTAGTATGCCAATGAATGGAAGGCTGGATGGGCATATTGTTCAGGGGCATGTAGATCAAACGGCTGTTTGCAAGGATGTGACGGAAGCCAACGGTAGTTGGTATTTCACATTTGAGTATGAGTACGATAAAGAGATGGCCAAAAAAGGATATATGACTGTGGATAAAGGTTCCGTAACTATAAACGGTGTTAGCCTGACAGTAGTGGAGCCAACAAACAATAGCTTCAAGGTTGCCATCATTCCTTATACGTATGAATATACTAATTTTCACCAGATTAAAAAGGGTACGGTTGTGAATCTCGAGTTTGATATTATTGGGAAATATATAAGTCGAATTTTATCCTTAGACAAAGAAGATTTAGGATAAAGGAAAGTTATAGTTGCAAACCGTTATCAGAAAAGAAAAACTCTTAACGAAATCGGTTCATATAACGGTTATAGAAGTAATTAAGAAGTTGAGGGAAGTGTCTGTTGTTGAATGTGTAATAAGTTTATAATTATTAAACTTTAATCTTTTTAACAGGATGAAGGCATCCATTAGTTGGTGACATCATAAAAATATGTCATCTTTGTGGCTAAAATATTTTTATGAAACAAAGAGACTTAGTTATTTGTTCCTCATTGTTGATCGCTTTTCTTACGATAACCCAAGGGATATATTCGCAACAAGTAGGTTCTAATTCTCCATACGGCAGATATGGTTACGGTGTTTTATCTAACTCCGCAATTGGTGCCTCTGAATCTATGGGGGGGATAAGTTACGGTTTGCGTAGAAGTCAGCATGTTAACCCTGGCAACCCTGCTTCATACTCCGAACTTGATTCACTAACTTTTATATTTGATATGGGTGTTTCCGGACACTTTGCCAGAATGGACGATGGTATAAACAACAGAGATTTTTATAATGGTAATCTCGATTATGTTGCTATTCAATTTCCATTATTTAAAAATGTTGGAGCTAGTTTGGGATTGCTCCCTTACTCAAAAGTTGGATATAACTTTGGAGGAGGTCGTTCGTTTTCCAACATACAGTATCTCGAAACTTACAGAGGTACAGGAGGATTAAGCCAAGTATATGGAGGTGTAGCATGGGAACCTATAGAAAACGTTTCATTTGGTGCCAATATCGCGTATTTGTTTGGTAATTTTTCTCATAGTAGGGTAAGTACACCCTTAACTAGCAGCGCTTTAATAAGTGAAGGCAAGCATTCATATTCTATACGCGATTTAAAATATGACATAGGGTTACAATATAAACTTCCTATTGACAGAGATAAATCGATTGTTTTTGGTGCAGTTTATTCTCCCGGAATTTCAAGTAAGGCAGATCTTACCTCTTCTGTTATGAACTTTAACTCTGATCCATATGATAATCCAACAATGCCTCCTTCTCAGATAATTAGTAGTGATACTTTAATAGGAGAAAGCTTTAATATACCTCAATCTTTAGGGGTGGGGCTAACATACCAGACGGGTAAGTTTTTGGTTGGTATAGATGGTACTTATCAAACTTGGGAAAACAGCACTTACCCTGTTGAATTAGACGGATTAAATGATGATAATCGTTTTAATAATCTCTATCGTGTAAATACTGGTGTAGAGTATGTAATTGATCCTTATAGTCAGAATTTCTTTCACAGAATAAGATTCAGGGGAGGTCTGTCTTATTCGAACTCTTATATAAACGTTAACGTTATTAATCCTGATAATAGTCAACCGGCCGGTATGGGTAGCTATAATGAATATGGTGTTAATTTTGGATTGGGACTTCCATTTCAGGATTTAAGAACCGGACATGTTTCAATGCTTAATATAGGATTTGGCTATTCAAGGCAGCAACCGGATAGCGACTATATGATAGGACAAGATATGTTTAAAATCACTCTTAATATGAATGTTAATGAATTGTGGTTCTTCAAGAGACAGTTTGATTAATTAGTAATATATTGGATTAAACTTTTGATTTAACATTTTGTCCTAGATATAAGGAAAGCATATAAAAACAACAATTAATAGCAATCAAATATGAGAAAATTATTATTTACTGGATTTTTGGCTATCGCAATGATAGTAGTCGTAAACGCACAGAAAGCGGGTTACGATCACATTAATGCTCCATACGGTCACGGTGAAGATAGCGTTAGTTGCAGGGTGAATTTAAGTCTTATGCAAACTGCAGCAAAAGCTGAATCTTACGAAGGTGCCTTAGGTCCATGGGAGGCTGTTTATGAAAATTGCCCAGGTTCGAGCAAGAACATTTATATATATGGACCAAGAATCTTTAAGCACCTCTATGAAAATGAGACCGATGCTGCAAAAAAACAGGAGTATCTTGATAAGACAATGGAGATTTATGATAACAGACTTGTTTATTTTGATGATGACGAAGAAGGTACAATTTTAGCGCGTAAAACTTACGACTATATGGAAATGATGGGAGATGAGGCAGATCAAAATGTTATTTATAACTGGCTAAGTACAGCTGTAAATGATATGAAAGATCAAATGTATCCTCTTGATGCCTATTCTTACTTAATGGTTTCTTCAATAAATCTATATCTTAACGATAACTCTTTAAAAGATCAATATATAAAAGACTATTTTAATGTAGTAGGATATGTTGATCAGGCTATTGCAAACTCTCAGGCAGCTGGAGATCAAGCTAATGCAGATTATCTTGCAATGGTAAAAGAAGGAATTGTTCAGTCATTTGTAAGTAGTGGCGCAGGAGATTGTAACACACTAACTGAATACTATGCCGATAAAGTTGAACCAAATAAAGGTGACATAGATTTTCTTAATGAAGTAATCAATGCGTTAGGTTCAGTGGGATGTAACGATTCTGATCTTTATTTCCTTGCTTCTCAGTATGTTTATGAACTTGAACCTACTGCTAATGCCGCTTTAGGCTTGGCAAACAAGGGTCTTAGAGAAAAAGATTTCGCTACAGCGGTTAAATATTATACAGAAGCAGCAAATCTTGAAACTGATAACAATAAATCATCAGATTATATGATGCAGCTTGCAGGTATCTTTTCTAATCAAAGAAATTTCCCAAGAGCAAGACAGGCAGCATACGATGCTTTAGAGTACAATCCAAATAACGGTGATGCTTACATTCTAATTGCGCAGCTTTATGCGAGTTCTGCCAACAATATTTTCGCTGAAAACGAAAAATCAGGATTAGTATACTGTGCTGCAGTAGATAAACTTCAAAGAGCACGATCAGTTGATCCTAGTGTTGCTTCAAAAGCTAACAGTCTTATCAACAGCTACTCTGCCGCGTTCTTAGATACTGAAACTGCGTTTATGATGGGATACAAAGCAGGTGACTCAGTGTTTATTCCAGGATGGATTGGTGAAAATACTACAGTAAGATTGAGATAATTACAACATATAAAATAAACTAAGGTGTTGAAAAAGCAACACAACATATACAATTTGTTACGCATAACAACTACTATTATAGTGGTTGTTATGCTGTTTTATTTGGTGTCTTGCAAAGACAAAAACGATAATGTCGTTGCTTTCCAATATGACCCGGAAGTTGTTCCAACAATGATCACCGATTCATTCACTACACTGATTTCAGACTCAGGCATCACTCGCTATAAGCTTATAGCTGATAAATGGATGGTTTTTGATAAAGCTAAAGACCCTTTTCAATATTTCCCATCAGGCATTTATCTAGAGAGGTTTACGCCCGATTTTGAAATAGAAGCAATTGTTTTGGCAGATACCGCATGGTATTATAACGAGAGGGAGTTGTGGCATCTCAAAAGTAATGTGCAAGTAGAAAATATGCAAGGTGAGGAGTTTGATAGCCAAGAATTATTTTGGGATGGAAAGGATGGAAGAGTGTATTCCGACAGCTACATAGAGATTAAACGAGGAAACACCCGAATCAAAGGATATGGGTTTGAGTCAAATGAGTCAATGACAAATTATAGAATATTCCGTCCCCACGATGGGTTATTGCCTATTTCAGAAAGGCCTCCTTCGGATTCATTGCTCCAGCCACCTTCTCATTTACCATCTGTTCAATCTGGCAATCACGACGCAATTAAACAAATGGACTAATAGCATAAATGGATTAGTAAAACAAGCATACAAAATGGCGATATCAAAAGAGAAACCATCACTGCAAAATCAAAGTATCAGAGTTTTAAAGATAATTCTGATGGTTTTGTTAGTTTATTTATTATCCTTTATCTCAATACAAATATCAAGCAAATACATAAGAGGTGAGTGGTCTGGCACGCTGCTAGTTATATTAGTTGCGACAATAATCGTAATATTTTTTATTGAAATCATACCGCAAGCCATATTCAGAAGAATGTCTAAATCTAGAAACCACGATGAAAAAGATTTTAGCTTAGATGACATATCAAATGATTCCGATGATGAGTCTGAAGTGAAAATATTCCGAAATGCAATAGATTTTACTACCATGAAGTTAAAAGATTGCATGGTTCCTAGAGCAGATATTGTGGCTGTGAGCATCGATACCAATATCGGAGCTTTAAAAGAAAGGTTTATTGAAACAGGGATTTCACGGATATTAGTTTATAATCATGATATTGATGATATTGTTGGTTATATACATATGTGGGAGATGTTTAGCGACCATGAAGACTGGACTACAAACATAGCTACAATCTCTTTTGTTCCCGAAAGTATGCAGGCTAGTAAGCTCATGAGCGATCTTATGCAACAACGAAAAAGTATAGCTGTAGTGGTTGATGAGTTTGGTGGAACATCAGGTATTATTACAATGGAAGACCTTGTGGAGGAGATATTCGGAGAAATTGAAGATGAGTATGATGTTATTTCCAGTTTCATAAAAAAGGAGTCCGATTATGAATATGTAGTCTCAGGAAGAGTAGAGATTGATCGTATAAATGATAAATATGGCTTTGATATTCCCGAAGGTGACGATTATACCACCATTGCCGGATACTTGCTTCATCATACTCAACGTTTCCCAAAAACATACGAATCTATTGTAATAGGCAAATATACTTTTAAGATACTTAAAGTAACAGAGCGCAAAATAGAGGTTGTACGTTTGATATTAGACGATTTAACCTAATAAACATATCTTTATCTACTTTATTTTTACTAACTTCGTGCCCTAATTTGAATAATAATTTTTATGGCTACTTTACAAAATATCAGGAATAGGGGACCGCTATTGGTTATCGTTATAGGTGTAGCATTGCTCGCCTTTGTATTAGGAGATTTGTTCAGTTCAGGATCAATGCTAATGGGGATGGCTCGTGATAGAGCATTTGTTGTTAACGGTGAAGTTATCACCACCCAACAGTATGCAGAGAAAATCGCTGAATTTGAAGAATTCCAAAAGATGGTCAGCAATCAGACTTCCTTAGATGAAAACACAACACAACAGATTCGTGAAGCTGTATACCAGCAGATGGTAAGAAACAGGCTGCTAGAAGATCAAGCAAAAGATCTTGGTTTAGTTATATCTAAAGAAGAGCTTAACGATTTAGTTCATGGAGAATCCATATCACCTATATTACAGCAATTACCATTTTTTGTAGACCCCGAAACAGGAATGTTTAGCCGCATGGCTTTAATAGAGTTCTTAAATGTAATAAACACTACAAGTCCTAATCCTCAGGAACAGATGATGGTTGATCAGTACAGATCATTATGGTTGTTTATAGAAAACATGATAGCTACACAACGTTTAGAAGAAAAATATGTATCCCTTTTATCAAATGCCGTAATAGTAAATGACGTAGAAGCAAGAACATCTTTTGATTTATCTCAACAAAATGCAGACATAGAATATGTTATGCAGAGCTATTTCACTATACCCGATACCACAGTGACAGTAACAGACAGAGAGGTAAAGAACTTCTACGATAAGCATAAGAAGTCATTTAAGCTAGAAACACCACTTGTAAAGGTGTCATATTTCACAACACAAATAAATCCTAGTGATGAAGATTTTGCAGATATTGAAAGCCAATCCGAAGCTGCATATGAACAACTCAGTGAAGCATCAAATCCAGCTACAGTAGTCGCAGATTATTCAACTACACCATATCGTGATGTTTATATGGGTGAAAATTTGCTTACGCCATCACAATTGGATTTTGCAAGAAGTGCTTCACCTAACGAAATGTATGGACCGATACGTGAAGGCGATTCATTCCATGTCTTTAAACTCATTGACAAAACAGTTGCGCCAGATTCAGTGCACTTAAGCATGTTGGCAGTTCCCAGCTCAACTATGGTTGGTCAGGATACAATAATAACACAGTTCATAGATAGTATATACGATCTTATTCAAGGTGGTGAGCCGTTTGCTTTTGTTGCAAATAATCTAAATCCAAATTCCAACGGAGGTGATGTTGGTTGGGCAAGAGAGATAGACCTTGTTCCTTTTGGTGCAGAAATGGTAAAAGCTGCATTCAGTGCACCTATAGGAGAGCCCGTTAAAATAACTGTTCCTGGTCAGGAAATCATTTTCCAAGTAGAAGAAAGAACCCGTCCGGTGAATAAATATAAACTGGCAGTAGTTGATATGCCTGTTGTACCAAGCGAGAAGACTTCTAATAATATTGACAATCAATTAAATCAACTTGTCTCAAATCCAGATATAGGTGATCGTTTTAGTGAGCTTGCTTCGGAAGCAGGATACATGGTAATGCCTGAAATGACATTCTCTGCGAGTGATGCATCTCTAGGACAAATACAAGGATCACGTCAGGTTATTACTTGGGCAGCAAATGAGAAGAAAATGGGAACAGTAAGAAAGTTTGATATTGGTAATCAAAGAATAATAGCAAGAGTTGATGAAGTAATATCTTCAGGTACTACACCACTATCAGAGGTTGAAGAAGGAATAAGAGCTCAATTGATAAATGAGAAAAAGGCAGAAAAGATGATAGCAGATCTCAATCAGCAAAACCTTTCATCACTTGAAGATTATGCCGAAGCTATGAATTCTGGAGTTGACTCTGTTAGATTTGTCAACTTCACTACTCAAAATATTACAGGTATAGGATATGAACCGGTTATCAATGCGGTTGCTTCATTTGCACCAATTGGAAGGATTGTAGGGCCTATGCAAGGCAATTTGGGAGTATTCGTTGCGAATGCTACCAATCGCGCAGAAGGCACAGAAGAATATGATGCAGAAGAGCAAAAAGCAATGATGCTAAATGACAATGCATACAGAATTCAAATGCAAGCTATTGAGACTCTAAAAGATGAGCTAGGCGTAGAAGATAATCGTTACAAGTTCTTCTAAATACTATTTAGTAGAGTACTCAATCATCTTTAATATACCAAGTGGATAGATGTAAAATAAAAGGGTCGCTTTCTCGAAAGCGACCCTTTTATTTGTGCTATATTTTTTCTAATCGTTTACCTTACCTGTTTGCTCAAGCTGCAAAGTTTTGCTTGGCTGGTCGCAAACCTCAGTAGGACCAAAGTACTGAATAGGTCCGGGATACACGTAGTCTGATTCAAGTGACCATCTATCACGTTTACTCTTTAAATATTTAAATGGTTCTCCTTTAAGCTCAACAAGAGCTTTCTGGATAACAGGTTTCATCTCACCATGACGACGTTCAAGGTTTAACATCATAGTAATGGGAACACCGCCTGCAACCCACCTCTCTGCAGGAGAAGTAGTATTCTTTACAGATGCCATGTAACCGGTTTTACCGGCAGCGGCAAGCATTGCTGCTGTGTATCCAAGCGAATAGCAGTAGTCTGTATCATAATTTGAAGGAGCTGCACATCTGCCCTCATAGCCAAAGAAATGAGTAATAGTGGCAAACTTTCCATTATATTTACCTTCAGCAGCCCATTTTTTTAATTTCTTTCCAACCATCTCGGTAAGAAGTTTCTCAGTCTCGATTAATGAAACCTGAACATTACCGTGAGGGTCTCTGTCAAGTGTCAATTGGCGTGCAACAGTTTCAGGCAAACTTGCATAAACCTCAGCGTTTTTATCAGAAAGCTTGCTGATTATATATTCACGTTTTGCTGAACGGCGAACAAGATCAAACTCTTCTTGATTCACTGCTAGGAAATCATTAAGCTCGCTTATCAATTTTTTAATAGCAGGAATAAATTCAATCAAACCCTCTGGGATTATAACAGTCCCGAAGTTCGATCCCTTTTCTGCTCTTTTAGCAATTACATCTGCTATGTATTCTATAATATCGTCAAGAGACAACTCCTCTTTTTCTACCTCTTCAGAAATGATGCAAATGTTTGGGTGAGTTTGAAGAGCGCACTCCAGCGCAATATGAGAAGCAGAACGACCCATAACTTTAATGAAGTGCCAATATTTGCGAGCAGAATTACAATCTCTTTGAATATTTCCAATCAATTCAGAATAAACCTTACAGGCAGTATCAAAGCCAAAAGATGTCTCAATCTGATCGTTTTTAAGGTCACCATCAATAGTCTTAGGGCAACCTAATACCTGAACACCCGCATCAATAGATTTGTAATATTCAGCAAGTACAGCTGCGTTAGTATTAGAGTCGTCGCCACCGATAATTACAAGCACTTTGATATCCAGTTTCTTTAATATCTCCAAACCTTTATCAAATTGCTCTGTAGATTCAAGTTTAGTACGTCCGGAACCTATAATATCAAAACCTCCTGTATTTCTGTATTCATCTATTATTTCTCCGGTAAGTTCTTTATATTGATGATCTACAAGTCCGGAAGGTCCTAAAATAAAACCATAAAGTTTGCTATCTTCGTGTATCTTTTTTATGCCGTCATAAATCCCTGCAATAACATTGTGACCTCCGGGTGCTTGACCACCTGAAAGTATTACACCAATATTTACCGGTTCTTCAGTTCCGTCATCTTTTTCGTTTTCAACAAACTTTATTATAGGCATTCCGTAGGTATTTGGGAATAGCTTTTTTATCTCTTCATGATCGGTCAGAGATTGAGTTGCTTCTCCCTCAACCAATTTTATATTACCCTTTAATTCTTTGGGCATTTTAGGTACATAACTTGCTCTGGCAATTTGTAAAGCGCTTTTAGTCATTGAATATATTTTTAATGTTAATTTCCGTAATCACTTATCTTTGAGAACGATTTCAGACTTCAAATATAACATTATTCTTCAACATGTAAAAGTTGGTTTTATATAATTATTATCTAACAATCATAGAATCTATATTTAATCTTTGTTTGATTTGAACAAAATAGCCATCTTTACTCTTTATATATAAATATTAAGCTGTATCAACCGATGAATGTCGACAATGAATTTGAAACTATGGAATTCGAAGCTATAGAAGAGTTATACAAAAAATACAAAAAATCACCTGAAGCTGTAGATGAGAGTTTTCGTTACTTCTTCCAAGGCTTTGAATTGGCAAATACTAAATTCTCAATTAAGCCCAATGGCAGCGAAATTTCAATCGATTCTCAAAAAGAATTAGATGTAATGAGGATGATAACTCAGTATCGCCGTCGTGGACATCTGTTTACAAAAACGAATCCCGTGAGAACACGCAGAAGTTACTCTCCCACGCTTGCTATTGATAACTTCAACTTATCAGAGAAAGATTTAGATACAGAATTTGAAGCCGGCAAGGAAATAGGCCTTGGAAAAGCCAAGCTAAGAGATATAATATCCAGATTGGAAGAAACATACTGCGCATCTATTGGTGTTGAGTACAGATATATGACCAACCCTGATAAAGTGCGTTGGTTACAGGAAAAAATGGAGTTTAGCGAAAACTCAGAGAAACTTCCTGTGGAAATGAAACAAAGGATTCTTAATTGTCTTATCGAAGCTTCCGGCTTTGAAGATTACATGCATAAGAAATTTGTAGGACAAAAGCGATTCTCTCTAGAAGGTTCCGAATCTATTATTCCTGCACTAGATGCCATTATATCACGCGGTGGCGAGTATAATGTAAATGATATTGTATTAGGTATGGCTCATAGAGGTCGTCTCAATGTACTCACAAACACCATGAAGAAACCCTATTCAGAAGTGTTTCGTGAATTCAATGCACAAAACTACGAAGAAGAAATAAAATATGGTGATGTTAAATATCACCTCGGATACACAAATGAAATAGACTATGAGGGCAGGTCAATAAAAGTAAACCTAGCTCCCAACCCCTCTCACCTCGAAGCCGTTGGACCAGTAGTACAAGGTATAGCTCGCGCTAAACTTGAGAACGATCACAATCTAAATTACGATGAAGTATTGCCAATACTTGTACACGGCGACGCCGCAATAGCAGGACAGGGAGTAGTTTATGAAACCATTCAATTCTCTAAACTCGACGGATACAAAACAGGAGGAACAATTCATATTGTCATTAATAATCAGGTAGGTTTCACAACCAATTATTTACAGGCAAGATCAAGCACATATTGCACAGATATAGCCAAAGTTACACAGTCGCCTGTGTTCCATGTAAATGGCGATGATGTAGAGGCAATGGTATATGTAGCAAAACTCGCCCTAGAGTTTCGTCAAAAATATAATCAGGATGTATTTATTGACCTACTTTCGTATCGCAAATATGGTCATAACGAAGGAGATGAACCTCGTTTCACACAACCTGAACTTTATGATATAATAGCAAAGCATAAAAATCCACGCGATATATATGCCGAAAAGTTAATTGCAGAGAAAGTTATAACTTCCGAAGAATTCAAAGAGAAAGTTCAAAACTTCCACTCAATGCTTGATGAATCATACGAAGTTTCTTTGAAATCAAACAAAATTAACTTTCAGCCCTTCTTGTCTGAAAAGAATAAACATATTAAACTGCCCAATAATAACGACCTTATCAAAGAGGTTGATACAACAGTATCACGAGAAATGTTCTTAGATTTAGCAAAGCGAATCACAACTTTGCCTGAAGATAGAAAACTATTTAATAAAACAATACGCCTCTTTGCGCAGCGCGCAGAAATGATAAAATCCAACTCTTACGATTGGGCAATGGGCGAACTAATGGCTTACGTTTCTCTTGCAAAAGAAATGCACACTGTCCGTTTAAGCGGTCAGGACTCCGAAAGAGGCACATTCTCTCATCGTCATGCCGAAATCGTGACAGAAGATGGCGATTCAAGTAAATACTTCCCCTTAAAGAATATTGGCGGCGACCATGAGATGGTAAGAGTTTATAACTCAATGCTAAGTGAATATGGAATACTAGGTTTTGAGTATGGATACTCGCTTGCTCATCCCGACGGACTCACCATTTGGGAAGCCCAATTTGGCGACTTTTATAACGTAGGTCAGGTAATTGTAGATCAATACATCTCATCCGCTCAAGAGAAATGGGGGCTTAAATCGGGACTGGTAATGTTTTTGCCCCACGGTTATGAGGGACAGGGAGCAGAACACTCAAGTGGCAGACTAGAAAGGTTTCTTACACTTTGTGGTAACCATAATATGCAGGTGATAAATTGCACCACTCCCGCAAACTTGTTTCATGCACTCAGGCGACAGCTAAAAAGGAATATACGTTTACCACTTATCGTCTTCACTCCTAAAAGCCTATTGCGTCATCCAGAATGTGTGTCTACAATTGAAGATTTCACCGAAGGCAAATTCCACGAAGTAATAACCGACACCGATATTAAAGATACTACTAAGGCAAAAAAACTGCTGCTTTGCACCGGTAAAATTTATTATGAACTTCTCGCCGAACGTAGAGAACGAAAAATTGAAGATGTCTCAATAGTTCGTGTGGAACAGCTTTATCCATTTCCCGCAAAACAGGTTGAGGCTTTACTTACAAAATATCCCTCTGATGTAGAAATAGTGTGGATACAGGAAGAACCATTAAATATGGGAGCAGCACAGTTCATGAAACTGCAATTGGGCGATTGCAAACTCAAAGTAATAGGACGTCCGGCAAGCGGTGTAACAGCCGAAGGCCTAACAGCACTTCACAAAGTAAATCAGGCAACAATTATTAACCAAGCTTTTGAATAAAACAATGTCACTTATAGAAATAAAAATCCCAAGTCCCGGAGAATCAATCACCCATGTAGAGCTTTTTAACTGGCTCGTAGAAGATGGGGCTATAGTAGAAAAAGACAGCGAAATTGCAGAACTAGAATCCGACAAGGCAACTCTTATGCTAGTTGCAGAAGAAACGGGCAAAATATCTTTCAAAGCTGCCGAGGGTGACATGTTAGAAGTAGGCTCCGTTGCTTGTACAATAGACACAAGTGTAACAAATGTTGCGAAAGCCAAAGGAAAAAGTGATGATTCAGTGAAAAGGTCTGAAGAACTAGTGAAAGAACAAAATCAGGAGCGACACTCAGATCAAGATCAAGCACATAAATCAGATCAAGATCAAGCACATAAATCAGAACAAGATCAAGACCAAGAAAGTGCTCCTACAATAGAAGAAAAACCATCTGTTAGTAAAGGAGAAGGTGATCATGACAAAGTTAAACTAACACCTCTTGCTCAAAAGATGATGGAAGAAAACAACCTCTCTCTCGATGATGTCATTGAAGGACTCAGAAGACTTAAGGGAGAAGATGTGAAAGCTGCCATGCAAGCTCCTGAAAAGGCTGCAAAAAGCACCGCTGCCTCTGCGGAATTAAAAAAGCCTGCCGGCAGAGAATTCAAAACAGAAAGAATGAGCTCTTTACGACGCAAGTTAAGTGAAAGACTTGTATCTGTAAAAAATGAAACTGCCATGCTCACCACTTTCAATGAAGTGGACATGAAACCAATAATGGATCTTCGCAAAAAGCATCAACCACAATTTGTAGAAAAGCACGGCGTAAAGCTAGGCATCATGTCATTCTTTATGAAAGCTGCCTCAGTAGCCTTGCAAGAATTTCCCAATGTAAACAGCATGATTGATGGTGAAAACATCGTTTCCTATGAATATACCGATATCTCTGTTGCAGTAAGCGCACCAAAAGGATTGATGGTGCCTGTGGTAAGAAATGTTGAAAACCTAGGTCTTGCACAAATTGAAAAAGCGATAGCCGATTTAGCTGAAAAAGCTCGCACCAGCAAACTTTCCATTCCGGAAATGTCTGGAGGAACATTCACAATCACAAATGGTGGAGTATTCGGTTCAATGATGTCAACACCTCTAATAAACCCTCCACAGTCTGCAATACTTGGCATGCACAACATAATTGATCGACCAGTTGCAATTGATGGCAATGTTGTAATCCGTCCAATGATGTATATTGCACTTTCGTATGACCACAGAATAATTGATGGCAAAGACTCGGTGAGCTTTTTAAAGAGAATTAAAAATCTTCTTGAGAATCCAACTGATATACTATTTGCTGGAGGAAGTGCAGAGAAACATCTTTTAGAGATTTAGTTGGTCGGTCTTATTCAACTATTTTAAATTTAGCAAACTTCAGCAAAAGCTGTTTCCTGCCTGCAGAATCAAACTCAACAACTGCACGCTTATCGTTACCGCTCATTTCAATTGAGGTAACCTCACCACGACCAAACCGCTCGTGTTCAATAACATTACCCACTTCAAGCTCCCTAGCCTCTTCAGAAAGAGGCATAGAGGGCAAAGAGCTGCTTATAGCAACAACCTTACTTTTTGCTTGAGGTGTTTTATCACTAATTACAGGTCTATTCTGCTTCTCTCGGTTAATTCTTTGCGCCCTCATAGAACTCCAGAAACCTTCCGTGCTATTAGACGCTGCGCTCATGCCGCTTGAACTGCTGTCCTCAGAAATAAAGGCAACATCAATCTCAGATAAAAACCGACTCACTCTAGTAGAGTTTGTCTGCCCGTTTTTCATCCTCCTCATAGCATAAGTTATCGTACAAGTTTTTCTTGCACGTGTAATAGCCACATAAAAGAGTCGCCTTTCTTCTTCCAGCCCACTAATCTCAGACTTCGCCATTGACGAAGGAAACAAATCCTCCTCCATGCCCACAACAAAAACATGATCAAACTCCAACCCCTTCGCAGAATGCACGGTCATAAGCGTCACTCTTTCAGCATCTGCATTCTTATCGGTATCCTGATCGGTAAGCAGCGACACCTCAGAAAGAAAATCGGCAAGCTGTAAACCCTCCTCCTCCTGTTCACGTTTTGTAGAAACAAACTCCTCCATAGCATTCAGCAGCTCCTGAATATTCTGTGAGCGGCTCATACCTTCGGGAGTCATATCGCTATACGCTTCGTGAGAAATACCCGATTTACTCAGCACCTCCCTTCCTATCTCATAAGCAGTCAAAGTATCTTTCTGATCGATAAACCCTGACATCAAAGCTTCAAATGTCTCCAACTTCTTTCTTGCACCGGCGTTTATCTCCAAATTATACTCAATGGGTGAAGTTAATACTTCCCACAAACTCACATTGTGCAGCTCGGCAGCCGATGCAATTTTACCCACGGTAACGTTCCCAATACCCCTTGTCGGATAATTTATTATTCGTCTAAATGCCTCCTCGTCGGAAGAATTAACAATCAATCTAAAATAAGCAATAACATCTTTTATCTCTTTACGCTGATAAAACGATTTCCCTCCATAAATTCTGTATGGTATATTTTTCTTTCTCAACGAATCTTCAAAAATACGAGACTGAGCATTTGTTCGATACAAAATTGTAAAATCGTTATAAGGATGATGCCCTTCAAGACGCATCCTCGCAATTTTATTAGCAACAACAATCCCCTCCTCAAAATCAGAAAATGCTCTAACCACCTCAAGCTTATCACCCTCCTCATTTTTAGAGAAAACATCCTTATCAATCTGCTCTAAGTTCTGCTTAATCAAGCTATTAGCAGCATTCACAATATTTTGTGTAGACCGGTAATTCTGTTCAAGCTTAAAAATCCTTGTCTCCGGGAAATTTGATTTAAAGTTGATTATATTATCAATATTGGCACCCCTAAATGAGTAAATACTTTGGGCATCATCACCCACAACACACACCCTGTGATGCTTGTCAACTATCTGTTTAACAATATTATGCTGAGAAAAGTTAGTATCCTGATACTCGTCCACCAAAACATATTGAAACTGATTTTGATACTTTTCAAGTATATCTTTATCATCGCGAAACAATATATTCGTATACATCAGCAAATCATCAAAATCCATACTGTTACCTGCCCTAAGCCGGTTTTGGTACCTCTGATAGATTTCAAATATATGCGGCTGTCTTGCTCTGCGGTCATACTCAATTAACTCACTATTAGCAGCATACATTCCCGGTGTTATAAGACTATTCTTGGCACTTGATATTTGGTTATGTACGGGTCCAATCCTGTAAATCTTATCATCAAGCTTCATATCCTTAATTATAAGCCTCAAAAGATTTCTGGAATCAGTTGTATCAAAAATTGTGAAGTTAGAATTAAAACCTATCGCTTCGGCCTCATTCCTTAATATACGTGCAAAAATGGAGTGAAAAGTGCCCATCCACAAACTTCGAGCTTTCTTCTCACCAACCAGTTCGGCAATTCGTGTTTTCATCTCACGTGCTGCTTTATTGGTAAAAGTCAAAGCCAAAATATGCCAGGGTGGGAGCCCCTGTTCAAGAAGATAGGAAATCTTATATGTTAATACACGAGTCTTACCGGAACCAGCGCCCGCAATTACTAGCGATGGACCATCACAAAACTCAACAGCTGCTCTTTGCGCATCGTTGAGGTTAGAAAGTATATCTGATACACTGTTTGTCTCATTATTTAGCATAAGTGCAAATTTAGGAATTTTTCCAGCTATACGCTAATGATGTTTTTCTTTTTCTCAATATAATATAATTGTTCTTGACTACGACAATTCATTCACCCGTTTGCTGTTTGCACACTATTTGATTTGAACTCGCTTCGCTCAAACAGCAAATCAAACTTAACGTGTGCTTCACAGATAGGGTACCCGAATGAGTTATCTAAGGTCTGTGAACAACAATATTATCTTTTGGTC
>CAZYGE010000022.1:21824-33535 GCA_964647535.1 uncultured Proteiniphilum sp.
AGGGTACCCGAATGAGTTATCTAAGGTCTGTGAACAACAATATTATCTTTTGGTCGAAAAAGAAAAACATCTCCAGAATACCACGTCAAAAAAACGGGCTGTCAATAATAAGACAACCCGTTCTAAAAGTCACATTCTAACTCCAATTACCTAAAAGTATAACGCAAACTTAGCGCAAACCCGCTAAACCAGTAATCGTTATAACTGTTGGTAAAATTAAATGATGGTTTCCAATCCAGCGAAACATTAAAAGGTGCTCGTGGAAAAATATACTCCAGCCCACCAATAAGATCGGCACCCAAAAGGAATGTGCTGTTGTATTTGTTTCTGTGCTTGTGAATTCCACCAATATGTGCTCCAAGACCTAGGTACCACTCAAGACCGGGTGCTCCCGGTACAGGCTGTTGATATTCATATAAACCTGTTAGATGAAACCATCTGGGGGATGCAGACAGAATAAACTCACCTGCGCTAGCCGGTGCAAAAAAGTGCTTCAATGTAAAACCATTGTCATACCCCAGTCTCGCACCAAAAGCTGTATTATAGCTTTGAGCGTTTGCCGAAGTGGTAAATGCAGCAATAAGAAGACCTGCAATCAAAAATTTCTTTAGTTTCATAAGTCAATGTTTAGTTAAGTAAAAAATAAATAGTTCAAGTTTTGGTTATATATTCTGGTAGTGAAACAATTTTTGAAACGTTTTGTTTGTTTTCAAGTGCTTCACAAATCATTTCCCTTTCATAATTTTCTTTATATCGCTCAATTTGTTCAATGCCTCAATTGGAGTTAAGTTATTAACATCCAAATTAATTATCTCATCTCTAACCTGGCTCAAAATAGGATCGTCAAGCTGAAAAAAACTGAGCTGAAAACCCTCCTGTTTCTCCACAAAATCTTGTATAGGTTTGCTAATCTCACCTTGGCGATTTGCCAATTCCATTTGTGAAAGAATAGTATCGGCACGTTTGGTTATACTCTGCGGCATTCCTGCCATTCTCGCTACATGAATACCAAAACTATGCTCACTGCCACCTTTTACCAGTTTCCGCAGGAATATAACTTTATTATCAATCTCTTTTGTTGCAACATTATAATTCTTAATCCGCTTAAACGATTTTTCCATCTCGTTCAGCTCATGATAGTGAGTGGCAAACAGCGTTTTTGCTCTTGCAGACACATTCTCATGCATATACTCCACTATTGCCCAAGCAATTGAAATACCATCGTAGGTGCTTGTACCTCTACCCAGCTCATCAAATAAAACCAAACTTTTATCAGAGAGGTTATTAAGAATATTTGCAGCCTCGTTCATCTCTACCATAAAAGTAGACTCCCCTTGTGATATATTATCTGAGGCACCAACACGTGTAAATATTTTATCAACCAACCCTATATCGGCAGAATCGGCAGGAACAAAAGAACCAATTTGCGCCATCAACACAATAAGCGCAGTCTGTCGCAAAAGTGCCGACTTACCAGACATATTGGGTCCTGTAATTATCAATATTTGCTGCTTCTCATTATCAAGATAAACATCATTTGCAATATATGGCTCATCAACAGAGAGCTGTCTTTCAATTACAGGATGCCTACCATTTTTTATATCAATCGCATCAGAATTATTTACATTGGGGCGGATATATTTATAATCACTTGCCACATTTGCAAATGATAAAAGACAATCGGCTCTAGCAATAATATTGGCATTAATCTGAATAGGGGGTATATACTCAATCAGGCTCTGCACCAGTTCAATATAAATCCTGTTCTCAAGAGCAACAATTTTCTCTTCTGCACCAAGAATCTTTTCTTCATACTCTTTCAGCTCTTCGGTTATATATCGTTCGGCACTTACAAGCGTCTGCTTGCGTACCCATTCTGCCGGAACCTTATCCTTGTGAGTATTTCTCACCTCAATATAATACCCAAAAACATTATTAAAAGCCACTTTCAGAGATGGGATACCTGTTCTCTCGCTTTCGCGATGTTGCAGCTTCATCAAGTAATCTTTGCCTGAATAAGCAATATCTCGAAGCTCATCAAGTTCACTATTTACACCTTTATTTATATAACCCCCTTTATTTAATAGTGCAGGAGGATCGGGCTTAAGCTCTTTTTCAATCTTTTCTCTTATAATAGGGCAGGGGTTCAACCTTTCGCCCATTGCCCTCAAACTACTGTTTTCGGATGCTGTAAATGCATCTTTTATAGGTTCGATAGCATTTAGTGCAACCTTTAGCTGCACAACCTCTCGTGGACCAATCCTTCCTACGGCAGCTTTCGAAATAATTCTCTCTAAATCTCCAATAAGTGAAAGTTGTTGAGTCAGAAGCTTCTTGAGCTCCGGATCACGGAAGAAATACTCAACCACACTCAACCTCTCCTCCACTTGTTTCTGTTCCCTCAATGGAAACATCACCCACCTGCGGAGCAATCTTGAACCCATTGGAGAAATAGTCTTATCCAAAACACCCAGCAAACTTTTCCCACCTTCGTTCAGCGGCATCAGCAATTCAAGGTTTCGTGCAGTAAACTTGTCTAGCCTCACATACCTCTCCTCCTCAATGCGAACGAGAGAATTTATATGTTCAATATTGCTATGCTGCGTAATATCTAGATAATGCAATATGGCGCCCGATGCAATTACACCTTGTTCAAGGTGCTCAACCCCGAACCCTTTTAAGCTCACAGTCTCAAAATGCTCAAGAAGTCTGTCATTAGCCGCATCTTCAGTGAAAATCCAATCATCAAGCTCCGATAATAACCATCCGCTACCAAAAGCCTCATGAAACTTTTTCTTGCCTCCATGCTCAATCAAAACCTCTTTAGGCGAGAAGTTAGAAAGAAGCTTATCAATATTATCTCTGCTGCCTTCGGTTGTGATAAACTCACCCGTTGAGATATCCAAAAAAGAGATTCCATAAACGGAGCTTTTAGCAAAATGAATGGAGCATAGGAAATTATTCTCTTTATGATTTAGAATTGTATCGTTTATTGAAACACCGGGAGTAACCAACTCGGTTATACCACGTTTAACCAGCTTCTTCGTTTTCTTAGGGTCTTCTAGCTGATCGCAAATAGCCACTCGCCTACCTGCACGCACAAGCTTTGGCAAGTAAGTATCTAAAGCATGATGAGGAAACCCTGCCAGCTCAACATACTGAGCTGCACCGTTTGCCCTTCTGGTAAGTGTAATACCCAAAATCTCCGATGCCGAAATGGCATCATCCGAAAATGTCTCATAAAAGTCACCTACACGAAAAAGCAATATGGCATCGGGATGTTGTTCCTTTATCTCAACATACTGCTTCATCATAGGTGTCTCTGCTATCTTTTTTGCCATAGAGCCCAAAAATACAAAAAAAATAGCACACCACTTAAACTATGCTTGCAGTTATGCGGAAAGAATCATCATTCAAGTTTTATCCGTCAACATATTCTTTAATTTCACCATCCCCTCCGACGCCCCCATCATAATATGATGTATATCATGCCTACTTGTAGAAACATCTTTTGGATCAATTAAATAAACGGGAACCTTCTTTTCAACATCATAAAGCAAACCTGCTGCCGGATAAACATTCATAGAAGTGCCAATAATCACAAAAATATCAGCTTGGCTAACAATCTTCTCAGCTTCTGCCATCATTGGCACCATCTCTCCAAACCAAACAATGTGTGGGCGAAGCTGAAAACCATTATCGCACATATCCCCCATTTTTATATCGGGGTTTTGCGGATCAATATCATAAATATCCAATTCATCATTCGTTGAGCGAGACTTCATCAGTTCTCCATGAAGATGAATAACTCGGCTGCTTCCGGCTTGTTCATGTAGATTGTCAATATTCTGAGTAATAATATCCACATCAAAATCCTTCTCCAAATCTGCCAGACTATAATGACCCGCATTCGGTTTCGCCTTTAGTAGCTCCCTCCTTCGCACATTATAAAACTCAAGCACCAGTTCAGGATTCACCGCAAACGCTTGAGGTGTAGCCACCTGTTCCACAGGATATTTATCCCATAACCCACCCGAATCTCTAAAAGTAGCAATACCACTTTCAGCACTCATACCTGCACCTGTCAATACTACAAGTCTCTTTTTCATTCTATTAAAGCTGTCTGTTTTTATGATAATATTTTGATTGCTAATATAATAGCTTTTTATGAATAAATAAAGAATTAAACGCACCTAAACAATACCTTCTTCGGAACAACACTGTATCAACACTGTAGTCACACTGCATCAACACTGTAAAACTACAGTGTTGATCAAGAGAAGACCCAGACATTCTGTGTAAACAATCTAACTAGACACTATGCATTTCATTGCAATTTCAATTATCAAAAAAGCATTTTTTTAATATATTTATGTGTTCATTGTAATTAATATCGTACTTTTGTACCCAAATCATTAAAGATAAAGAAAGTAAATGGACAAATTAAGTTACGCAGTTGGTATGAGCATGGCCTCAAATCTAATGAATTCAGGGTTAAAAAACATTGATGTTGATTCTTTTGTAAAAGCATTCAATGATGTTATGAATAACAGTACTCTCGATTTAGAACCACAAGAAGCAAACCAAATACTTCAAGATTTTTTCAGTAAAGCACAAGATCAGATGTTAAACAAGAATATCGAAGAAGGAAAAGCTTTTCTCGAAGAGAACAGCAAAAAAGAAGGAGTAACCACGCTCCCCAGCGGATTACAATATGAAGTAATAAACGAAGGCACCGGAGAGAAGCCAAGTGCAACCGACAGTGTTAAATGTCATTATCATGGCACATTGTTAGATGGTACTGTATTTGACAGTTCTGTTCAGCGCGGAGAACCGGCCGTATTTGGTGTTAGCCAAGTTATTAAAGGATGGGTAGAAGGATTGCAATTGATGCCGGTTGGATCTAAATGGAGATTGTTTATTCCCTCCGATCTTGCCTATGGCGAGCAGGGTGCAGGAAGTTCAATTCAACCAAACTCAACCTTAATATTTGAAGTTGAGTTATTAGGCATTGAGTAATTACAAAAACGTTTTTATATAAATAAATAAGTAAAATGAAAAGAACAATTTTAGCAACATTCACTGTTGTAGCCGTTATTAGCGTGATGATGATATCATGCGGCGGTGCATCAACACCAAGAACTTCTTTGAAAAACAATGTTGACAGTGTGTCATACGCTTATGGTGTGACAATGGCAGATCAGGGATTAGCTCAATTTCTTGAGCAAGCAGGTGTCATAACTAGCACCACTGATATCGAGTATGACTATCAGATGAGAATAGCTGCGGCAGATTCAACTGAAAGAGGTGTACTACAAGCAGAAATGAAAAGTAAGATCGATTCACTTAACAAAATTAATGGTCCTAAACTTAACGAGTTCGTTAGAGGTATGAAGGATGCGATTAATCTTGAACAAGAATCGGCCTATGCTCACGGACTTAGCATTGGAGTACAGTTTTCTCAACAAATGCTACCTCAGTTTAACACTATGCTTTATGGCGAAGATTCAGATACAAAAGCCAATACAGATCAACTAATTGCAGGACTTGTTTCAACTCTTAAAAACCAAGAGTTAGCTATTAGCAAAATGGAAGCCAATGAAATGGTTCAGAGCGAATTTGAAAGAGCTCAAGAAGGAGAAATGGCTCGTCAGGAAGAAGATTTGAAAGGTATGTATGAGGAAGACATCAAAGCAGGCGAAGAGTTTTTAGCCGAAAATGCTAGCAGAGATGAAGTTGTTACTCTACCTAGCGGATTGCAATATGAAATTTTATCAGAAGGAACGGGTGCTATCCCAACAGACACCGATATGGTAAGAGTACATTATCATGGTACACTTTTAGACGGAACTGTTTTTGACAGCAGCGTAGAAAGAGGAGAACCTGCAACATTTGGCGTAACTCAAGTTATTGCCGGTTGGACAGAAGCTCTTCAACTAATGCCTGTGGGTTCAAAATGGAGACTTTATGTTCCTTACGACTTAGCATACGGAGCAGCAGACAGAGGCGAAATTAAGCCTTTCTCAAATCTTATTTTCGATGTAGAGTTATTAGGTATAGAGAATTAAATAATTCGCTATAAATAGAAGTATAAAAGGAAATTTAAGTATAAAAGAAGGGGCGGCTTTAATTAGCCGCCCCTTCTGCATTTAAAATATTAGTGTTACATTACTCCAACCTTAATATCCCGGATTTTGTTCAATCAACGGGTTACCTGCAATTGCACTATTGGGAATAGGAAATAGGTTGTAATTTGGGTCATTGGTTGCTGTGTGATCCCACCAATCTTCAGTTACAAACTTGCCCATGCGGATTAGATCTATACGTCTTCTAGATTCACCAAGGAATTCAACTAACCATTCGTCAAGCATTCTATACTCATCCAGATTTGATGCAGTTACCGGATCAGGATCTGCGCCACCTTCAAAATTACGTGCTCTTACCTCATTAATCAGTTCTGCCGCTCCGGCATTGTCTCCTGCTCTCATTTTGCATTCGGCCAAGGTGTAATAAGCTTCTGCAAGTCTGTATACAACAGGGTAAGAATCCCATTCAATATCTTTATCAGCTATGTAAGGTCTTGGTCTTTTAACCAAGCGTACGCCCGTATTTTCTTCACCATCTGAAATTGAAGATCTCAAATCGGCAAGCGAAGGAACATCACCATTTATATAATCTGTAAATCGTGCAACTTGATCTACTAATATAAGTGGTTCTCCTCTATATTCTTCTGTACCAAGTGAAACCTGATCAGGATTATTCGGATTTCTTTGTTCTCCATATAAGAACATACCTTCTGATTGCTTATTCCCAAGATATTTATATGGTTTTTTCCTTAAATCATCTTCGTGAAATTTAGCAAAAGGTCTCCCTAATCTATATAGGTACTCATTACCTTCTGGGTCTAGCGATGGTTGTAAGTGCATTCCATTGTTAGCACCTCTGTCTGTGCCGAAATACTGATATGATGTGTAATGATAATAATCGGCCCATGGGAAAGTTTGCTCTCGCAGAGCAGTTTTTGAATAAATTCCCCAAATCAATTCAGTAGAATGCATGTTCTCTAAACCAAAAACTTTGTTCCATGTTGGCTCTAATTCATATTCGCCATATTCTCCATCAATAATTGCTTGTGCCAGTTGAGCTGTTTCGTCATACATTGGAGTGCCAATAGTGGCTTCAGCATTAAAATAGAGCCTCATCAAAGCGATGGCGGCGGTGCCTCTAGTTAGGTTTACATCTTCCATATCGCCTTTTTCCTTTGCTGTCAAATGAGGGATGGCTCCCAATAAAAGGTTTTCAACATGGTCAAATGTCTCTTGTGCCGTTGCTCGGGGTTTGGCCTCGTCTGACATTGAAGTATAAATGGGCACACCTCCAAAATTCTGCAATAATCTTTTATAAAGTACAGCTGCCATTACATCAAGCTGCGCAAGGTGATTCTCTCTAGTTCCTTCAGGAAAAAGCAACTCGTCATAATCAACATATTGTGCTATATCATCTTTAGCATCAATTACATAGCCTATTCCTTGATTAAGACCGGTCCATGTATTTGAAATACCATAAGAGGTAGACTCTGCGTTCCATTGATGGCGATGTAATTGTAAAAATGCACCGTTACCAGACCAGTGTCTGCCTTTGGTTGTTATGCTCATCTCATCGGTAGGAAGAGATTGTAAGTGATGTATGTAGCTAGTATATGTCCACTGTAGGTGCGAGTATGGTCTGGCAAGTCTGCCAAGTACTGCATCCTGCGAAGTGAAATAGTTATCTGGGGTTGTCTCCGAATAATATTTATCATCAATATTGGTGCAACTACTCATTATTAATAGAGTAAGCGCAACAAATAATATATTATTAAAAATCTTTTTGTTCATCGTTGTAATTTATTTTGATTAGAAGTTTAATTGTACGCCAATTGTAAATCTTCTCATTTTTGGATAATACTGTCTGTGATCGTCAAATCCGGGGTCTAGTCCCATTGTATTAACTTCAGGGTCTAGTCCTTTGTAGTTTGTTATAGTAAGCAGATCACGCACGGTTCCGTATATTCTTGCTGAACCAAAATGCTCATTGTATTTTCTTAAATCAAGATTGTAGCCAATATTTAGAGCGTCAATTTTTAAGAATGAGCCATCCTGAAGGAAATAGTCTGTAAGTTGCTTGTCTCCGGTAATATGCTTGTTTTTCTCATAGGTGTTTTTAAGTACATTCTGACCGGCAATATTTGGAATACCATAATACATCTCAGTCATATTATATACATCTTGTCCTAAATGGCTGCGAAGATAAACTGTCATATCCCAATTCTTATAGCCTACAGAATGATCCCAAGCCATAATCAATTTTGGAATGGCATTTCCTATATATCTCTTGTCGGCAATACTTCGTTGCGAAGCGGGAATTACGTTATCATCCTTATCATAAATAAGATATCCACCATCATCATCAAAGCCCGCATGTTTGAAAATAAAGAATTGCCCAATTTCGGTGCCCGGCTGCAATCTTACCGCATTACCCGGTGCTCCGGGAGACGGAAATGACATCCTGTCTTGATAAGTTGCACTTCCACCTAGGTGATTAATAGTAGTGGTGTTGTGAGAAAATCTCATAGAGGTATTGTATGTCCAGTTTTGTGAGTTCACTACATCAGCACCTATCTCAAACTCCCATCCTTGGTTTTCGAGGTCACCGCCGTTCATCAAAGTAGTTGGATAAACATTTGGTGGTTGAGGAACGGCAATGTTATAAATCATGCCATCAACTTTTCTTGAGTAGTAATCTAGTTTACCATAAATCCTATTGTTGAAAATAGAATAGTCTATACCAAGGTTCCACTCTTTTTTCTCTTCCCACTTAAGATCGGGATTCACATTTCTGCGGGCTCCATAGCTCTTAACCAACATGTCGTTATAGTTCCACCACGCACCATCCGATGAGTACATCGGAACAGAAAGGCCTGCATCGAATCCGTTGTTTCCAACAACTCCATATCCTGCTCTAACTTTCAAATCGTTTATGAAATTTACATTCTCCATAAATGCTTCGTTAGAGATTCTCCATCCTCCCGAAAGTGACCAGAAAGTTCCCCATCTATTGTTAGGGCCAAATTTTGAAGATCCTTCATGTCTAAGACTTGCGGTTGCCATATAGGTGTCATCGTAAGAGTAGTTTGCTCTTCCGAAAAATGAAGCTAGCCTGTCACGAGGCGATTTATTAGACGACATAGATGCCCTTCCCTCATTTAAGTACAGACCTGAACCAATATCCCAGATTGCAGTGCTGTTTACCGGGAAATCACGGTTTCTTAAGTTGAAGCTTTCTCCGTTGATCTCTTCAAAGCTATGACCTACCACTGCATTTATATTGTGCAATACATTAAAAGTCTTGTTATAGTTGAAGTATGCTTCTGCCGATGTCTTTTCACTTTTCGAAAAAGCATGGTAACCATTACCGGATACCATTGCATCAACAGATTCTCTGTGATTGGCAGATGTATACTGTGTTTGTTGAGTTGAAACCAATTGATATCCCAGAGTTCCTTGTAGGTATAGCTCAGGAGTGAAATTGATTCTTGCAACTCCGTCGGTTGTAAGATACTGATTGATAGATTTTGCCGATCTTAATTCAACATGTGCCAGTGGGTTGTATTGCAATCCCTGTCCTGCCATAATATTATAGCCTGTGATATCATCTTCGTCAAACGCTGTTTCTGTAGGGTTCAGAAGAAGAGCCATTTCAAATATTCCCGGACCTCCGGCTTCATTTCTGTTTAGATGTCTGTAGTTTGTGTGAGTTCTAAACTCTAAAATGTTGTCGAAAAATCTAAAGTCGGTATTAATTCTTCCGTTGTAATCTTTTCTGCTATCACCAATTGCCAATCCTTGCATATCTTGATAAGAAAGAGAAGTATAGATTCTGGAGTTTTCAGAACCACCCGACATTGTGACCACATGTCTATTGGTAATTGGAGTTCTGGTGATTAAATCAAACCAGTCTGTGTCATGGCCGTAGTCTGTGCCTAGACCCGCTTCAACAAACTCCTGAGCATTTAGTACTTCAAGTTGCTTGCGAGTGGTTTCAAACATCATCTCGCCGGTATAGGATAGTCTCATAGGACCTGCCTTAGCTTGTTTGGTGGTAATTAAAATCACACCCCCCGTAGCTCGTGTTCCGTAAATAGCACCGGCGGAAGCATCTTTTAAAACATCAATTGATTGAATGTCTTCCTGATTAAGAGCTCTAATGTCGCCTCCGGGAACACCATCAATTACAACTAGAGGACTCCTTGAAGCATTTATAGAAGCAATTCCTCTAAGCTGTAACGCTGACGAGGAGTTAGGGCTGTCATTTCCGGAAATAGTCAGGCCCGATACTTTCCCTCTTAAAACTGTACCAATGGTAGAGCCGGTGAGACCACTTACCAAATCATCTCCGCTTACAGAAGATATTGCACTGGTAACTGCTCTTTTCTCCATGGTTCCATAACCAACAACAACTAGCTCATCTAACAGTTGTTGGTCCTCGAGTAGAGTAATCTCAAAATAACTGCTGTTTGCTGTATTAACTGTTTGATCGTTATAGCCAATGTAGCTAATACTAATTGAAGCACCTGATGCAACATCGATAGAAAAGTTTCCATCAATATCTGTAACAGTTCCGTTTGTGGTACCAACTTCAATAACGTTAGCACCAATTACAGGTAGCCCTTGCTCATCTGTAATAACTCCCGATACCTCATTTCTTTGGTTGTTTTGAGCGTAACTCGAAATGGACATAGCTGTCATTAAGAATGCCGTCAAAACAATCGTAACAACTCGCATGCCTAATAATTTTGGCACACGAAATACATACACTAAATGGTTTTTTTGCATAAAACTTGTGGTTTTTATCAATTAAATTAATAAATCATGGGTATATAACCTAATAGTCAACCCACATTCTTACATACAAAGTTAGTTTTTTATTGTTACAGTGAGGTTAAGGACTTAACTAAAGGCTTTCAAATTATCATTCTTTAAAATTATTTGCAAAATGGAATCTTTTGGATGACGAAAATACTAAAATATGCTATTAACAGTATTTGACTCTGAATTTACTTGTTCTTAATTAAATTACGTTTAAAGGTTTTAAAAAGTTGCTCTAGTAAGTGGTTGGTAACAATACTCCACTTTACGTTGTTGATGGAATGCCCATTGCATCAACTGCCGATTTTAGTACCGGCTATAGTGTTACAGGAACCGATTTATCGAACAGAGCAATAGATATCGATCCGAATGTGGCTAAAAGCTGCGAATGCTCTGAAAGCTAGATACTCCATGCGTTTGTCATTAAAGGATCCAAATTACAGTCAGGTTGTGGAGTTTGCAAATGCATCTTTTGCAAACGCATCAGAAGAATTGAAATTTATATATAATGGAGGTAGTTCTGTTAATCCATTTTCCAGATTCTTTAGAGATCGTGATTATTTTGGTGCAAGTACAAGCTTAAAAAACAAACTTGATAATCGTAATGACCCCAGAGTAAGTAAGTTTTTTAAGCCATATACAGCAGGTGCAGCAGTAATATTATTCGCACCCAACGGAGATCCCGAACAGGTGCAAAAAAAATATGGAGTATCTGCACTCACCAATATAACAAATCCCACACGGCTTATCAGTTATCATGAAATTCAGTTTCTAAAGGCTGAAGCTTACGCCAGAATGAGTCCT
>CAZYGE010000023.1:0-4882 GCA_964647535.1 uncultured Proteiniphilum sp.
AATTATTAATTTACAATTCTATCCTTACTGTCTTGATTCTTATCTTCATCACTATCAAGAAACTCTTCCTCATTATATCGGCTTGCTTCGCTTTTATCCTTATTAATTTCTGTATCCTGATCATCGTCGAGATCCTGATCATCGTCGAGATCTTGATCTTCTTCGTCTTGAACATCTTCCTCTAGTTCATCATCATGAAGAAGCTCATCATCGTGAGGAACCTTGTCTCCTCGAAGCATCTCATTATCCCTACCATTACTCATTTTCATATCTTTTTCTGAATCATGGTTCTTTTGATTCTTATCTTTTTTCTTGTTCATAATTAAATAATTTAGCAATACCTGATGTATTTCAGATACATATTTAAACCAAACAAGCAAATGAAATGTTCTTGAGTAATCTCAAATTTTATTGTTCCTGAGGTACCATTAAAGGTAACCAATGAACCAAAAGAAAATGATGATGTTAAACTTACTCGAAACTTAAAATCTATGCAGACTATGGTAAGACCTGGCATTTACCTACAAAGAGAGCATTCAACAGATGCTGAAGGAGTAAATGTTTTGTATATTTGTATTGTATTTTATGAGGTTATTAAGTTTGAGTATGCAAGAGAAAGATTTAGTTCGTATAAATAAATATTTTACTGAAGTGGGCTATTGCTCCCGTCGTGAGGCAGACAAGCTAGTTGAACAGAAGCGTGTTACAATTAATGGCGTAGTTGCCGAGATGGGCAGCAAAGTTTCATATAATGATGAAATAAGGCTAAACGGCAAGCTTGTTGCGCCCAAAGACGGTGTTGCAGTTGAAAATAAGAAGCATGTTTATATAGTTTTAAATAAGCCAAGAGGTATTGTATGTACTACCGATTCTAAGAGGGAGAAAAATAATATTATCGATTTCATTAAGTATCCAGAGCGTATTTTCCCTATTGGAAGACTTGATAAGGATAGTCAGGGGATGATTTTATTAACTAGCGATGGGGATATTGTGAATAAGATTCTTCGTGCCGGAAATAACCATGAGAAAGAGTATATGGTAAGAGTTAAGAAACCGTTAAACAAAACATTTATTTATAAGATGGGTAACGGAGTGCCGATTTTGGGCACTATGACAAAGAAGTGTTTTGTGGAACAGATTGATAGGTTCACGTTTAGGATTATTCTTACTCAGGGGCTTAACAGACAGATTAGACGCATGTGTGAGTATCTTGGCAATGAAGTGGTTGAATTGGAAAGGTATCGTATTATGAATATTGATTTGGATATTCCGCTGGGTAAATGGCGCCATTTGACCGAGAAGGAGCTGAGTGGTATATTTAAAATGGTGAGACATTCATCTAAAACAACTGTAAGATAATGGCTTATATTGATTATTATAAAATATTGGGTATTAACAGGAGTGCAACTGCAGAGGATATTAAAAAGGCATACAGAAAGCTGGCTCGTAAGCTGCATCCCGATTTGAATCCTAATGACGAAGAGGCTCAAAAGAAGTTTCAGCAATTAAATGAGGCTAATGAAGTGCTAAGCGATCCAGAGAAGAGAGCCAAGTATGATAAATATGGCGAAAACTGGAAGCAAGGAGAAGAGCACGAGAAGGCACAGCAGCAATGGGAACAACAGCAACAACGACAATGGGGTTCTCAGGGAAGCCAAACCTTTTATACTGAAGGAGATTTTTCGGATGATGATTTTTCAGACTTTTTCCATTCGATGTTCGGTGGTGGATTCAGACAAAGATCCGGTGGAACTAGGCATCGGTTCAAAGGCTCGGATTATCAGGCTGAATTGCATCTAACTTTGCGTCAGGCTTCGCGAACGCATCAGCAAACCATGACAATTAATGGTAAGAGTGTGCGTATAACTATCCCGGCGGGAGTCGCAAATGGACAGAAAATCAAGCTGTCTGGGTATGGTCAGTCTGCCCCAAATGGCGGTAAAAATGGTGATTTGTACATTACGTTTATTATTGAAGATGACTCTGATTTTAAAAGACTAGGAGATGATCTTTACACAGAAGTTTCTATTGATTTATATATAGCAATTCTGGGAGGTGAGGTGAAGATAAATACGCTCGACGGAGAGGTGAAGATGAATATTAAACCCGGTAGCCAGCCGGGCTCTAAACTTCGATTGAAAGGAAAAGGATTTCCGGTTTATAAAAAAGAGGGCAATTTTGGCGACTTGTATGTGTTGCTTAAAGTGATTTTGCCACAGTCTCTTACGGAAAAAGAAAAGGAGTTGTTTACTCAGTTATCAAATATTGGGAAGTGATGAAAGGAAATAGATTATTATATAGCGAATGTTTGAGAATTTATAAAGTAGAAGAATCCTTTATTGAATCGCTACACGAAGTGGGTTTGATAGAAGTGATTTATCATGCAGAGGAGAGGTTTATTGAGTTTGACGAACGATCTGAACTTGAGCAATTCATACGTTGGTATTATGATATGGATATTAATGTGGAGGGAATAGACGCACTGCGACATTTGATTGAAAAGGTGAAGTCTCTGCAATCAGAAAACGATCAACTCAAAACAGAACTGCAATTTTACAAATCGCTTTTATAGTTCTTTTTTAATTGTTAGAAACAGGGAAATCTGAGTTATCTGTATTTTGTTTTTTTGAAGCATTCGATACAGTTATAATAGCTTCTATGATCTGATCATTACCATTTTTCTCTGCCAACTCGTTCAGGTCTACGGTTAATGTTAATCTATCAATTGCATCAATATATATGCAGTCACTTACTGTTCTTTTTACAAAAATACGTGCTTGAGGTGGATAAGATTCCATGACTAAACCATCCCATATTATCTCATATTTGCTATTGGTGCAACCTTCTTGAAAGACAATATTGATATTTAAGTTATTTCCTACACGTTCTACACTTTCTATTTCAAAAGAAGCGGAATATGATTCTGATCGGTTATTTTTTGCTTCATTATAGAACGAACTGTTTTTAAATAATGTGTAATTTTCTTTCTGCAGTGTGAATGGTGTAGGGTCTTTCAGTTCATTTTCAGATTTATCACAAGCTGTTACTACAAAAAGTAATACGGCTAAAATAAATAGATTTTTACGAGTTCTTGTTTTCATCTCATTTAGGTGTTATGTTTCTAATTATATGAAAAATATAGTTTTATCATTCGCAAAACAGTTAAATTAAATGTATTAAGAGATAGTGGATTTGAAAGAAAAAAGGATTGCACTTTTATTTGTAAAGTGCAAACCTTCAGAGGTCACTAAATAAATTACGCCTCTTCCTCTTCTTCCTCTTCAGCTGCCGTTACAGTTACATTTATTGTACCTGTATTGTTATCGCTGTCTTTTACTGTTACAGTTGTTGTACCCACTTCAACACCTGCTATAGTGATTTTACTCCCAGCTACGGTTGTGGTTGCTACATCGGCGTCACCCGGGGTTGCAGTATAAGGTGATGCGCCGTTATTAACGGTAACAGTGTCTGTTTCACCTACAACAACTTCGATAGTTGCTTTGTCGAACCTCAGGTCTATTTCAACCTTTTCATCTTCATCACACGATACGAATGTAAACGCAAAAAGCGCCATCGATAGAAATAGTAAACTCATGAATTTTGTAGATTTTTTCATACTTATTTAAAATTAGAAATTAATATTTGAGCATCACACTATGTGACCACCCTTTTTGTTCTATATTATTAAACAGTGGTATGTAAGAAATCTTGCATATGCATTGGTTAACATTTTAAAAATAATGTTACCGACGATTGTTTACTTTTTAGAATTGTTCTTTCCCAAAAGTACTTTCTGCTTTTCTACCGGAGCGACCATTCATATTAAACGAGTAAGAAGCAGTTAGCTCAATAACTGGACCAGTGCGATTGAACTTAGTGTCTTGATAAAATATTTGGGTTCCTGATGCATTGTAAGCGCGTGTATAAAGCTCCTGAATGTTTGATGACAGAATATCAATTGCTTTAATGCCAAAATCCCAACCTTGAAGCTTAGGAGGTGTGTAATTAAATGCAGCGTTGGCTATATAAAACATAGCATCTTCACCTTGTGTTGTGACGGTTGCTGAACGAACGTCTATATCAGTTGTGAACTTAAGTGATTGCGTTAAGAATAGGTTTAAATTGCTTTTTATACTCCAGTTGGTACTGCGGCTATTTTCCTGATATCCGAATATGTCACCTTGAAGATTAAAATCGTAAAGTGATCCTCCGACAAATAGTTTTGCAAATGACCCAAGAGAAAGATTGGCATTTAGTTCTGCTCCTAATGCTTGTACGTTACCGGCATTTGTAAAACTTCGGATTAATACATTTTCTTTATCATATACTGTATTTACTCTAAAAATAGCATTGTCTGTACCTCTATAGAATCCCGTTAGAGTAAATTGCTGTTGCCCCACCCTTGTTTGATATGAAAGCTCGGCATTCGTGAGATATTCAGGTTTAAGTGCGGGATCTCCCACTACATAAACTTCATAATGACGACGATATAAAAATGGAGCCATATTTTTAGTAGGTGGACGATTTATTCTTCTGCTACCTGCCAAAATTATAGAGTTTCTATCATTTATTCTATATTGTGTGTGAAGTGTAGGGAACCAGTCGAGTTGCTTTACTTCGAATTCAGATTTTGGCTCTCTCAGAAATATGTTAAGATAATTTGGATTGTCAAGTTTGAGCGTTTGATTTGTATACTCTAAACGCAAACCTGCCATAAAAGACAAGTCACCATAATTTCCGGCATAGTCTATATATCCAGCATAAATAAAACGTGAAAGATCGGTTTTATTTAAAAACTCTTCGTTAATTCCCCATTGATTACTTGCTACATTAAGTGTATCGTAATTAAACTCTCCCTTATGTGAAAGGTATTGTGGCTGAA
>CAZYGE010000023.1:4982-32915 GCA_964647535.1 uncultured Proteiniphilum sp.
TATGTCTCCAAAAAAATTATTGTATATATAGTGGGCAGTTCTTCCTTGATGCATATGTCCGAAATAGTAAGAACCGGAAAGAGTACTTGTTGAATTTAATCGATAATCTGCCCCAATGTTGGCTGAATAGTTTTCAGTCCAAGAAAAGTTATCTCCCTCGGCAACCATATGATAATAAGAACCGTTGGGCTGTAACAATCGTGCATCGCCTGAACGATAAGATAATTGATTTCTTTTAGAATAGTTAAATCCTCCAAACAATGTAAAATCATCTTTATTGTATGTCAAATTTAACGAACCTCCATATCTGTCATAATTAAGCTTTTGATCACTATGTTTATGGGTTTTATTTTTCCATGGAGCACCCCCAAGGAGTCCGTCCAATACTACCGACAAACCATCAATTCCTGAACTTCTTGTAGTAATATTTATAATTCCGCTTGATCCCTGTGCCTCGAAACGAGCAGTTGGGACAGTTATAACATCTACACTTTCTATGTTGTTAGCAGGTATTTGTTCCAACAGCACTGAAGGCTCCAGTTGCGTAGGTTTACCATTCAGATAGACTACAAAACCGGTTGTTCCCCGCAATGTTATATCACCGTCTGGGTTAACAGATAAGGATGGTAAACGACTCAGAAGATCGCTTGCTGTTCCTCCACGGGCCGTTTCAAAATCTCTAGTACGATATGTCTGCCGGTCTATATGACGCTTAGTTGTACTTTGAATGCCTACAATCTCTACTCCATCAAGTTCAATAACATCAGGCATTAGTTCAATTTCTCCAAGATTTAGATTTGGATTATCGGGAGTGAAAGATATTAATGAGAGTGTATCTGGTGTGTAACCAATGAAGGAAACTATTAGATTAATCTCACTTAATTTGATGTTTTCTACAATAAACACTCCAAAGTCGTCAGAGACAGTTCCATCTATCAGAGCTTCAAAATCTTTATCGAAAATTGATACAGTTGCAAAGGGTATTGATTCACCTGTTTCTTTATCTAATACTTTTCCGTTTACCTGATTGTTTTGGGAATATATTGAAGTTGTTGTAAAAAACATCAATATAATAGAAACTATAAATCCTCTTGTATATATTTTATTTTCCATCATTCTAATTAAGTTATTCTGCATTTAGAGCAAACATACACTGCAAACATACACTAGGGTAGCAAACATACACTAGGGTAAATTGTTCGTCTATAGCCCATTGGAATAATCTTTATCAGATATATAGGAATGTTGTTAATGCTATTGGTTAATATTTAGTCTTACCCCTAGTCGTAGGTTGAAACTGAAAGGTCTGTCTTTATAAACTGTTTCTAATTCGCTGCTATTTTTAAAATAATAGTCTATTCCGGGTTCTGCATATATACCAATAAAATCAGAGACTCGGTACTCTATACCAATTGCGGAGTTAACCGACCATTGTAGTTTCTTTGATAACACTTTTTCTTTAGTGTTTAATTCCAATTGTTCATCTATATAATAGTTAGATGAAAGTGTACCGGCAATGTTTTTTTGTACATGTGTACCTGCGGAAATGTAGCTCGATAAATTATTGCTTTGCCAGAAGTTATATGCAATGTTTATTGGCACACCAATATAGTGAAGTGTTTGACGATCATCATAATGATAATTGTCACCCCCTGAGCGTAGTTGAGATTTTAGCAGTGAATAGGTTAATCCACTTGCAATATTCCATTTTTTGTTAAGGTTGTACCTTAAAGTTAATCCGAATGTAATAGGCTGTTCGTGCTCTACATTTGTATACACTTCTTGTCGTGTGTATTTTGACATGAAGCCGTATTGTTCTTCAACTGTTTCTTGAGTTACGAATGTTCCATATCCAGAGTATGTTTGTGTTGAAGCAGATGGAATGTTTGACATCGAAAGGTTTGTTTGCCATTTGGAACCACTTTGAGATTGAGAATGAAATTGGTCTTGAGATACGGATGATGTTACAAATAATTGAGTTGTTTCGGATGCTTCTGTTGTAATTCCGAAACTTTCTTTTTTGGTTTCTTTTAATCTTGTATCTGACTTTGTTGCTTCTTCTGTTTGTTTTTCTAATAAAGCAGTTTCTTCATTTGAGTCTGCAATTACTTCTATTTTTTTTGAAGCAATTAATTCGTCTGAACCATCAAAACTATGTTTATTTGCAGCTAAAATTTGAGATTCTTTTTGTAGTTCGTTTTTATAGACACCTAAGGTTTCTTCACGGGAATTTTCTATTTGTGTAGAAGTTTGTTCCGCATACTGAATCTGTTCCTCACTTCTATTAGTAGTGAATAGCACAATGAACAGGAGTGCAACTGCTGCTACAGATGCGACAATAGCAATTGTTCTTTTGCCCCACAAATGGTGTTTGTTATCGGAAGGCATAAGTTGCTCTATGCTTTCCCATAGTCCTTCGGGTGCAGGCTCTTCATGCTGCTCCATACGACTACGCAAGTTGTCTTGCCATTGATCATTCATAGTGCTTAAGTTTTAATCTGTACTCCTCTATTTCTTTTACTAGCAGGGCTTTGGCTCTGTGGAACTGTGATGCGGAAGTATTTTCAGAGATGTTTAGTATTGATGCTATTTCTTTATGGGTTTTATTTTCGAATATATATAAGTTGAATACTGTCCTGTAACCTGGCGGCAGTGATTGAATCATTTCCATGATTGCCTCTGTAGGTATTTCATCAAAATCAGGGTCTTTATCGTCAGACTGATCCGGTAAATCCCAGCTGGGAAGACTGGTTAGTTGGAGTTTATCGTTTTCTTTGATATGGTTCAAAGATTCGTTTACTACTATACGTGCCGACCATGCCCTCAATGAGCCTTTACCTTGATATTCAAATTTCTTTATTGCTTTAAATATTTTAATAAAACTTTCTTGTAAGATATCTTTAATATCCTCATGATTAGAGATGTAGCGAGAGCATACCGCGGCAAGATAGCCGGAGTTATTATTATAGAACTTCTTCATAGCAAGCTTGTTACCTTGCACTATTTGATGAAGAAGCTCTCGCTCTTTCTTTTCATCTTTAGTCATTTACAGAAAAAGTAAGGTTGTATCTTAATACAAAGATACAACCTACTTTTAATAACCTGTTATTTTATTGGAATGACACTTCGTTCGGATGCAATTGCTGCGGAAGTAGGAGCTGTTGAAGCTCGTGTGCGATAGTCAAATTCTGCAGATTTGGGACCGTTAAATGATTCCCACTTGAGTTTCAATTTTACGGTCTCACCTTCTGTGTCAGGAAGATCGTCGAGTTTAAAAGCTACAAGTCCATCACCAATTCTTCCGGTAACATCGCCTTTGGCATCGTGCCTAAACTCCATTTCATATGGGTTTTCAGGGTTATCTGTTGAGATGAGATTTACGAAATGCGTAATTCCTCTGTTACCCCAGATAGTTCTGAAACGAAGGGTGAGGTATCCATCTTCTGCAATTGTTACCCAATCGTTTACAATTTCTACAGGATCGTTTCCATATACGTTATCGTTTTCATCTCCCATATTGGGTGCCATAGGTTTTGTTCGGATTGTATCTATCCAATTTACATGTACCGCTTTGTCATACACTTGACTTGGATCATCTAGTTCATTGTAATTTACCAATGCTCTTACTTCTTTGGAGTCGTAAGGATGAGAGGTAATATTTACAGGCAGTAGAGTTGTGTTATCATCTAACTGAAAGAAAACTGTTTCATCAGCTGCCTCTTTTACTGTCACCAGTGCATTGGGATACAATAAACTAGGATCAGTTCCATCATCTTGGCAAGATGCCAAAAATAGCACTCCAAACAGTGCTCCTATTGAAAAAATAAAATGCTTTAACTTCATATTTTTTTATATTAGTTATTTGTTTGTAATTTACTTAACTCAATTATTAAACCCACTAGTTATTTAAACCTTGCATGAGAAATAGTTATAATTTCTAAAATTATTATACAATATACCCACAAATGGAATTTGGAAGGGGCAATGCTATAAAACTATGCCTATAAAATTATATGATATTTTATGGGAATGACATCAGTTGTAATTAAAACAATAGAAGGGGAATATCTGTTTAGGATAAAGCAAGCGTGCTTAATAAGTAAATTTTTAAACATCAATAATTATGAAAATAGCAGTTTCAGGAGCAACAGGTCAACTAGGTACTCTGGTGGTTGAGGAGTTAAAGAAAAGAGTTCCTCATGATCAGATTATAGCACTAGTACGATCGCCGGAGAAGGCGGTTAATCTTGGTGTTGAGACCAGAGTGTGTGATTATAACAAACGTGATATAATGACCGAAGCTCTTATTGGAATAGACCGATTACTTCTTATTTCGAGCAACGAGGTTGGGCAGCGTGCCAAACAACACCTTAATGTAATTGAAGGTGCTTTTAAAAGTGGTGTGAAATGGATTGTTTATACTAGTTTATTACGAGCAGATTCATCGTCACTTTCTTTGGCTTCGGAACATGATGCTACTGAAAAATCGATTATTGAATGGGGTATTGATTATACTTTTTTGCGCAATGGTTGGTATACAGAGAATTATGCCAATTCTATTAGAGGTGCTGTGGAGGGAGGAGCTTTAATTGGTAGTGCCGGCAATGGAAGAATTTCATCAGCCTCTAGAGCAGATTATGCAGAAGCAGCCGCAGTGGTCATTACTGATGAAAGCCACAAAGGAAAAGTATATGAGTTGGCAGGAGATGTGAGTTTTACAATGGAGGAATTGGCTGCTGAGATTTCTAAGCAATCAGGTAAAAATATACCATATACCAATTTATCGGGAGCAGAGTATGTTAAAGCACTCGAAAGTTTTGATACTCCTACTCCTTTGGCCGAAACAATTGCGGGTTGGGATGTGTCTGCTTCAAGAAATGATTTGTATGATAATTCAAGACAGTTGTCAAGATTGATTGGGAGACCAACTACCCCACTTGCTGATATTGTTAGAGAAGAATTGAAAAGAAGACCGTCAAATATACAAAACGAATAATAGAATAATAAATGAAGACAATTACATTTAAATCAGAAATAAATGCATCGGTTGAAAAGGTGTGGAATACATTGTGGGATAAAGAGACTTATGGAAAATGGACTAAACATTTTGCACCCGGATCTTATTATGAGTCGGATTGGGAAGTTAACGGTAATACAAAGTTTATGAGTCCCAATGGAAATGGCACTCTAGCCACTATTACAAAATTAGATAAACCCAATGAGGTGATATTTAGTCATATTTCCGAAATAGTTAATGAGAAAGAAGGCGAAGGGTATGCAGAGAGTACCTTCGAGAAATATCAGCTTAACGAACTTGATGGCATAACCATTTTATCTGTATTCTTTGATGTTGATGATGAACATGAACAAGAGATGGAGCAAGGCTTTACAAAAGGTTTGGAAGAAGTGAAACGCTTGGCCGAGTCTTAGTATTTAATATTTTTGAATAACACCCTGTTTTCTCTTGCTTCATTGAGACGAATGAGTATTTTTTCTCGACTAAATTTGAGCAATTCTGATTCATCAGTGTTTAATATAAGACTCAACAGGGCTCGCAATTCTTCATCAGAGAACTGTTCCATAATTTCATCGAAAGGCTCTTTGGTGCCAATCTCAAACCGAATAAACGCTAATCTAGATTTTGCTGCGTGGAATTCAGGGGATATTTTGAGTAGTTCTTCGAGATATTCAGCAGCTTGAATGTATTTTTCGCGCGCTACGCTTATATTTGCGAGTTTATTGAGTATCTCTTCGTTTCCTTCAGAGATTAGTGATGCTTTCATATAGGCTGATTCAGCTTTTTCATAATCATCTTTTTGAAACGCCAACTCCCCCTCGAGCATATAATAATCGAGGGATTCTTTTTCATCTTCCGGGATAATATCAAATAGGTATTTTGCTATGTCATATTCTTGCATGTGTATATATACAAAAGCTCGTTTTGCTGTATTCCCTTTACTACCAAATCTTTCTTCTTTTAAATCGATTAGGTTCATAATTTCATCATACTCTTCTAATGTTTCATAAGCCTCTATTAGAGAGTCGTATACAGTTTCGTCTTTTGGAGACAAATCAAGACACTTGCGAAATAATTGGATGGCTTCTTCTACGTTATCATTGAAGTATAGCGATAGTGCTTTCATTTTCATTGTAGATAAATCGTCTTCATTTATTGTTAGTGCAAAATCGAATGCGTCTATTGCCTTACCGTACTCCTCATTCATGGAATATAGTTTACCGAGATTAACCCAGGCATCAAAAGAGTACGGATCCATATCAAGCAATATATTATTATAATGTATCGCTAAGGGAATATCACCCTTCATTTCATATGCATACGCAAGGTCTACTATTACATCTGTATTTGTTTTTTTAATTTTCATACTCTCTTCGAGATATGCTATTGATCTTTCAAATTTATCGACATCATTTAATAGATAGCCGAGCTCTGTTATGAAATAGTAAAAATCATCTTCGTGGAGCTCACGTTCAAGTACTTTGTTGGTTAATGACTGTGCCTCATCAAACATCCCGAGATGCAAAAGAGCTTCTATTTTTAGTAAAGGTTGATCAAGATCAGTGTCATCTGATGTCAATATTAAATACTCTAGTGCTTCCTCATATTGTGTGGAAAATATTAATAGTTTTGCTTTGGCAAGCATTAAATCTGAGCTGCCGGGATGTATCTTAAGTCCTTCTTCAATTAGAAGCTCTGCCTCTGCGTGATCCCCACCACTGCTATAGTAGTCTGCCAGCAAAGCAAACTCATCGGCATCGAAATATATTTTTTTGCCGAGAGACTGCATATTCTCATATTTTTCTATAAGAGACGTTATGTCTAATTCATTTTCATTGTCCTTCATATGTCTTCCTTATCATTCTTTCTTCTTCCAAGAGTCTCTAAGTGCAACTGTTCTATTAAATATCAATTGGTTGGGTTTTGAATCTATGTCAATATTGAAATATCCTATTCGTTGAAATTGGAAGCTATCACCGGGTTTTGAGTCTTTTAGATATTCTTCTACTTTACAACCCTTTTTTGATATAAGCGAATTGGGATTAATTAATTCCTTAAAATCTTTTTCCTTGTCTGCTAAAGGATCTTCTACAGTAAAAAGTCTATCGTATAGCCTCACTTCAACATCAAGGCTGTGTGGCACAGACACCCAGTGAATTGTACCTTTCACTTTACGACTCGCCTCCGGCATTCCACTTTTAGTTTGTGGATCATATTCGGCGTATACTTCTGTGATATTCCCAGCATCATCTTTTTTGCAACCAGTGCATTTTACGATGTACGCACTTTTTAGCCTAACTTCTTTTCCAGGAGTTAGTCTAAAATACTTTCTTGGTGCATCTTCCATAAAATCGTCTCTTTCAATCCAAAGTTCACGAGTGAACTTAAGCATGCGACTACCCATGCTTTCATCTTCAGGATTGTTTATTGTTTTCATTTCCTCTATCTTGTCTTCGGGGTAGTTTGTTATGATTAATTTGATAGGATCTATTACTCCGGATACTCTGGATACTTTTTTATTAAGATCTTCTCGAACTGCATATTCAAGCAATGACATGTCATTAATGCCGTCGTATTTTGTATATCCTATTGAGTCAATGAAGTTACGAATGGATTGAGGTGTGTAGCCTCTGCGTCGCATACCTGTTAATGTTGGCATTCGTGGATCATCCCAACCGGATACCAGTTTGTCTTTTACCAGCTGAAGGAGCCTGCGCTTACTCATTACAGTATAGGTTAGATTAAGACGATTGAATTCTATTTGTTGAGGACGATAGTCTGTATCTGCCAGTTGATCAAGAAACCAGTCATAGAGAGGTCTGTGCACTTCAAATTCTAATGTGCAGAGTGAATGAGTTACACCTTCGAAATAGTCTGATTCGCCATGCGCAAAATCATACATAGGATAAGCTTTCCATTCTGTTCCTGTGCGGTGATGAGGAATATGAATTACACGATATATAATTGGATCTCGCATGTGCATATTTGGAGAGGACATATCGATTTTTGCACGCAACACCATCTCTCCCTCGGCTATCTCACCACTATTCATTTTCTGAAACAGTTCTAATGTTTCTTCTTTGGGACGATCGCGAAAAGGGCTATTGCTTCCGGGTGTTGTTGGAGTGCCTTTTTGTTGTGCAATTTGTTCTGCCGATTGTTCATCAATATATGCTTTGCCTTCATTGATGAGCTTAACGGCAAAATTCCACAGCTGCTGAAAATAATCTGAGGCATAGAACACATTATCCCATTGGAATCCAAGCCATTTTATATCTTCCATTATGGAGTCTACGTATTCGACATCTTCTTTAACAGGATTAGTGTCATCGAAGCGAAGATTACATGTTCCATTATATTTTTCAGCAATTCCAAAGTCTATACAAATGGCTTTTGCATGACCAATATGGAGATAACCATTTGGTTCAGGCGGGAAACGAGTTTGAATTTTTCCATCATTTCGGCCTTCGCGTAGGTCTTTTTCTACAATCTGTTCAATGAAATTGAGACTTTTTTTGTTTTCCTCCATCACAATATATATATTATTTATTATCAAATTAAATTGAGACTCTTGCGTATGGTACAACGTCGGGTGTGGTAAATTCTTTATCAATGAATTTGTAATATCCGGATATTGCTACCATTGCAGCATTGTCTGTAGTATAAGCAAATTTAGGAATATGTATTATCCATCCATACTTATTGCTATAGTTTTCAAAAGCATTTCTCAAACCAGAGTTTGCTGACACTCCTCCCGCAACTGCAACCTCATTTATTCCGAGGTCTATAGAGGCTTTATAGAGCTTATCCATAAGTATGTCAACTATTGTTTTTTGTAAAGATGCACAAAGGTCGTTTTTATTATTTTCAATGAAATTACCATCCATCTTGAGTTCATCTCTTAGAAAATATAAAAAAGATGTTTTTAATCCACTAAAACTATAATCATATCCATCTATCCGAGGTTTGCTAAAGGTGAATCTTTCTGGATCGCCCATCTTTGCAAGCCGATCAACTACAGGCCCTCCCGGGTATCCTAAACCCATAACCTTGGCACATTTGTCAAATGCTTCGCCTGCGGCGTCATCTATAGTCTGCCCTATAATTTTCATATTTTTATGTGATTTCACAAGTATAATTTGTGAGTTCCCCCCTGACACAAGAAGACAAAGGAATGGAAATTCAGGCTGATCTGTATCGTTTTCGTCTTCTTTTATATAATGCGCCAATACGTGTGCCTGCAAATGATTTACTTCTATCATTGGTATATTAAGCGCGCTAGAAAGACCTTTGGTGAATGAAGTTCCGACTAGTAGAGAGCCTAAAAGTCCGGGACCTCTTGTGAATGCAATTGCCGATAGTTCTTCTTTTGATATTCCTGCTTGTTTTAAAGCATCATGTACTACCGGTATTATATTTTGTTGATGTGCTCTTGATGCCAGCTCGGGAACTACTCCACCGTATCGTTCATGGACAGCCTGTCCTGCTATAACATTTGAAAGTGATACACCATTACGTATTACAGCAGCTGCGGTATCATCACACGAAGATTCTATTCCTAAAATTGTAATCATTACTTGTAAAAATAATAAGTTACAAAGGTAATACAAAATAAAACAATGTTATTGATAGCAGAAAGGCTATTAATCTTTTACCAGTTCTTTGGTTTCTACAAGTATTTCTCGAGACACGTGAGCTATGTTATAAATCAACCCTGACCTGGTGTTGGAAATATCCTCTTGCATTTCCTCAAGTGTATCTTCCCAGTATAATGCAGTTTGAATAAGTGAGTCTAACTGAGTTTTATCTGCTTTTTCATTTAATAAATCTAGTACATATTGAAGTACCTCACTAATATCAGTACAAAAAACACGTTCCAATTCGGTGAGCTCATCTGCATGTTTATGAACACCAAAAGCGGATAAATAAGACAGGAGAGCATGATTGAGGTTTGTTAAATTAAATGCACTATCCTCATATAGTCTTGAATCTTTTGGCTCAAGTCGCATACCCCTCCAAGCTAAAGCAAGCTCGTTGTCGGCATTATAGGCTGTGCGTCTGTTATGCAGATATTCTTCTTCTGTAACGGTTCCAATGTATATACTTTCGAAATAACGTTTATTCTTTTTGACCGCTGTAACTAGAAGCTGAGGTAGTCGTTTATATTGCCAATCTGGCCATACAAAACGTACTACCAAATATGCAATTGCGCCTCCAATTAGTGTGTCAATAATTCGCGGTAGCATAACTGCTACTCCCTGATCTGACAGTATATTGAATGATGCTAACACATACGAAGTTATAAAAGCAGCGGCTACGACATAATTTTTTTTCACCCAATAAAAGAAAAGATATATTGAGGCTAGTTGTAGAATTATTTGCCCTTCAACAGTTGGTAAAACTTGTGATAGCGACACACCAATAATCACACCCATAAGTGTTCCGAAGACACGATGGAACAGGCGCACTCGGGTGGCACTATAAGTCTGTTGAAAAACAATTAAAGAAGTCAAAAGTATCCATGCTCCTTTGTCAATATTGAATAGTTGTATAATTGCATAACCTAATAGCCATGCTAGTGTTAAACGAACTGAAGATTTAAAACGTGGATGCGCAGGTTTTAATAATGACTTTAGGCTTGTGCTTTGAGGCTTACGACTATTGAATACTGTAACATCAATTCTATCACTTATGATTTCTTCTTGTCGTAGATTAATTTCAAGCCCTTTTAAATTTTTCATGAGCAACAAAAGAGCTTGGTAGTGAGTTGCTCCCTTTTCTTCCTTAAGCATAGTCTCTACAGCGGATAATGTCCATTGTAATGAGATGGGGTGCTTATACGGCTTGTCTGTGAGTAGAGTATCGGCATATTTATTGATTGCACTGCCAAGCTCTTTCATGAGTTGACCAAAACCTTCTACTAGTTCAATTTTGCCAACTTCCTCGCTCAACAAATCATATTGCTCATGACTTGACATTGCGCGTTCCTGCATTTCCTGAAGCAAAAACCATTTGCGATAATACGTATTAACTAAAGCTAGATCTTCAGTGTTACTTTCTGCAGAATAACTATAGAGGTGGTTTTTACAATTTTCTATTTGTTGAGCCAGTATTATATTTTTTTGTGCTAATTGGTTACGAATAGAGGTTTGAGATTGCGAATCGCTGGGGAAAAGATTTGCTTTTATGTTTATGTATTGTGCAAGGAAATGAAATCCGCTTGCAAGATGTTCTTTTAGAAGTCTATATGGTCTTTTATGAAGCAGTAATAATGAAACTGCGGAGTATGCCAAAGCTCCAATGGTGTAAAGTATTGGTTGATAAAACCATATCCGTGTTGTTTCAGCTCCCAACATTGTGTATACAAATATTAGAAGGGTGCCGAATGTAAGCCCTTGCATTCTATGGTTTAGTGCTCCGGCCAAAGAAAGTGAGAAGCCTCCAAAAAGTATTAGTAGAGCAAAAAACAAAGGGTGCGGAAAAGCCAGTTCAACCAGACTACTCGTAATAAAAAATAGTATGAGTGCGATTAGAGCAGATTTAGTTCTACCTCGAGGATGAACATCTGTCTCACCTAGCGCCATTGCAACTACACCTAGCGCCATTGTAGTTCCTATAAACGGATCCTGAAACAGTATAAGAGAGGGTATGAGCAAAAATGCAACAGAGATCATTACTTTTAAAGCCCAAAGGTGATTAGGACTTTTCCAGAAAGTCTCTATCCAAATATCTGAAAGTCTTTTCTTTATTTTAATCCAATAAGTCATATAATTGTTCAAATCCTTTACAAGGTGACATCAACCCTAATCTTCCCTAATAATGCGTTGGGGTGATCTCTATATGTGAAACGGTGTACATACTCAACACGTAAGAGTCCAAGTATGTTAGTGACTCCAATCACTCCCTCTACATAAGGCTGTGAACCATATTCATATGAATTTAAAGGGAAATCATACTGATTTATATATTGAGCATTCGTATTATCGGAATTTACTAAACCAATTTGGTTGTTTACAGACAATCTTCCGTAAGAAGCTCTTACAGAAAGCACTTCTCGGAATTGCAGTTTATTTAGAAGTGGTATTTTTGCCAACAATAAGTCATTACCAACGAATGTGGTTCTAAGAGTAATCTGTTCATCGGCCACAAATTCTAAAGATCTATTTAGGAAAAAAGCATTATTCTCTATATGATGTCTGTGACGCTGATTTGGATAAACAAGCAAAGGAAAAGGAGCCCTGTTCCAAACTTTCATTAATTCGCCCACTACATCAAAACGACCTGCAGAGCCTAATAAAAAACGTTTTTGTGCTGAGAACTCAGTTCGGTGAAATGTTGTTTTCTCTTCAAAAAACTCTGCAATTCCTATTGAATGCGAAAGGAAGAAAACAGGACTTGTCATTTCTATCGGTATCCTCTTCCGTTTCTGCTGCACATAAGCCTCCTTTGCAGAGTAACGAAGTTGCAAACCTACTTCAGAGGTAATTAATTCATTATCAATTATGAACTCATCATTAATCAAGCTCTGAAATCTTAATTCGCCCTGAGGAATTAATCGAGTTTTTCTCAACCAAGTTGTATGTGCTAAACCGTTCTTATGTTCCTTATCCCAATTTATTTCAGCAAAATTACGATAGGTCGCTTCATTTTCTGATCTGCGATAAGTTATAAGCAGAAGGTCGTTTGGCGATCTTAGATGCATTTCACCGGGAGAATATAAATCGTTCTCATATAAAAGATTGATGTTATTTTTCAAGAATTCACCTTCGTGATACGCCTTTCTGTCAAACGAATAGGTAAGCTCCCCTCTATATTTGAATTTATCATCACCAAACCCATATGCACCATAACCTTTTATGAAAAAATGGGGGCTAAGTCTTGAATTAGAAGCAAATCCGCCTCTTAATCTTACTCCTTCAATTGGGTTATATGTTGGAAAGGTTTGAATTCTTCCGAAATCAAATTTATTAGTTTCTGAATTACCAAGTGGAATCCAATCATCCATTACAAACTCTATAGCTCTCTTGATTAAATCATCAAAACCACCGGATTTCCCCATTAAACTATCTTCTAGCATTCTTACCCTATCTTCCAAATAGTTGGGTTGAAGCACAATAAGTAGATTGTTTGTTTTTGTTTCGAGTGGAGTATAATTTAAAATATACCCATCTTTTGAGACAACTAATTGAGCATTGCTTAATGCTTCGCGTGTATTAATAGAGAATTCACCAACATTGTTAGATATTGCACCGTGATTTGTGTTATGGATATAAACAACAGCGTAGGCAATTGGCGTATGGTATTCAGCATCAATTACTCTCCCCTTGTATATATTTTCTTGTCCATATACAATTGAATAGCAAAATAATATCAAAGCAAATAATAATTGCTTCTTCATATTTATCTACAACTTTCGGTATCTAACTCTTTTTGGCTCAACATTGCCCATTCGCATTTTTTTATTCTCTTCATAATCACTGTATGAACCTTCGAAAAAGAACACTTCGGAGTTACCTTCAAAAGCAAGAATATGAGTACAAATACGGTCTAGAAACCAACGGTCGTGCGATATTACCACTGCACACCCTGCAAAGCCTTCGAGTCCTTCCTCAAGTGCACGAAGCGTATTAATATCGATGTCATTAGTGGGCTCATCAAGAAGCAAGACATTGGCACCGGCTTTTAATGTTAGTGCAAGATGTAAACGGTTACGCTCTCCACCTGATAATACACCACATAATTTTTCTTGATCGGCACCCGAAAAGTTGAATCTCGCTAGATATGCACGAGAGTTAATATCTCTTCCTCCAACTTTTACAAATTCTGAGCCATCTGATACAACTTGATAAACAGTCTTATTAGGATCAATTGATTTATGTTGTTGGTCCACATAGGCAGTAACAACTGTTTCTCCTACTTCAAATTTACCTGCATCAGGTTTCTCAATGCCCTCAATCATTCTAAATAGTGTGGTTTTACCGGCACCATTTGGTCCAATAACACCAACTATTCCGTTAGGTGGAAGCATGAAATTAAGATTATCAAATAATAGTTTATCTCCAAACGCTTTTGCTACTTCGTGTGCTTCAATCACTTTGTTACCCAAACGAGGACCATTTGGTATAAATATCTCGAGCTTCTCTTCGCGTTCTTTTTGATCCTGATGAAGCAGTTGTTCATAAGTATTCAATCGAGCTTTACCTTTGGCTTGACGAGCTTTGGGAGCCATGTTAATCCACTCCAGCTCTCTCTCCAGAGTTTTGCGACGTTTACTTGCCTGCTTCTCCTCTTGCTCCATCCTTTTTGTCTTTTGCTCAAGCCATGAGGTGTAGTTCCCTTTCCATGGAATACCTTCACCACGGTCTAGTTCAAGAATCCATCCAGCCACATGATCAAGGAAGTAACGGTCGTGGGTAATACAAATAACTGTACCTTTATATTGTTGTAAATGTTGTTCAAGCCAATCGATTGACTCTGCGTCTAAATGGTTTGTGGGCTCATCAAGAAGTAAAACATCTGGTTCTTGTAAAAGAAGACGACAAAGTGCAACTCTACGACTTTCACCACCTGATAGCTCATGAACAGGTTGATCTTCAGGTGGGCATCTTAGCGCATCCATAGCACGCTCAAGGCGATTATCAATATTCCATGCATCCGACGCATCAAGCTTATCTTGCAAATCTGCTTGACGGGCAAAAAGAGAATTCATTTTATCCTCATTCTCATAATACTCCGGCAAACCAAACTTGAGATTAATATCTTCATATTCGGCAAGCATATCCATAATAGGCTGTACACCTTCGCGAACGATATCTAAAACAGTTTTTGTCTCATCAAGCTTAGGGTCTTGTTCAAGATATCCCACTGTGAAACTCTTATCTGAGACTACATCGCCTTGAAAATCTTTTTCGATTCCGGCTATAATTTTTAGAAGTGTAGATTTACCGGAACCGTTGAGACCAATAATACCTATCTTGGCGCCATAATAAAATGAGAGGTATATATCTTTTAATACCTGTTTGTGTGGTGGAAAGGTTTTGCTAACACCCACCATTGAGAAAATAATTTTTTTATCGTCGGACATAACTTAAAACTGTTCTTTATAACTATATATATGCTTAATTAATTGGAGCACAAAGATAATAAAATGATTTGTAAGTATGAGTCTTGTAAACCTCTATTGTAAAAGAGGATATTACTTTATATATTTGAGATAAATTAGAATATGATTTAGGAGCATTTAAAATACATTTTAGAACAATTTCAGAACAATTAAAATGCATTTTAAGTATCTTGAGAACAACTTGAAAGTAGTTTAGAAATTAATTATATGAAAGCAGCAATTTTAGAGAAACTAGGAGATAAGCCAATATATGGAAATATTAAGGATCCTGTACCACATAACGACGATCAAGTAGTTATTGATGTAAAAGCAGCAGCATTAAAAAATCTGGATAAGTTGAAAACTTATCCCGAATATTATGCTCCATATCAAACATTGCCGGTGGTAGTTGGGACCGACTGCGTTGGATCTTTACCAGATGGCACAAAAGTTTATGCGCACGGTATTACAGGAACTATGGCCGAGAAAACAGTCATAAATTCAAATCGATATACAATTCTACCTGACAATTTAGATCTTGCAGTTGCTGCTGCATTGCCTAATGCCATTTTGGGTTCGGTTGTTCCTTTGATAATAAGAGCAAATATGAAACCGGGGCAGAATATTCTAATTAATGGTGCCACAGGAATTACCGGAAAAATAGCTGTTCAGGTGGCTAAACATTATGGTGCAGCCAAAGTTATTGCAACAGGTAGAAATGAAAACTCATTGCTAAGATTGAAATCTTTGGGAGCCAATGAGATTATTTCATTATATGAAAAAGACGAATCAATTATCAGTAAACTCAAAAAAATTGACAATGAAACCCCTATAGATATTGTACTGGATTATCTGTGGGGCAAGCCTGCTGAAATTATTCTGCAATCATTAAAAAATAAACCAAATAGAAATATTGCATTTGTTACTGTGGGAGATATGGCTGGAAGCAATATTCCACTTTCATCAGGATTATTAAGAAGTGCAGACATAACCTTGCTTGGCTCAGGTTTCGGTTCATTAAATCAGGAAGTTTTAAACAGACTTATGACAGAGTTTCTCCCCCATTGTTTTTCATTGGCAGCCAATAACAAGCTTTATATTGAGACAGAGAATTACAGTCTCAAAGAAATTTCCACTGCATGGGACAGTACAACAAATGGTAAGAGAATTGTTATAACTTTAGATTAAAGAGCTCCCACCCAACTGTTAAACTTTACTAATCTTTTACAACATTTATACGAATAAACTGTTATTATACTACACAATTATAGTTCTATAACGGTTCTACTTAATGCATACACAAATGGAGTTTAGAAGAATTATTGAAGTTCAACACAAAGAATTCGATGCCAGTGCACTTGAGAAGTCATGGGGATGGTTGCAAGATCCAGAATTAAAAAGGTTAACCATGGCCCCCGATATCGACAAAGAATCTCAACGTAAATGGTTTGAGAACTTAAAAACAAGGAAAGACTACTATGTTTTTTGCACCTGGCACGGTGATAAACCTGTGGGTATAGGAGGTCTCAAGCATATTACCGAGAAAGATGCTGAGCTTTTTGGCTATATTGGAGACAAATATTATTGGGGGAAAGCAGTAGGAATAGATATGAAAAATTATTGTCTTGATGTAGCAAAAAACAGATTTAATTTAGAATCAGTGTACACAATTCTATTAAAAAACAATACAGCATCCTACAAAATTCTCAAAAGATTTGGATATGAAATCGAAAAAGATATCGATAGTGATAAAATGATGATGCGCTTATACCTATAATTTACAGATTTTTGGACGAAAATATTTTATTGAAAAGAAAATATTTAGTATTTTTGTAAATCTATTAAGAAGATAGTTTTTAGGTAATAAAACGACAAAACACTTTTAACAAATAAAATTCAATAAATTATGATTAAAGTAGGTATTAACGGATTCGGTCGCATCGGACGCTTAGTTTTCCGTGCAGCTCAAGAAAGAAATGATATCCAAGTTGTGGGTATAAATGATTTGCTTGATGTCGATTACATAGCATATATGTTAAAATATGACACAATTCACGGAAAATTCAACGGAACAGTAGACGTAAAAGATGGCAAACTTGTTGTTAACGACAAGGAAATCCGTGTATCTTCAGAAAGAAACCCTGCTGACCTTAAATGGGATGCTATTGGTGCGGAGTATGTTGTTGAATCTACAGGTCTTTTCCTTTCAAAAGATAAAGCTCAAGCTCATATTGATGCAGGTGCAAAATATGTAGTAATGTCAGGTCCTTCGAAAGATGATACTAGCATGTATGTAGTTGGTGTAAACCACAACAGCTACAAAAAAGGTGAGCAATTTGTATCAAACGCATCTTGTACTACCAACGCTCTTGCACCAATTGCAAAAGTATTGAATGACAAATTTGGAATTGCAGAAGCTTTGATGACAACAGTTCATGCAACAACTGCTACTCAAAAAACAGTTGACGGACCTTCAGCAAAAGACTGGAGAGGCGGACGTGCAGCTTCGGGTAACATCATACCTTCTTCTACAGGTGCTGCTAAAGCAGTAGGGAAAGTAATTCCTGCACTAAACGGTAAACTTACAGGTATGTCATTACGTGTTCCTACACTTAACGTTTCTGTAGTAGACCTTACTGCTCGTTTAGAAAAAGAAGCTACATACGAAGAAATTTGCGCTGCAATGAAAGAAGCTTCAGAAGGAGAATTAAAAGGTGTATTAGGATATACAGACGAAGCTGTTGTTTCAAGCGACTTCATCGGTAATCCACATACTTCAGTATTTGACGAAACAGGTGGTATACAACTAAGTCCTACTTTTGTTAAAGTACTTGCATGGTATGATAACGAATGGGCATTCTCAGTTAAATTGCTAGATCTTATTCTTCACATGAATAAAGTAAATGCTTAACTAAGTATTATACAAAACGCCTTCTATCAAAGGCGTTTTTACTCATAAAAAAAGCTGAACATTTGATGCTCAGCTTTTTTTTATTCTAATTTACAGTATATTATGCCGGGTGTATCGATTCTGTTGGACATACATCTGCACATGCGCCACAGTCTGTACATGAATCTGCGTCTATACTGTAAATGTCCCCTTCTGCGATTGCATCAACAGGACATTCGTCAATACAAGATCCACAGGCAATACAACTGTCGTCAATAAAGTAAGCCATACTAAATTAAAAATTAAATTATTGTAAAATGATTTTATGTCCTGCAAAGTTACAAGTTTTATTGATATACAAAAAATCTTTACGTTATAATTTATATCGATAACGTTATTTATTTCCAAAAATAGGATATAACCATAAATTGAGCATCAGCAATAAAACAACTTGTAATCCGTTTAATAAAAATATGCTAGATTTTAGTAGTAGATATTATATAGCTCAATTAAATATGTCTTTTAGAAAATGAAATTGAAGATAGTCTTTACTTTGCTCCTCTTTGCGATTTCTGCAAGCATATTTGCACAGCATCGTAACTTGCAGAACCAACCCTATGTAGATCGTAGACCCTTTCACATAGGATTCACACTTGGCATACATACTCAGGATTTGATCCTCAATCAATCGGGATACGTTAATGAAAATGGAGAGGTGTGGTTTTCAGAAATACCACACTATACGCCCGGGTTAGCAATAGGGATTATTGGCGATGCGTATCTCAACAGATACACCAACTTAAGAGTAATACCAACAATCTTACTTGGAGGGAAAGATTTTGTTTTCAAAGAGCAAATATCAGGAGAAGAGCATATTACATCAATACGAAACAACTATATTTCAATACCATTACAATTAAAGATTTCTGCAAACAGAACAAATAATATCAGACCATATATCATATTTGGTGGGTATGGAAGTGTAGAGTTAGCATCAAAAAAAAACCTTGTAGTACTATTAAAACCGTACGACTTTGGAGTTCAATTTGGAATAGGTTGTAATTTATATTTCCCTATGTTTAAACTAGCTCCTGAACTTAAATTTAGCTTCGGGTTAATTGATATTCTCGAAAAAGACAGAACCGATTTAAAAGAAGATGAATTACTTAAATATGCCAATTCATTATCTAGAGCTACCCAAAGAATGATTTCATTAAGTTTTAGTTTTGAATAGAGAGTCAAAAGTTTTCTTCCCGGTATAATAATCAATTAATATGCTTCTTTTATATTGTGTTGGGAACTTCTTAACTACGCTCTTACTGATATTTTCTATCCTTGTTGGTTTATATGATTTACGCATCTTTATAAAATCTGTGTATGCCTCAATTACTGCTTTTGCACTTTTAAACTGACCTTTTAAAAGTAAATGCAGATAGGCTGCAAAATCAAAAGAAACGCGAGTAGCAAACGTAGAGAGAAAAGTATCATTCGCCACATTTTTGTAAAGCATGAAAAGATTATTCCTAAAATTGAGATACATTTTTTTAGGATTATCTTTATTTAAAGTTGCAGCACCCACATGATACACAACAGATGACGGTAAGCACACCACTCTCCTACCCCTCGCATTCAAACGCCAGCAGAGATCAATCTCTTCCATGTGCGCAAAAAAACGACCATCTAAACCCCCTACATCATTAAAATCTTTTAACCTAATGCATAAACAGGCACCAGTTGCCCAGAAGACATCCATTACGGCATCATATTGACCTTTATCCTCCTCTACAGTATCAAGTATACGACCTCTACAGAACGGATAACCAAACTTGTCTATAAAACCACCGGCTGCACCTGCGTATTCGAAACAATTTTTACGATTATAAGATAAAATCTTTGGTTGCACTGCAGCAATATCCGGATTTGAATCTAAGTATGATATCAAATTATTAATCCATCCGGGAGATGTTTCCACATCAGAATTTAAAAGCACAACGTATTCAGCATCTATCTCTTGTAATGCTTTATTATAACCCTCTGCAAAACCGTAGTTCTTATCTAAAATAATAAGAGGGACATCGGGATAAGAACTCCCAAGAAATTCAACTGAATCATCCGTAGAACCATTGTCAGCGACAATCACAATACATTCTTCATTTATTGAGTGTGCAACCACCGAGGGTAAAAATTGCTGAAGTAGTTCCTTGCCGTTGAAATTCAAAATAACAACTGCAGTTTTAAATTTATCTATAGTTGTTTTCATTTTAATAAGCAGGCTTGTTATATTTCCATCGATCATGTGACCAAAGATACATAGTAGGGTCACGTCTAACAGATTCTTCTAACCTTCTTATGTATCGTTCCATAATCACGTTATCTGGTTCTTCAGAAGCATCTGGCGATATTACAAAAATTTTGCTTGTATAATATCCTCTTTTCACCTTTTTAATGTCTAAATAAACTATTGAGCAGCCAAGTTGTTTAGCAATCCGCTCCATTCCATTTTGCACATTAGTATCTTGGTTTAAAAACTTAGTCCAGTACTGATTAATTTTTCGTGGCGGACGCTGATCAGAAAGAAATGCTACTAGCATTGTTTGCCCTGTCTGTTTAAGCTCAACCATTTTACGAAATGCACTAAACTTCTCTATGGGTACGGCACCAAAACCCGTACGCATTTTCAAAAACAGTTTATCGAAACTCTCTGAATGAAGTTCTTTATATAAAAAACCAAACTTTAAACTTGGATCTAGATGCATAACAAGTGATGACACCCACTCCCAATTTGCATAATGCCCCAAACCCAATATACAAGAATTACCCGACGCTGTAAGCCTGTCAATAATCTCAGGATTCTCAAATTTCATTCTTTTTTTTATCTCCTCATCAGATATATGAAGCAATTTGATTGTCTCGAAAAAATAATCACACAAATGGAGATAAAAGCCCCTTTCTATCTTTTTTATTCTCTTTTTTGTCTTGCCGGGAAATGAATTTATAAGATTCTTACGAACGATATTTCTTCTATACCTTACAACATAATAGGTGAAAAAATAAAGAAGATCCGAGAGAACATATAAAAATGATAATGGCAACAGTGCATGAAGATACGTCACAGCATAAAACAGTGAGTAACTTAAACTCTTATTACTATGCTCTTCTGTCATTTAATAAAGAGCTTTCATAGCCATTTCATTTTCATTATACTCACCAACCTCTACTTCCATTGCTTTATTTATAAACTCTGGATTGTAATCGGCATATAATTTTAAATAGTTCTCGGTAAAACCGTGCATTTGTTTGTCTCTCTTAGTATGTTCAAAAAGTATAGTTCTTTTAGTGCCAACTTGAGATTTATGAAAACTCATATGCTTTTCATCAGATAAATCATGCAGTGCTTTACTGCGTGCATGTTTTGTCTTTGGATCAACAGCATAATCTATCTCTAATGCCTGTGTCCCCGGTCTCTCTGAATATGTAAAAACATGAAGCTGAGAAAAATCGAGAGACTCTATAAAAGCTTTACCCTCTTCGAAATAATCGTCAGTTTCTCCTCTTACACCAACAATAACATCCACACCAATAAATGCATGTGGTAGAATCGTTTTAATCTTTTCCACCTTATGACGAAAAAGAGCAGTATCATACTTACGCTTCATAAGTTTTAGCACTGCATCACTACCCGATTGTAAAGGCATATGAAAATGTGGAGCGAACCGTTTTGAATTTGCTACGAAATCAATAATTTCATCTGTCAGCAAATTTGGTTCAATAGAGGAAATACGGAACCTCTCTACTCCATCAACATTATCTAGCTCCCGTAAAAGATCTATAAAATTCTCTTTGGTAGTATGACCAAAATCACCAATATTAACCCCTGTCAGTACTATTTCTTTCCCTCCTTCTTGAACTGCTTGCTCTGCCTGCTTGACTAAATCTGCAATCGCTCCGTTTCTACTTCTTCCGCGAGCAAATGGAATTGTACAAAAAGAACAAAAATAATCGCACCCATCCTGCACTTTCAAAAAGAACCTTGTACGATCGTCAGCAGATAGAGAAGGTACAAACGATCTAATGCGATGTGTTTTTGAAGTGACTACTTCACTCTTACTTTTTTTGCGCAAATCATCAAGGTGTTTTACAACATCTAGTTTCTGCTCTGCACCAAGCACCAAATCAACACCCTCAATCTGTGCAATATCATCAGGTTTCAATTGTGCATAGCATCCCGTTACAACAACAAAAGCAGAAGGGTGCTCCTGAATTGCTTTTCTTATTGCTTGCCTACCCTTCTTATCTGCAAGCTCCGTAACCGAACAAGTATTTATTACACAAATATCAGCCTCCTTTCCTTTTCGCACACGGGTAATACCTGAATTAAACAACTGCCTACCAATAGCCGAAGTTTCTGCAAAATTCAATTTACACCCAAGTGTATAATAAGCTGCAGTTTTATTTTGAAATATTGATTGATCAATCATTTTAAATTATCCTTTCATAATCTGTATTCAACAAACACGTATATTGGCAAAATTACAATAATACTCTCAATTTATTGCCATTTTTTCTTTGATAATAGATTATTTGCAAGTAATTTTACACACTATGGGCTTAAGTGTGCAGAAAATACATAAATAAGCATGATTGAACAGAATTTAATAAAGCTATATGAGGACAGTTTCAAAAACAATTGGGATTTGCCCGCTTTAACGGATTACAAAATCAATACATCTTATACATATGGCGAACTTGCACGTGAGATTGCGTCTCTTCATATACTGTTTTCAGAATTAGACATTAAGAAAGGAGATAAAATTGCACTCATTGGCAAAAACCACTCCTCCTGGTCTATATTATTTATGGCAACTATTACATATGGAGCTGTAATCGTCCCAATACTCCATGAATTTAGCACAGAAAGCATGGAGCATATTATTGAGCACTCAGACTCCAAGCTGATATTCGTTAATGAAACCATATGGCATAAGATAAATAAAGAAAAGATAAACATTCCGGTGTTTGGTATACCTTCATTTGCAGTTTTAAAAAGCATAAATGAAAAAGAGAAAGCTATATATGAATCATTAAATTCGCTTTTTGACAATAAATATTCAAATGGTTTCACTAAAGATGATATAAAATATGCCATTGTAAGCAATAATGAAGTGGCATGCATTAATTACACCTCCGGAACTACCGGATTCAGTAAAGGTGTAATGATAACCGCAAATAACTTTGCAGGGAACATAATATTTGCCGGAAAACTGAATTTGTTATTCAGAGGAGACAAAGTATTAGCTTTTCTGCCCATGGCACATGTATACGGTTGTGCTTTTGACTTTTTATATGCACTTGCAACAGGAGTTCATATCACATTACTGGGAGTTGCGCCAACACCACAAAATTTAGTAAATGCCCTGAAAGAGGTCAAACCAAACATCATTATTTCTGTACCTCTAATCTTTGAAAAAATATACAAGAAGAAAATCATACCGGTTATAACCCAACCAATAATGAAGATAATTCTTAAAATTGGATGGTTAAATAAGATTGTGTTCAATAAATTAAAAAACAGTCTAATTGAATCATTAGGCGGCAATTTCAGAGAAGTGGTAATTGGGGGTGCAGCATTAAACACCGAAGTTGAAACATTTTTTCACAAGATAGGCTTCCCTTTCACAGTAGGATATGGAATGACCGAATGCGCTCCATTGATATCTTATGACAATCACCGTGATTTTGTCCCAACATCCTGTGGCACAGTACTAGGCGGCATAATGGATGCAAGAATAGATTCAGCGGATCCAATAAACATTCCTGGAGAAATTCAAGTAAAGGGAGAAAACGTGATGAAAGGTTATTATAAAAACATCGAAGCAACTAAAGCTGCTTTTACCGAAGACGGATGGCTCAAAACCGGAGACTTAGGAGTTATGAAAGATAGACGATTGTTCATAAAAGGTCGTATTAAAACAATGCTTCTCTCTGCAAACGGTCAAAACATTTACCCTGAAGAAATTGAATCTAAATTAAACAACCTCCCTTACATTTCAGAAAGTTTAGTTATACTGCGAGAATCAAAGCTAGTTGCATTAATTTATCCAGATAAGGCAGCAATGAAAACTAATAATATAATCCACGAGCAAATAACAAATATAATGAATAACAACAAAAGCACACTCAACAAATCGGTAGCTCAATATGAAAAAATAAGTGATATAGAAATAGTGGATAATGAATTCGAAAAAACACCAAAGAAAAGCATAAAACGATTTCTTTATCAATGAAGTACTTTACCTGTGAACTGCTTATTACTGATTAGCCAATTGTTAATTAGTCAACCAAACCTGAAGTGATTTGTTTATCATTTACAATAGTCTTTATAATTAGGACTGATGTTATTTTGGAAACTTAAAAATTTACAGTTATGAAAGAAAAAGTTTTTATTCTATTAATCGGCTCTGTACTAACATTTTCATGTACTCAGTCAGCAGAACGGAGTGAGGAAAGAAAACTTGGAGCAGAAACTATCGCTGATGCTATATCTGAAACAAGAGTTGATGTTGATTTTAAAGACTTCGGACCAGAACCGTTTGTTTTTAACATAGAAGAGTACACAACACAGAACGAAACCTACCGCACATCCATTTGGACAGGAGAGTACATGCAAATGACAGTTATGAGTATACCTGCCGGTGGAGATATTGGGGAAGAGATGCATCCTGACATTGATCAATTCTTACGAGTAGAAGCAGGCTCCGGAATCATGCAAATGGGAGACGAAGAGGGAGTCTTTAATTTCGAAGAAAGAGTTGAACACGATTTTGCAGTATTTATCCCCGCAGGTAAATGGCATAACTTGATAAATGACTCTGATGAACCTCTAAAAGTTTACTCAATATACGCACCAGGAGAACACCCTCGAAACACAGTTCATCAAACACAAGAAGAGGGAATAGCAGCTCACGAGGCACATCATAATCATTAATAAATCAGGCAATAAGCCTGTTTACATATATTTAACTATAAAATTATTCTAAAACATGTTGCACAACATGTTTTATGATGTACATTTGCATCGTTTTTAGTAAATAGTTTTCTGTATGAAACGCTGAAGTCAAAATTGATAAAGCCAGATAGGAGAACTACAGAACAGGACATTTTAATTTTGTTTTCAAAATTATTTATCGTTTAATTTTTACAAAGAAATGAAAAAAACGGTGTTATTAGTTGCTATCATTGCAACTTTAGGATTAGTCTCATGCAATAATGCACAGAAAGAAGCCGAACAAGCTAGATTAGACAGTTTGGCACATGTTGCAAGAGTTGACAGTATCGCAAAAGTAAAAGCTGACAGCATACAAGCAGTTATCGCTGCAGCGGAGGCTGAGGCAGCTCTTTCAGATACTATCAACCAAGTTGGTGAAGAACCTGTCATTAACTAGAATTAGTTTAAACGACAGTATGTTTTGCAGAGACCACCTCAAAAGGGTGGTTTTTTTATTTGTAAATAGTGCAAATATAGTAACTTTGCCAACAAACGAATATTGTCCATTAATAAAATTCAGAAAAGATGATTGGACTTACATCAGAAATAAAAAGGCTATTCCCACAACTTTTCATAACCCTAATTTTCATAGCCCTAATAATATTAACCGGCTGTACCCAGAGGGCAAATACCTTTTTTGAAAAAGAACTGTCTTACCCAGACTTACTCACTTCCGATCAAAAAATCAAACTCGCTGCATATGTTATACCAACTGAGAAACAGTATGAATGGCAACAACTTGAATTAACCGCTTTTATCCACTTTGGAATGAATACATTCACCGGAAGAGAATCGGGCAATGGGAGTGAAGACCCTGAATTATTTAACCCAACCAATTTTGATGCCGAGCAATGGGTAGTTTCTCTATACAACGCTGGATTCAGAATGATAGTGATAACTGCAAAGCATATCGATGGTTTTTGTCTCTGGCCAACACAAACAACTACACACTCAGTTTCATCGTCACCTTGGCTCAATGGCAATGGCGATATTATTAAAGCTGTAAAAGATGCAGCCGATAAATATGACATGAAATTTGGTTTATACCTATCGCCTGCAGACAATTATGAAGAAACTTACGCCCAGTTGATTGAGCTACTCACAAACTATGGAGAGATAGACATGGTCTGGGTTGATAGTGAACCCGGCGAAGATCATTTTAATAACGTAGTGGACAGCTTACAGCCCAATTCTGTAAAAGCAGTAATGGGAGGCGATGTCCGATGGGCTGGTAATGAAGACGGTTTCGGAAGAGAAACACAATGGAGTGTAACACCCCTGCGACCTGAAATATCTAAAACATTAATCGCCGAAAATAACAGATTAAATATCACTCCCACAACAGAAGACTTAGGTAGCAATGAGCTGATTATAGAATCTAAATCAATACATTGGTATCCTTCTTTTGTTAACGTTTCAATCAGACCAGGCTTGTTCTATCACCCGCAGGAAGACCATCAGATAAAAACCCTTGCTGAGTTGGTAGATATCTATTTTCACTCCGTTGGCATGAACTCAGTGTTACTTCTAAATATACCACCCGACACACGAGGAAGGTTACATGAAATAGATGTTGAACGTTTGCAGCAACTGGGCAGTTATATCAGCAACACTTTTGAAGATGATAAAATAATTGAAAGTGAAATAGAGTGGAAACCTCGTTCGGGGTCCAGTAGAGAATTTGAAATATTGCAAGGCGATTCAATAAACACTGTATTGCTCCAAGAAGACATCCAAAAAGGACAGCGTGTAGAAGAATTCACGGTTGAAGGATTGATTAACGACGAATGGGTTAAACTAGCCGAAGGAACCACAATCGGTTATAAACGCTTGCTAAGATTCAGAGATACATATGCAACAAAAATTCGTATCACAATTGAAGAAACACGTGACATCGCAAATATTAAAAAAGTTGGTGCCTATTATGCCCCGGTACTAGAGGGTAGTATTATGAAAGAGAAATTATCAGATTTAACCACCGAAAAATGGAAAGTCAATAACCCTCAACCACTCACAATTGATCTTGGTGAAAGCTACTCTCTAAAAGGTTTCACATACTCACCGGATGATATCAAAGAATCTCTTTTTAAATACATATTCTTTGTAAGCGATGATGGCGAAAACTGGACAGAAATTTCCAACACCGAATTCAGTAATATAAAAAACGATCCCAACCCTCAAACAGTATCATTTGACGAAGCCGTAAATGCACGTTACATTAAATTAGAATCGGTTGAAGGTGTCAATGGTGGAATACCAGCAGTGGATATGGAACAGATTGGAATTTTACTAAATTAAAATAACAACATATACAAGAAGAAATGAATAAATATATATTACCTATTTTTCTACTACTTTCATTCACGATTCAAGGGCAAACTATTGGCGATATATTTAAAATGATGCCCCAAGAGATGTTACCAGGGGTATCAGAGGGCAATAAAACTATGCTTATTGTGGATTCTACTCGCTCGTCTGTGCCCTACATTTTTGGAGAGATAAAGAAAGTGAACCACACTAATGATTATCTTAAAATAGAAACTTCCGAATCAGGCACCACTCAATTGAAACTACTACCCATTTCTACCGACTCAATGGTAGTATCTGTTATAAATACAGTGTGTGGAGGCACAAATGCGGATGTATGCAATAGCATCATCAAATTCTACACAACCCATTGGGAAAAACTGGATGATGATTTATTCATTTCTGCACTTTCACCTGAATTATTTATGGATTCCTCAAAAAAGGAATCAGATAATTATAAATATGCCTTATCTTTGCCTGATATTTATCCAATATCAGCCACTTTTAATGAATCAAACACAGATTTGAAACTGGTATTTCATTACAAAGAGAGATTAACCAACTTACAGCTG
>CAZYGE010000024.1:0-32383 GCA_964647535.1 uncultured Proteiniphilum sp.
ACCCCCCTCATTATCTCCTCATAGTTCAATGAGGAGACGGCGGACAATGTATTAAGAAAGTTGCGACTTGGTAATCATTTTGAGTAGCTGTAAAATTGCCAGATTTGCAGTTCTTTCAATATTTTGCCTTCTGGCTCGCCCAACATGATATTTTCGTGACGTTATTTCTCCTTTGTGCATCGTTGAAATCCATACTGTTCCTACCGGTTTTTCCTTTGTGCCACCTACGGGTCCCATAATACCAGAAACAGCTATACTGCAATCTGTGCCTAAAGTTTTTGCTACATTTATCACCATCTGTTCGGCTACCTCTTCACTTACTGCACCCTTTGTTTCGAGAATTGATTTTTTAACATTAAGCCATTCTTCTTTAATTGAATTGGTGTAAGCGACAATACTTCCAACAAAGTAAGCTGATGCTCCGGGCACAATAGTTAGCTTGTGTGCAATATGCCCACCAGTACAGCTTTCGGCAGTGGATATGTTTAATTTTTTCTTTCGTAAGATATCACCAAGAATTTCTTCGGGCATTTTATCACCCTCTGAAACGTACTTGTCTCCCAGCTTATCTTTAAGTATATTAGCTTGAGACTCAATTTCAGAGATATATTCTTCTCCCCACACAGATAATCGCAATCTTATGTATCCCAAAGAGGGTAAATAGGCTAGTGAAAACCCTGCCGGGAGCTGTAGTTCAAAATCTGCCAGCTCTGTTGCAAGATCAGATTCAGTGATGTCAGTTACAATGCAGGAGCGTTTTAGATACTCTTTCACCTGAAACTGCTCTTTCAGTTTTGGTAGCACATCCTCGCTCATTGCTGTTTTCATCTCAAAAGGAACTCCCGGCATGGAAATCAGTACTTTATCATCCTTATCAAACCAAAGAATAGGAGCTGTACCTTCTTTATTCTGAATTACGGTACAATTGGATGGAACGTATGCTTGCTTTTTTGTTAGTTGATTTAAAGGGATATTTCTTTTTAAAAATATTGACTCAATATTTTGCAATACCTCATCGTTAAATTCCAATGCCGTGTGAAAATATTGACAAAGGGTATGCTTGGTTACATCATCATCGGTTGGGCCAACGCCGCCAGATAGCAAGAGAATGTCTGCTCTCTCGAAAGCTGTATCTATAGACCTAATGATACCATTAGTGTTATCGCCAACCGTGGAAATTGCAATTACCTCAAAGCCATGCTGAGTGAGCTCATTTGCCATCCATCCAGAGTTAGTGTCCATTACCTGTCCTATAAGCAATTCATCGCCTATAGTGATAATTTCTATCATCATAATTAACGGTTTAGGCAGTAAATATAGATATTAAAATTATATATTTGGAGTCATGGGCTAAAAATTGGGAGTATCAGGATAAAAAAGAAGTTTATTATTTTTTTAATCTGATAGTTTGTTTTATCTTTGCCATCCGAAATTTGCCAATAATATAAAGAGGTATATATAATGAAAAAAGAGATTCATCCCGAAAATTATCGTCCGGTAGTTTTTAAAGATATGTCTAATGACGAGATATTTATATCACGTTCTACAGTGAATGCGAGAGAAACAATTGAGATTGATGGTGTTACTTACCCATTAGTAAAACTTGAGATTACAAGTGCGTCTCATCCATTTTACACTGGTAAGCAAAAACTGGTTGATACAGCCGGACGTGTAGATAAGTTTATGAGTCGTTACGGAAATCGTAATAAGAAGAAATAAACTGCATAAAGGTATTTATATTGAGCGGTGGTCATTTTTGATCACCGCTTTTTTGTTATATACTCTTTATGATTTTAGAGCAAATTTGCCTATTTTTGTGACCTTAAGACTTAAAACGGAGTTTCAGTAAAACGATGTAGGATGAAATGAAAAAAATAGCACTATTAATATTGCCACTATTTTTTGTTCTTAATTCACAAGCAATCACAGCCCGGGTGCAGCTTCATGAAGATGCAAAGGTGAGTCTGTTAACCGCATCACCGTGGCATGGAGCTGTTTATGCGTTATTTGGTCATACGGCAATTCGTGTTCAGGATGACTCAACAGGAGTTGATGCAGTATTTAATTATGGTTATTTTGATTCTTCACAACCAAACTTTGCATACAATTTCATCAGAGGTAAAACGGATTATGTGCTTGGAGTTACCACTTTCAATGATTTTCTTTACGAGTATGATTATAAGGGGCAGGAGGTTGTTGAACAGGAGTTGAATTTATCTCCAACTGAAAAACAAGAGCTCTATAGTGCTTTATTTATTAATGCTCTACCGGAAAATATGAGATATAGGTATAATTATTTTTATGATAATTGTGCCACCCGCCCACGGGATATGATTGAGACATATATTGATGGTGATATTATTTATCCTACAACAGAACAAAAGCAAACATTTCGCGATCTGGTACATGAGTGCTTACATCACTATAAGTGGATTGAATTTGGTGTAGATCTGGCTTTTGGTATTGATGCTGATAAAGTAATTGACGTTAGAGAAAAAATGTTCCTTCCCAGCTATTTAATGGCTTCTTATGAAGGTGCAAATGTAAATTTAAACGACACATTGAGCTATCCATTGGTTGCAAATTCTGAAATCATATTAGAACTTGATAATGAAAGGAATAGTCCAAGCGAACGAACTCTTCTCACACCCACAGTGACTGCATTCGTATTGCTCTTTCTATCTTTGTTAGTGAGTTTTGTACAAGCTGCCAATTTAAAATTTAGACCATCGAGACTTTTCGATACTTTGCTTTTTGGGCTTGCCGGAATTGCAGGATTTATACTATTTACCCTGATGTTTTTCTCAGAACATCCGGCTACTATTCCTAATTGGAATTTTGCATGGTTAAATATTTTCGCACTTGTAGCGGCTGTTTTATTTTGGGTAAAATCAGCAAAAAAAATCGTTTATTTATACCATTTCATTAACTTTGCAGTCATAACTATATTTCTTTTAAATTGGTGGTTTATTCCACAACATTTTCCTTTTGCAACAATACCATTTGCTTTATGCTTATGGGTGAGATCGGGTACGAACGTGCTTATGTTAAGAAAAAAGAAGGTAGTAAATAGCCGATTCACTTCAAGTAAGCATATGAAGGCGGGCTGGGGTCAGTAAAAAAAGGAATTAAATACAGAAAATGACAAGAGTAATAACTTCAATTGTAGCTTTATTTTCAATAGCATCGCTATATCCACAGAATCCTACCGGAGAGGTACCCAAACTGGTTGTTGGAATAACAATTGATCAGCTTAGAGGCGATTATCTCGAGATGTTTAAGCACACCTTTGGCAACAAGGGATTTACTAGACTGCTAAACAATGGTTTGGTGTACAACAACATCAAATATGATTTTCCAAATTTAGATAATGCTTCAACAATTACTACTATATTCACAGGAACTAACCCATCATATCATGGTATTGCTGCCGAGAATAAATATCTTGTTAGTCAAAATCTTGAGGTTTCATCTTTTATAGATGAAAACTTTATGGGAAATTTCACAACCGAAAAGGTATCACCACTGCCGGTAAAGGTTTCTACGATTGCTGATGAACTTAAGATTGCATCGGGAGGACAGTCTGATATCTTTGCTTTTGCACCTGATGCTTCTCAGGCACTTGCCTCCGGAGGACATGCTGCAAGTGGTGCATACTGGATTGAGAATGAAAATGCCAAATGGGCAACTACAACTTTTTATAAAACAAGGCAACCTGTTATAGATCAGCACAACAGGAGCCAACAGTCACTTACTTACACAATTAATAGCCTCAACTGGAGACCGGCTTTAGATATAGAAAAATATAATGCATTTCCTTACACAAAGAACAGATATAATTTCCAACATTTTTTTGGTAATAACAATAAGGATAATGTAAAGAGGTTTAAAGAATCGCCATTTGTAAATACAGAGGTAAATGATATGGCTATTAAGGTGATGGAGACAAACTCGCTAGGCACGCGTATTAATCCTGATTTTTTGGCTGTAACATTTTATGCCGGAAGTTTTTCAGAGGCTCTCGATAAAAATTATTCTGTAGAAATTCAAGATACATATCACAGACTGGATATTGAGTTGGGTAGGCTTCTTGACGCTATTGATGCTTCTGTAGGTTTACAAAACACACTTATTTTTGTTGCTCCAACAGGTTATTTTAAAGAGCAAGAGATAATACCCGAAGGGATGGTTACCTCCGGTGGAATATTCTACCCTGATAGGAGTCAGGCATTACTCAATATGTATCTGATGGCCACTTATGGTAGAGAGCAGTGGATAAAAAAATATTATAATAGACAGTTCTTTTTTGATAGAAAGCTACTGGAAGATAAAAAGATTGATTTAAGTGAATTCCAACGCAATGCTGCCGAATTTCTCGTTCAGTCTGCAGGTATTCAAGATGTTATCACATCATATCAGATGTTGCACGGAGCTTATAATAATTCTGTTCAGTTTCAAAGAAATGGATTTTACAAAGGAGTTTCTGGCGATCTGTTTCTTGAACTCCAACCGGGCTGGAACGTAAAAGATCCGGAAGGAAGTGAAATTGAGAGGGTTAACAATAATGCTATTACTGCACCTGTTATATTTTTTGGAAAAGATATAAAACCACAAAAAATTAACCGTACGATTAAAGCAACAGAAATTGCACCCAGTGTTTCCTACAGACTACGCATACGTGCGCCCAACGCGTCTGATGGAGAGATACTTAGGGAAATGTTTTAATCAAAATTAAATACGAGAATAAAAACAACACATAAAATATGGCATTTAATAAAATAATATCAAAAATATTTGGCAATAAGGCTCAGCGAGATCTAAACGAGGTAAATCCTGCAGTGAAGAAGATTAAGGAAGCCTATATTGAAATTGAAAAACTTTCTAATGATGAGCTTCGTAATAGAACTAAGGAGCTTGAGAAAGAAATTTCCGATTATGTTGCTGATGAAAAGAGTCGGATTGAGCAACTTAAAGCCGGAATGGAAGAAACTGCAATTAATGAAAGAGAGTCTATCTGGAATCAAATTGACAAATTAGAAAAAGACATAACAGAAAAGTATGAACAAGTTTTAAATGAAATATTGCCGGTTGCTTTTTCAGTGATGAAAGAGACAGCACGCAGATTCACAGAGAATGAGGAAATTGTTGTAACAGCCACTGATTTCGACCGTGATCTTGCTACAAATCACGATTTTGTTCATATTGATGGTGATAAAGCTATTTACAAAAAAAGATGGATTGCAGGAGGTAATGAGATTTCTTGGGATATGATTCATTATGATGTTCAGCTTTTTGGTGGAGTTGTTTTGCATAGAGGAAAGATTGCCGAGATGGCAACGGGTGAAGGTAAAACATTGGTAGCCACACTTCCCGTGTTTCTAAATGCACTCACACACGAAGGTGTGCACATTGTTACTGTTAACGATTATCTTGCAAAGCGTGACTCAGAGTGGATGGGACCTATGTATATGTTTCATGGTCTTTCTGTAGATTGTATCGACAAGCATGAGCCAAACTCAGAGTCTCGTCGCAAAGCTTACGAAGCAGATATCACATTTGGAACAAATAATGAATTTGGTTTTGATTATCTGCGCGATAATATGGCAATTTCACCTAAGGATTTGGTTCAACGTAAGCACAATTTTGCAATTGTTGATGAGGTTGACTCTGTTTTAATTGATGATGCGCGCACACCACTTATTATTTCCGGACCCGTACCTAAGGGCGAAGACCAGCTTTTTGATCAATTTAGACCTCGCGTTGAGATGATTGTTAAAGCTCAGCGTGATATGACAACAAATTTGCTTGCCGAAGCTAAAACTAAAATGGCTTCTTCAGATCCGAAAGTGCAAGAAGAGGGTGCATTATTATTGTTCCGCTCTTATAAGGGTATGCCAAAATATAAACCTCTCATAAAATATTTGAGTGAGCAGGGTATTAGAGCATCTATGTTAAAGACTGAAGCATTATATATGCAAGAGCAAAACAAAAATATGCATATTGTTACTGATCCTTTATATTTTGTGATTGATGAAAAACAGCATAGTATTGATTTGACTGACAAAGGGATAGATTTGCTCTCGGGTAATTCTGAAGACCCAGAGTTCTTTATCTTACCCGATATTGCTTTACAGTTATCCGATTTGGAGAATACTGATTTGAGTGATGAAAAGAAAGCAGCTAAAAAAGATGAACTTTTACAAAATTATGCAATAAAATCAGAGCGTGTTCATACTATAAATCAATTACTTAAAGCATACGCTTTGTTTGAAAAGGATGATGAGTATGTGGTAATGGATAACAAAGTTAAAATTGTTGATGAGCAAACAGGTAGGGTTATGGAAGGAAGGCGTTATTCAGACGGTCTTCACCAAGCCATTGAGGCAAAAGAAAGAGTTAAGGTTGAAGCAGCAACTCAAACTTTTGCAACAATTACTCTTCAAAACTTTTTTAGGATGTATAGCAAGCTGGCCGGTATGACCGGTACTGCTGAAACAGAGGCAGGAGAATTTTGGGATATCTACAAACTAGACGTTGTTGTGATACCTACCAATAGACCTATTGTCAGAGACGATCAGAACGATAGAATTTATAAGACCAAGCGTGAAAAGTATAATGCCGTTATTGTAGAAATTGAGGATTTAATCAATAAGGGCAGACCTGTACTTGTTGGTACTACTTCAGTTGAGATTTCTGAGCTTTTGGGTCGTATGCTCTCTTTACGTAAAATAAAGCATAATGTTTTAAATGCAAAACTTCACCAGAGGGAGGCGGAGGTAGTTGCAAATGCAGGTCAAAGCGGTGTTGTTACTATTGCCACCAATATGGCGGGTAGAGGTACGGACATTAAGCTATCAAAAGAAGTTAAGAAAGCAGGCGGTTTGGCAATTATAGGTACTGAACGACATGAGTCACGCCGTGTAGACCGTCAGTTGCGAGGTAGGGCCGGACGACAGGGAGACCCCGGTTCTTCTGTATTTTTTGTTTCGTTAGAAGATGATCTTATGAGATTGTTTGCTACCGAAAGGATTGCGGGACTAATGGATAGGATGGGCTTTGAAGAAGGTGACGTATTGGAACACAATATGTTGAGTAAATCGGTGGAGCGAGCACAGAAGAAAGTGGAAGAAAACAACTTCGGTATTCGTAAACGTTTGCTTGAGTATGATGACGTAATGAATTCACAACGTGAAGTTATTTACAAACGTCGTCGCCATGCTCTTATGGGTGAACGTATTGATAATGACGTTGCCAATATGATTTCTGAGACTGCCAAAAACATTGTGGAGATGTATGAGGATGATTATGAAAATTTGAAACTCGAACTTCTGCGTGTTATGGCTCTCGATATTCCTTTCAAAGAAGAGGATGTAAAGAAAATGCGTACCAACGAAATGATTGAAGCCGTTAAGGAGAGGGCATTTGAAACATTTAAACGCAAAACAGATCGTTTGGCAGAGATAGCACAACCGGTTATTACTCAGGTTTATGAGAATCAAGGTGCCATGTATGAGAATATTCTTATACCAATCACTGATGGAAAGAGGGTTTATAATGTATCTACTAATCTAAAAGAAGCTTACGAGACAGGGTCTAAGGCATTGGTAAGATCATTTGAAAAATCAATTCTTTTACATACTATTGATGAGGACTGGAAAGAACATTTACGTGAGATGGATGATTTGCGCCATTCAGTACAAACTGCTAGCTATGAGCAGAAAGATCCACTCTTGATTTACAAGTTGGAGTCATTTAATCTGTTCGGAACAATGATTAATGATATTAACTCTAAATCGGTTTCTATTTTAATGAGAGGTCAAATTCCTGTGCAAGACCCTGCTTCAGTAAAACAGGCAGCACCGGATCAAAAAACCGATTATAGTAAATACAGAGCTCAAAAGGACGATACCGATGGTATGAAACCCGGACAAGGAAGTAATGGGGATTCTAATGATCCGCAGCGCCAGAAACAAAAACTCGAGCCAATAAGGGTTGAGAAAAAGGTTGGAAGAAACGAGCCATGTCCATGTGGAAGTGGAAAGAAATATAAGAATTGCCACGGACAGTAATAATGACTATTTAAATTTATAAACAGGTGCTAATTTAGTGCCTGTTTTTTTTGTTAAAATCAAAGAAAAGCAGTACTTTAGTATGGTTAAACAAAAAGCAGTTGTTGAAACCTAATTAGCTTAATTCTAGCTATTTACATATATAGTTTTTCTAACGAAAAATCGCAAATAAAATATGATTGATCAGGAAGATAGAGTAATCAAGATTAATATCGAAGATGAAATGAAGTCGTCGTACATCGATTATTCGATGTCAGTAATTGTTTCGCGTGCATTACCCGATGTAAGAGACGGTTTCAAGCCGGTGCACAGACGCATACTTTTTGGAATGTCAGGGTTGGGAAACACTCCTGATAAACCGCATAAGAAATCTGCCAGAATTGTTGGTGAGGTTTTAGGTAAGTATCACCCGCATGGCGATTCATCTGTTTATAACGCAATGGTGAGGTTGGCTCAAACTTGGAGTATGAGGTATACTCTGGTAGATGGTCAGGGTAATATGGGAAGTGTTGATGGTGACAGCCCCGCAGCTATGCGGTATACGGAAGCAAGATTAAACAGACTTGCAGAAGAAATGCTTCGTGATATTGACAAGGAGACAGTGGATTTCAATCTCAATTTCGACGATACTTTAAATGAGCCTTCGGTTCTACCTACACGAATCCCAAATTTATTGATGAACGGGTCATCAGGGATTGCAGTAGGTATGGCTACTAACATGGCTCCACACAATCTAACTGAGTGTATAAATGGCATTGTTGCATATATAGACGACAGAGACATTGATGTTAAGGGAATTATGCAATATATTAAAGCTCCCGATTTTCCTACCGGTGCATACATTTATGGTTACAAAGGTGTCGAAGATGCTTTTGAGACCGGCAGAGGCCGAGTTGTAATGCGCGGAAAAGCAGAGATAGAATCTACAGGGTCACACGATAAGATAATTATTACAGAAATTCCATATCTTGTAAATAAGGCTTCTCTCATTAAGCATATTGCCGATTTGGTTGGAGAAAAGAAGATTGACGGAATTTCTAACGTTAATGATGAGTCTGATAGGCAAGGTATGCGTATTGTTGTTGATATTAAACGCGATGGAAATGCAAATGTTGTTTTGAATAAGCTTTATAAGCTGACTGCACTGCAATCGTCATTTAGTGTCAATAATATTGCTCTTGTCAATGGTCGCCCTCAAATGCTGAATCTAAAAGACTTGATTGTTCATTTTGTGGATCACCGACATGAAGTAGTAATCCGTAGGACTAAATATGAACTTCGCAAAGCCGAAGAGAGAGCACATATTCTTGAGGGACTGATTATTGCATCTGATAATATTGACGAAGTAATTGCTATAATAAGGGGGTCAGCAACTCCTCAAGCAGCTCTTCAAGGACTGATTGATAGATTTCAGCTTTCTGAAATTCAAGCCCGTGCCATTGTTGAAATGCGTTTAAGACAGTTGACTGGTCTTGAGCAGGATAAACTCCGAACTGAATATGAAGATATTCAAAAATTAATTGCCCAATTGAATGAAATCCTTAATAATGAGGATGTTTTAATGGGTGTAATTAAAGATGAGTTGATTGAAATAAGAGACAAGTATGGCGATGAGCGTCGCTCTGAAATCATTTTTGCGGCTGAAGAGATGAATCCGGAGGATTTCTACGCTGATGATGAAATGATAATTACGATATCTCATTTAGGATATATAAAACGAACACCACTGGATGAATTTCAAACACAACACAGAGGTGGGGTGGGAGCAAAAGGAACCCAAACACGCGAAGAGGATTTTGTGGAATATATTTATACTGCATCTATGCATAATTATATGCTTTTATTTACTTTAAAAGGCAAATGTTATTGGTTGCATGTTTATGAAATTCCGGAAGGATCAAAAAACTCTAAGGGTAGAGCTATTCAAAATCTTCTAAATATCGACCCGGATGATTCAGTAACGGCTTTTGTTAGAGTAGATAATCTGACTGATGAGGATTATATAAATAACAACTATTTATTATTCGCAACTGAAAAGGGTGTAGTAAAGAAAACTTCACTTGAGGCTTATTCAAGACCTAGACAGAACGGAGTTAATGCTATCACTATCAGAGAGGATGATGAAGTTATTTCTGTTAGATTAACTAATGGCAAACAGCATATTATTTTAGCAAATAGAAATGGTAGGGCCGTTAGATTTGATGAAAATGATGTTAGAACAATGGGACGTACCGCAACAGGTGTAAGAGGTATGACTTTGGATACAAACGATGATGATAAAGTTATCGGAATGATTTGCATGGAGCCTGAATCTGATGAAACTATTTTGGTAGTTTCTGAACAAGGCTATGGAAAAAGGACTTTACTTAATGATGAAGATGGGGAGCCGGTTTATCGTGTTACACGCAGAGGTGGCAAAGGTGTTAAAACACTAAATATCACCGAGAAGACAGGCAAACTAATTGCTATTAAAAGTGTTACAAATGACAACGATTTAATGATTATTAATAAGTCTGGTATCACAATTAGGATGAAAATTTCCGACCTTCGTGTTATGGGACGTGCCACACAAGGAGTGCGACTTATAAATTTGGAAAAGCGTAACGATACGATTGCTTCAGTATGTAAAGTTGATTCAGAAGATATTGAAGATATATCCGATAACATTGAAATTAATAATGAAAATGAAGAGAATAACGAATTGGATTAAACTTTTTCATTAATATTAGTCTCAACATATAGATAAAACAATACTTGATATATATTCAATTTAAAAAATATGAACATAATGAGAAAAATCCTATTCCTTTCTATGATTGCTGTTTTTTCTGCGGGTTCTATATTCGCGCAAAAATCAGCTATTAGAGATGCAAAAAGATCATTAGGAAGAGATGATCTTAATGAAGCTCGTACATTGATAAAACAGGCTGCCGAACACGAAGACACTGCTACAGATCCTGAAACCTGGAAAATTATGGGTGACGTCGGCAACAAAGCCTTTGATAATGAAAGAACTAAAGCAATGTTAGGTCAGAACACAAACGATAAGGTTATGTATGATGGTCTTATGGAGTCTTATATGCCTTATCTTAAAGCAGATTCACTAGCTGAATTACCTGATGATAGAGGTCGTGTAAGAAACAGAGTTAGAAAAGATATTGCTTCTGTTCTACGAGCAAATCATCCATTTTATATTAATGGAGGCGTGTATTATAATGAACAACAAAACTTTTCTAAAGCTGCAGACTTCTTTGAAATTTATTGGAATATTCCTTCATTACCTATGTTTGAAGAAGAGCAAGATGCATTTGTAATTGATAGTACCTTCCAAACTATTAAATATTATGCAATTATTACTGCTATTCAGGCTGAGGAACATGAAAGAGCGCTTAACTTGCTTGAAAGAGCTGCTAGTGAGCCATTTATAGAAAACAGTGCTTATCAAGAGAGTGATATTTATGAATTAATGGCAAGTGAATATATTAATCTTGGAGATTCAGCTAAATATCTGGAAACCTTACACTTAGGTGCTGATAAGTTCCCACAAAGTAAGTACTTCATACCTAATTTGGTAAATGTTTTCATTAGAGATGGCAAAACCGACGAAGCTTTGGTGTATCTAGATCAAGCAATTTCTAATGACCCAACAAATGCTTGTGACTTAAATAGCGTAAAAGGTGCTTTATTAGCAGAGCAGGGTGATTTTTTAAGAGCGGAAGAAGAATATAATAAAGCTCTTGTTCAGGATCAAAATTGTGAAAGAGCGTTGGAAGCACTTGCAGTTAATTTTATCTTACAAGCACAAAATCTAAAAGAGGAAACTATGTCTATAAGCGATAGACAAAAACAGGTTGAAAATGATAAAGAAACTATAGTATTTTATCAAAAATCTTTACCTCATTTAGAAAGATATAGAGATATATTAGTGGAAAGAGAAGCAAGTGAATCTGAATTACAGTCTGCATTGCTTAAACTGAGAAACGTATATTATAACTTAAGCAATATGGGTGTTGATAAATCAAGTGAGTTGGAAGCAATTGAAGCTAAATTAGATTTGAATTAATATTCTTGCTAAGAACTTTCTTGTAATAGATTTGAAAAGGTGGAACTCATATTAAGTTCCACCTTTATTTTGACAGGTTGTGATTGGTTGTTACATGGTTTAATTATTAGTTTTGAATATACTCTGAATTAAGCTTCAATCTTTTGTTTTTGCTAGGATAGCGTATTAATTAGGATTGATTAAACATAATAGTTATTATAGGGGATTATACAAGGGGGTTTTTGGGGATAAATTCATTGATTTTTACTACTTTTGTACAAAGATAGACTAAGGAGATAAACATAGATTAAAGTGTAAAGATACGATAGTTTTAATTTATGAAAAATATTTCTTCTGTAATAATTTCAATAAAATACTGATGACAAATAATCAACGTTATAACCAGCGCGGAGTTTCTGCCACTAAAGAAGATGTGCATAATGCAATAAAAAATATTGACAAAGGTTTGTTTCCAAACGCTTTTTGTAAGATTATACCAGATATATTAGGCAACAATCCGGATTATTGTAATATTATGCATGCAGACGGAGCAGGCACTAAATCGTCACTTGCATACGTTTATTGGCGTGAAACTGGAGATTTATCTGTATGGAAAGGGATCGCTCAGGATGCTCTTATTATGAACGTGGATGATCTTCTTTGCGTTGGAGCTACTGATAATATATTGGTGTCATCAACAATTGGAAGAAATAAGAATTTGATTCCAGGGGAGGTAATTGCAGCTATAATAAACAGTACCAATGAATTATGTGAGGAGCTATCGTCTTTAGGTGTTAGTCTTTTTGCCACCGGCGGAGAAACTGCAGATGTGGGTGATTTGGTGCGAACAATTATTGTGGACAGCACTGTTACATGTCGTATGAAAAAAGAAGATGTAATTGATAATGCAAATATAAAAGGCGGTGATGTTATTGTAGGGTTATCATCAACCGGCCAAGCAAGTTATGAGAAGGAATATAACGGAGGTATGGGCAGTAATGGTTTAACATCTGCTCGACATGATATTTTTTCAAATTATCTTGCAACAAAGTATCCAGAAAGTTACGATAGCTCAATTCCAAAAGATTTGGTATATTCAGGTAACATGAAATTAACTGATGAAATTGCAAGTTTGGGTATTGATGCAGGAAAGCTTGTTCTGTCCCCTACCCGCACATATGCACCCATTATAAAACAGATAATCAGCGAATTAAATGGAGAAATTAATGGAATGATTCATTGTTCAGGTGGTGCACAAACAAAGATTATGCATTTTCTGGGTGATGGATTAAAGGTTATAAAAAATAATCTATTTCCTACTCCTACGCTGTTCGAACTCATTCAAAATCAGTCAGACACCAGTTGGGAGGAAATGTATAAAGTTTTTAATATGGGTCACCGTATGGAATTATACCTTCCTGAGAAATATGCAAAGCATGTTATAGATATATCAAAATCGTTTGGTGTTGATGCTCAAATTGTTGGTTATGTCGAGAAATCAGATAATCGTGAGTTAATTATTGAGAGTGAACATGGTCGATATACGTACAATTAAATTATACAATATACATACACTATAAAATACTCTTCATGACAGATAATACATTATTAGATAAATTACAGCACCTTGTAGTGCGACATCAAGAGGTAGGCACATTGATTACTGATCCCGAAGTAATCTCGGATATGGAAAGGTATGTAAAATTAAATAAGGAGTATAGCGAACTTGGTAAGATAATTGATGTTAGAAACGAGTATAAGCTAGCGTTGGAATCAATCACTGAGGCGAAAGAGATCCTTGAGAATGAGTCCGATTCCGATTTGAGGCAACTTGCAAATGAAGAGCTTTCAATTCATAGTGACAGTATTCCGGTTCTGGAAGAAAAGATTAAATTGTTATTGATTCCGGCAGATCCAGAAGATTCTAAAAATGTGGTTATGGAAATTAGAGCCGGTACCGGAGGAGATGAGGCTTCTATTTTTGCAGGCGATCTCTATAAAATGTATACAAGATACTGCGAAAGCAAAGGTTGGAAAACAGAAATAAGTAGTTTAACAGAAGGTACTTCGGGTGGTTATAAAGAGATAATATTCACGGTTACGGGCACTGATGTTTATGGTACTTTAAAATATGAATCTGGGGTTCACAGAGTGCAAAGAGTCCCTCAAACTGAAACACAAGGGAGAGTTCATACTTCTGCAGCCACAGTTGCAGTCCTTCCGGAGGCTGAAGAATTTGAGCTTGAGATTAATCCCGCAGATATTGAGTTGCATACTGCCAGATCAAGCGGTGCTGGAGGTCAACACGTAAATAAAGTTGAAACAAAGGTGCAGCTTACCCATAAACCAACCGGTATTGTTGTGATTTGTCAGCAGGGTCGATCACAAGTGCAAAATAGAGAGTTGGCGATGCAGATGCTCCGAACAAAATTATATGATATTGAAATAACTAAACGTGTAGGAGATATCGCCTCACGTAGGAAAACAATGGTTTCTACAGGTGACAGGTCTGCTAAGATACGTACATATAATTATCCTCAAGGGCGCATAACCGACCACAGAATAAATTATACTATTTATAATCTTTCGAGCTTTATGGATGGTGATATTCAGGATGTTATAGACAAACTTATGGTGAGCGAAAATGCTGAAAGGATGAAAGAGGCTGAGCTTTAATAACTCCTTGTTACTGATATATTTTAGAATAATAAAGAAATGAATAAGCTTCAATTATTTGAGCAAATTAAGAAAAAAGAGTCTTTCTTGTGTGTAGGTTTAGATTCTGATATAAATAAAATTCCGGACCATCTACTTGACAATGATGATCCTGTATATGATTTCAATAAAGCGATTGTTGACGCTACTGCACCCTATTGCATTGCCTACAAGCCAAATCTTGCCTTTTATGAAAGTGAGGGTTTGAATGGATGGAAATCATTTGAGAAAACCGTAGCCTACATAAAACAAAGATATCCCGAGCATTTTATTATTGCTGATGCCAAACGTGGCGATATTGGTAATACTAGTGAGATGTATGCACGTGCATTTTTTGATAAAATGAAAGTGGATGCAGTAACTGTTGCACCATATATGGGGGAAGACAGCGTGAAACCATTTTTGATATATCCTGACAAATGGGTTATTTTGCTTGCATTAACCAGCAATAAAGGGTCGTCTGATTTTCAGTTTATTAAAGATGAGCACGGAGAGAGATTATTTGAAAAAGTACTCAGACAGTCTCAAGAATGGACAACAGATGAGGAAATAATGTATGTTGTTGGTGCTACTCAAGGTAAGCTTTTTGAGGATGTAAGGAAGATTGTGCCAAATCATTTTTTATTGGTTCCAGGTGTTGGTGCTCAAGGTGGTTCTCTTGAAGAGGTTTGTAAATATGGGATGAATGATAAATGCGGATTATTGGTAAATTCTTCAAGAGGTATTATTTTTAGTGATAGAAGCGATAGATTTGCTCATTCAGCTGGTGAAGAAGCAAAGAAGTTGCAACAAGAGATGAGTGAGTTATTGAAGAAATATCTCTAATTTTATTAAGGAGATGGTTGTATGAAAAGGAAAATTATAAATGATCCGGTATTCGGGTTTATCAATATTAATAATGATTTCCTTTATAATTTAATTCAACATCCATACCTACAAAGATTAAACAGAATTAGGCAATTGGGGCTTGCTGCTTTTGTTTATCCGGGTGCTCAACATACAAGATTTCATCATTCTATTGGAGCAATGTTTCTTATGGATGAAGCACTGAGGACACTTAAAGACAAAGGGCATGAAATCACACAAAAAGAATGGGATGGTGCAATGGCAGCAATTCTCATGCATGATATAGGCCATGGTCCTTTCTCTCATGTCTTAGAAAACACACTTGTTACTAATATTCATCATGAAAAAATTTCACTTCTTATGATGAATAGAATTAATGAAGAGTTTAATGGTGAACTTCAAACAGCAATTGAAATTTTCACAGATAATTATCCAAAAAGATTTCTTCACCAATTGGTAAGCGGTCAACTCGATGTGGATCGATTAGATTATTTGCGTCGCGACAGCTTTTTCACAGGTGTTGTAGAAGGTAATATCGGATCAGCACGTATAATTAAAATGTTGGATGTGAGGGATGACCGAATTGTGGTAGAATCAAAAGGAATAAATTCTATTGAGAATTTTTTGCTCTCCAGAAGGTTGATGTACTGGCAAGTTTATTTGCATAAGACAGCAATGGCCGCAGAAAAGATGCTGATTAATACGCTGAAACGTGCTATTAAACTGTCTGCCGATGGAGAAAAATTGTTTGCATCCCCTTCCCTATCCTATTTTTTGAACACTGATACTGTTATTGAGGATTTTAATAATAATGGCAACGGGATACTGCATTTTGCAAACCTTGATGATAATGATATCTGGTCAGCACTGAAAGTATGGGCTTCTCACAGCGACATTGTTTTATCTACTTTGAGTACCGGAATGGTTAACCGTAAGCTATTTAAAATTGAGATCACCGATGAGAACATTCCCATAGAGAATATAAACTTCAAGTTGGAAAAATTAATGAATAAATTTGATATAACTAAGGAGGACACCAGCTATTTTATATCTTCAGATATAATCATTACAGACATGTATAATGAAAAAGATGATAGCATAGATATACTTTATAAAGATGGTACTATAATGGATATTTCTAAAGCTTCTGATATGCTAAATATAGAATTACTTTCAAAAAAAGTGGTGAAACATTATTTTGCTTTTCTAAGAACCTGAAATCAAAGTTAAGATTCGTCTTTTGCGGTTGGCACAAAAAACCAAACAACAATAGCACCAATCAGACCCAGTGACAATATCAATATTCTCAAAGGTATCATCTTGATTATCACAAAGGAAGAGAGGCATACCATTACCCACATAAATATAATAACACCAATTTTCCCTTTTTTTGTAACTCCTTGTTTTCGATGATAATTTTTGATTCTTGGTCCTAATAATCGGTTGTTTAATAACCAATTGTAAAGTTTCTGTGAGCTTTTTGCATATAAATACGCCGAAAGCAGCGCAAAAGGTGTTGTTGGCAGTCCTGGTAGAACGATGCCCAATACTCCAAGTGCTAAAGATAAAGTTCCTCCAGTTATATATAATACACGTGTTAAACGACTTCTTTTTAACCTAAACTCTTTCTTCTCTATTATGGATGTGATTTCTCCTTTTTCACTCATTGAAATAATGCATTGAATTTACTATTACAAAGTTAATTAAATAATCATACCTTTCAATTTTGGGCATTAATCAAATTCTATTATCTTTGCAGAGTTGTTAAGGTTATAGAAAACTGCTATTTAACGTATGAATTCATCAAATACAGATAAAAAAAAGATTCGCCTTCTATTCGTTTGCCTTGGGAATATATGTCGTTCGCCGGCTGCCGAAGGAATCATGAAAAGAAATGTGGCTAAAAACGATTTACAGGATATAATTGAGGTAGATTCTGCCGGTACTTCAGGATGGCACGAAGGAGATTTGCCCGATGAACGTATGCGTGCCCATGGTGACAGAAGAGGTTATGATTTTTCCAGTAGGGCAAGGAAATTTAGAACAATCGATTTTGATCGATTTGATTATATCATTGTAATGGATGAGAGTAACTACAATAATGTGAAATCGATGGCCAGTAGTAGCGAGCAGGTTGAAAAGATAAAAATGATGACTGATTATTCAGTACAAAATACTAACCATAGCTACATTCCGGACCCATATTATGGTGATGCGGCAGGATTTGAACTGGTTTTAGACCTTCTTGAAGATGCAAACGAAGGTTTATTGCAAGAAATTAAGACTAAGCACTCACTATAAAAATCTGTAGGTAAAAAAAGAGCTTAATCAAAGCTCTAAAACTTGGCTGATTTAGAACTTAGTACGGTTTAGACTTAGCAGATAAGTAACACTGGATTAAATTTTATACGAGATATTATACAAGACGACTGGATATCCAGTCGTCTTTTTAAGTTTCAAATAAGCACTTTATTATTTAAGCACTTTATTATTCTAAATTTAGTACATTGTTTTTCTAAACATAGCATACTTCATTTTTACACTACATATAGAGAGCTTATTGATTCATTGTTGCAAACTCTCAATATAGCATCTGCAAACATGTCTGCTACCGATAATATTTTTACTTTCTCCGATTTTTGAGAGTAAGGAATGCTATCAGTAAATATTATTTCTTTTAATTTTGATAGATCTACTCTTTCAGAAGCTGGATCTGACATTACAGCATGACTTGCTACAGCTCTTACAGAATTAGCTCCTTCTTTGTAAAGAAGATTGGCAGCTTTAGTGACTGTTCCAGCAGTATCTACAATATCATCAATAAGCAATACATCCATACCTTCTACATCACCTAATATTTGCATATCGGATATTTCATTGGCTTTTTTCCTTAACTTATAGCAGATAACCATAGGACATCCAATGAACTTTGAATATGCACTAGCACGCTTCGTGCCTCCAACATCCGGAGTTGCAATAACTACGTTTTTTAAATCTAGACTTTTTATATATTCCAAAAATACTGCAGATGCGTATAAATGATCTACAGGCACATTAAAGAACCCTTGTATTTGATCGGCATGCAAGTCCATAGTTATTAATCTGTTTATACCTGCAGCTGATAACATATCTGCAATAAGCTTAGCACCTATGCTTACACGCGGTTTATCTTTTCTGTCTTGACGTGCCCATCCGAAATATGGTATAACAGCGACAATTGATTTTGCGGATGCACGTTTGGCTGCATCAATCATTAACAAAAGCTCCATTAGATTATCTGAGGAAGGGTAAGTGGATTGTATAAGGAATACCTGTTTTCCACGAATAGATTCTTCGTAAGATACTGCAAATTCTCCGTCAGCAAAATATTCTATAATCATATTACCCAATGGGCAACCAAGGGTGTTACACACTTTTTCGGCGAAGTAGCGAGATGTACTTCCCGAGAAAATTTTATAAGGTCTATCCTGCATTATTTTTATTTTTTGAAAACCTATGAATTTTGGTTTCGTATTAAATATTTCTCAACAAACTTTATTTAGTCCTGCAAAAGTACTAAAACTAACTTTCAATATATAATAATCAGTGGATTAAAACGGAACATTTAAAATGATTAAATATATTTATTTAAGTGTCATGTAAAAAGTAGTTGGTAAATATTTCCTGAGTGTGCTCTAACTTTTAACTTTATGTGTTGATTCTCAGAAAACAAAATCTCTTCATCTTCGTCTTCAAGTAATGGAATGAGCTTACCTTCACTTCCTCCGTTTATATTTAGAAATGAATATGCGTGTAATGGAATATTTACGGTGCATTCTTTTTCTGTCCGATCAAAGTTTACAATCAACAATAATACGCTTTCGGCTGTTCCTCTTAAAAAAGCAAATAAACGAGTTGAATCGAAATCTGAATTATCATAATTGGCCGACATTAAGTCATAAAACAAACCTTCGGTTATGGCTTTTTCTTGATTGCATAAAGTTATGAGTTTGGAATAAAATTCACTTAACTTTATTTCTTCACGGCTTAGCTTTTCGTTGTTCCATTTTCCGCCATTATTCCACCTATGTAAAGTGTCAACTGACCAATAGTCGAAAATAGTTGTTCTACCGTTCTTACCACTATATCCCTCTTCATCCATCCCTCTTTCTCCGAATTCCTGTCCGGAGTAAATCATGACAGGGTTATTGTTAACACAAGATGTAACTATCATTGCCGCTTTACCCTTGGCACCACTTTTCAGAAAATAATCGGATGCAATTCTTTGTTCATCATGATTCTCCATGAAGTTAAGCATTCTATCTTGTATATCACCAACATTGTTTAAAATGAAGGATATATCTGAAGAAGGTCGGTACCCACTGGAAACATCACGCAAAACATCATACAAACCAACTTTATCATATAGATAATCGAAACAGTTTTTATCAATGAAAATACGATATTGTGAGGGATTATAAATTTCTGCTATGAAAATAACTTGGGGATATTTAGCTTTTATCTGAGGTATAGCCCATCTCCAAAACTCTATAGGTACCATTTCAGCCATATCACATCTGAAACCATCAATATTTTTATCTGCCCAGAATAGTAGAATATCTTTCATTTTTTTCCAAGTGTCAGGAATTGGATTGAAATATGTTGTTCCTCCGTTTAGATAATCTATTCCATAGTTTAATTTCACAGTTTCGTACCAGTCATATTGTGTTGGCGAGTTGGAAAAAAAGTCGTTACCTGTTACTTTTGCCGGATTTTCAATGTATTTAAAATTCTCCTTTTTTTCCGGGGGAAGCTGTATGTCTAGTTCTTGACCTGGTAAATAATAGAAATTATTTTGTGGAGAAAATGATTTTGAGTTATCGTCTGCTTCACCAAAATCAGAAACACCGCTTGGTCGGCTAATTGAACAATAATTTCTTGCAACATGGTTGGGCACATTGTCAATAATAACTTTCAACCCAGCCTTATGTGTTCTCTCAACCAACTGTTCAAATTCATCTATTCTATTAGATATATTTTCAGCCAAATCGGGATCAACATCGTAATAATCTCTTATAGCATAAGGTGATCCGGCTTTGCCCTTTATAATTTCGGGGTAATCTTGGGGTATACCAAATTGTGTGTAATCTGTTGTTGAGGAATGGGCTATTATACCAATGTACCAGATATGAGTGTAACCACTTTTTTTTAATTCGTTTAGTACATCGAGTGTAATATCATTTAATTTGCCTGAACCATTTTCTTCTAAGGCTCCATTTGGCATATTTACTTTTGAATTATTAGCAAACAACCGTGGCAGTAATTGATAAATGAATATTTTTTCTTTCATAAGATATTGGTTTCTGTAGATTGTTGAATTCGTTGTCTAATATACTCAAACTTCTTTTGAACTTTAGCTCTACGAATGTAGTGTCTGTGGCATTTATCCACTATTCTCCATGATTCTTTCTCACTCATTTTGATTGCTGCACGATGGTATCCTATTTCTGATATTGTGTTCATATTTGCTAAATTGAACATACCATATTTTTCTATCCCCTTTACCTCTATCAAAATATCACAGTAACTCTTATCTATTATTGTGTTTGAATTAGACATAAGATTAAAGGTCCTCTCAATCATTGTTCGGATATTGTTTTTCTCATCAACAGGAATCATTGCAGATACGTTTACCCCAATAATATATCTGCATTGTCTTCTAATAATTGAAACGGGGAAGTTCTTTAATAATCCTCCATCAACATAAGGCTTACCATTAATTTCTTGATGATTGAAAACAACAGGAACTGAACAAGAAGCAACGACTGAATCAATAAGATCATCACCTTCTGAAAAAATAGCAGTGCGTGCATTATTCCAGTCGGTGGTAATAACGTAAAAAGGCATTTCTAAATCTTCGAAACGCCTGGCTCTAAGGTTTTTTTTTAAGAATCCATGGAGTCCTGTGCTTTTAAATAATCCGGTTTTAGGTATTGTAAACTCTATAAACTCTCTGAATTCTCTCCTTGTGAATAATTCTGCAATTTCATCTGGATGATAGCCGTCGGCATACAAAACACCCGCCAAAGCACCTGCACTAGTGCCAGAAATGACATCAGGTTTTAAACCACATTTTTCTAATATTTTTAGTGCTCCGAGATGAGCAAAACCTTTTGCCCCCCCACCACTTAAAACATATCCTAAAAAATAATCATATTTATTACCGAATAGAGCCATAGCCAAACAATTTATTAACACCAACTAAGGTGCAAATATGCCAAAATACTTTGATTAAATCAATCAATATTATACTAAAAAACATCAAGTCAATTTATCAAATCTAGATTTGATTTCGTAAACTTTTCTGTAAAACTTCTTTTAGCTCAATTATTGTCTTATTGTATATTGGATGGACAACCTCTGGAGCAATTTCAGATAAAGGGTATAACACAAACTCTCTTTCATGAAAACGAGGATGTGGTATTGTTAAATTTTGACTGTCAATAATCCGATCACCAAATAAAATCAAGTCAATATCTATAACTCTATCACTATAAAGGAATCTGGAGCTCTTAGCTACCCTACCAATCTCTTTCTCAATATTTTGAGTTATTGCGAATATCTCATAGACATCTAATATTGCTTCTACTTCACAAACTGAGTTTACAAAGTTATTCTCAGATTTGAATCCAACAGGAACAGAATAAAAAAAAGCGGACTTGGAAACAATTCTTCCAATCCGCTTTTCTATATAATTATAAGCTGTTCCTATGTTACTTTCTTTCTCGCCAAGATTTGAACCAAGAGCCAGAAATAGAGAAGTTTCATACGAACTAGCCATTTAGTCTATAATCAACATTGCATCACCGTACGCTCCAAAACGATACTTTTCTTTAATAGCAGTTTGATAAACGTCCATTATCCTATCATAACCTCCAAAAGCACAAGTCATCATTAACAAAGTAGAATAAGGTAGATTGAAATTGGTAATTAAACTATTTGTAAGTGTGAAGTCATAAGGCGGGAAAATAAATCTATTAGTCCAACCTTCTCTGGGTTTTAAATGACCATCTGTACTAACAGTTGTTTCTACTGCACGTAAAACTGAAGTTCCCACAGCACAAATATTCTGTCCATTGTCATATGCTTTATTTACTTTATTGCATAGTTCTGCGCTAATTGAAATTTGTTCAGATTCCATCTTATGCTTAGAAAGATCTTCTACATCAATCATTCGATAGGCACCTAACCCATTATGTAAAGTAAGGAATCCATACTCAATGTCTTTAAGTCTCATACGGTGTATAAGTTCTCTACTAAAATGCAGACCTGCTGCCGGAACAACTACAGCACCTTCATTCTCTGCAAAAATGTTTTGATATCTGTCTACATCATCGGGCTCAGCTTCTCTATCTAAATAATCCGGAATTGGTGTTTCACCTATCTGGAAAAGTTGCTCCTTAAACTCTTCATATGGACCATCATAAAGAAATCTAAGAGTTCTGCCACGAGATGTTGTGTTGTCTATTACCTCGGCAACAAGTTCTTCATTTTCTCCAAAGTATAGTTTATTACCTATACGTATTTTCCTTGCCGGATTCACCAGTACGTCCCATAAGTGCTGATCCGGATTTAGCTCTCGAAGCAAAAACACCTCAATTTTTGCACCTGTTTTTTCTTTATTTCCATAAAGTTTAGCAGGGAATACTTTTGTATCATTAAAGATAAAAAAGTCATTCTTGTCGAAATAATCCAACACATCTTTGAAAACTTTGTGTTCCAGCTTGTCTGATTTTCTGTGAACAACAAGAAGCCGAGACTCATCGCGATGATGTGAAGGGTGTTTCGCGATAAGTTCTTCCGGCAAGTCAAATTTAAATTGCGAAAGTTTCATACGTTAAAAAAATCCTGTATCAATTATTATTTTATATTCTTTTCTAAAAACTGATCGATATGCTCCATGTCTATACACTCATTTAAGCCAATATCGCCCACTCTTGTACGCACTAAACCTGTGAGGTGGGCACCTGAATTAAGCGTCTCGCCAATGTCTCTAGCTAAAGCTCTAATATAGGTTCCTTTGCTGCAAACTATCTTAATAGTTATAAGCGGTATATTACATGAAATCAATTCGATACTATCTATAACCAATATTTTTGGTTTAAGTTCAATATTTTCATTCTTTCTAGCATACTCGTAGGCTCTTTTACCGTTAATTTTAACAGCTGAGAAAGCAGGTGGAGTTTGCTCAATAGTTCCAATAAATTTCTTTAAGGCCTCTTCTATTAAGTTTTCCGTTATATGACAAGTAGGAAACTCCTCGTTAATCGCAGTTTCAAGATCATAAGAAGGGGTTGTGGCCCCAAGCTTGATATCTGCCTCATATTCTTTTACAAATGATTGTAGTCTCTCTATTTGCTTTGTTTTCTTGCCTGTGCAAATTGTCATTACTCCTGTTGCCAATGGATCCAAAGTTCCTGCATGACCAACCTTAAGTTTTTTAATTTTCAATCTTTTACACAGTTTTGCTCTGATGACTTTCACCACATCAAACGAAGTCCAATGCAGTGGTTTATTTATATGCAAAATTTCACCTTCTATAAAATCCATTTATAACTGGTTATTAATTTCAGAAAATGAAATTAAATTAATAATGTTTCTAACCATTTACACCATGAGCGACATTTACGCCAAAATTAAGATAATGTTATTTAAGCAAATGCTGCAAATAATATTGTGGTCAATCCTGCAATTACGCAATAAATAGCGAAATAAATCAGTTTACCCTTTCTTACAATATTGAGCATCCATTTACAGGCTATACAGCCCGCAATAAATGCCGAAAGGAAACCAGCCAATAATGCACCTGATGAAATTGTACCCGCTACGTCTATTCCCTGACTGAATTTAATTACATCGAGCATCGCTTCTCCCAAAATTGGAGGTATAACCATTAAAAAAGAAAACTGAGCAAGGTTAGCTTTATTGTTTCCTAATAATAATCCGGTTGCAATTGTGGTGCCGGATCTAGAAAGTCCTGGTATCACTGCTACAGCCTGTGAAATACCGATAATTAAAGCGTCTCTCTTGCTTATTTGACTCTTCTGGCGGGGTTTTATATAATGACTAAGTGTTAGCAACAATGCGGTTACGAGAAGCATTATTCCCACTATCATAACTCCTGAACTAAAGAGAGCTTCCACATGGTCTTTTAAAAAGAATCCTACTATGGCTATAGGAATCATCGAGATTAGTATATTAAAAGCATATTTCGTCTCTATATTCATTTCAAATTTAAAAAGGCCTTTTAACAACCATGACACTTCTTTCCACAATATAACCAATGTACTAAAAACGGTGGCCACGTGAACCATTACCGTGAACATGAGATTATCTTCAGATTCTAGTCCGAATAAAACGGAGCCTATTACCAGGTGACCGCTACTGCTTACAGGTAGATATTCTGTTAGACCTTGTATAATTCCAAGAACAATTGCTTCGAAAACTGTCATTTATATAAGGTTATTTTAGTTCTTTTGCTTATCATCCTTCACAGGATATAAAATTCCAACAATCATAAGCACAAAGCCTGTCAGACACACAATTGGCGCTAATTTAATACGTCGTGCACTAAAAATATCGGGTTCAAAACCACCTTCAAATGATGTAGATGGTCCTGCCATCAAAAAGAAACCTAAAATAATAATAACAACTGCAACCGCACAAATAATCAAATTTTTTTTACTTAAAGCAATATTCTTCTGAGACATATTCAATATCTATTTATTACACATAATAAAGTTGGTCTGACCTCATTCTAACATATCTGTTAACTGCAAACGCAGTTGCTATTGAGGTGATTATAACACCTAGCAGTATAACTGCTGCAAATATTATAATTATATCAGTATTAGAAATAACCGGCCTTAATTCAGCATACTCACTACTAAAGTATGTAAGCATCATGAATAATATAATATCTGCAAGTACGCCAGCAAATATGCCAGTAAATATATTATTAATTACAAATGGTCTTCTGATAAAGCGGGAAGTAGCTCCAACCAGCTTCATCGTATTAATCAAGAACCTTTTTGAGTATACACTCAATCTAATTGTATTGCGAATAAGGGTAAATGATATAAACAATAATATAAAAGTAAGCACGAGAAGCACAGTCATTACTTTCGATAAATTATCATTAATCAGATCAATTGCCTCTTGTTGATAGAGTAAGTCGGTTACATTATTGTCGCTTCTTATAACACTGTTTATAACGGCAATACTATCATTATTTGCATATTCAGAATGCAAGAATATCTCAATACAATCTTGGGCCGGGTTATAACCTAATAATTCTTCGGGATCTTCACCCAAATCTTTGATAAGCTGTTGTTTTGCTTCTTCCTTACTAATAAATCTCGAGGATTTAACGAACGGTTGAGCATCTAAGCCTTTCCTCACGGAATTAATCTCGGCATCTGTAACATCTGTGGAGAGCATCACATTGAAGCTCATATTCTCTTTAACATATTTGGAGAGACCGTTACCCATAAAAAGTATCAGTAATGTTATACCTAGTAAAACCAATACCAAAGAGATACTGATTGTAGAAGTTATCTTCGCATTCCAAAAACGAGCTGTTGATACTTTTTTCTTTCCAGACATAGAGTTATACGGTAACTAGCTTTTTCCAATATATTGCAAAGTAATAAAAATTATCCCATTAAAAGATCTATAATTGAAATTATTATAAGAATAAAACTTAATTTATAAGTGAAATGATTGCTCCCACTCAAACAGTTTAGTGATTTCGTGTAATAATAATTATAAAGTTCTATAGATTTTTGTATCGTGGTAAACTATAAAACTCTACTTATTTATTTTTTATCGTCAAACCCAACTCTTTCGCTTTTTCTATCATAAAGTTATATGCTGCGTTGTATTCATTGGGAATTAATCCATCAAGAATTGCATCTTTAATCGCATCCTTTAACAGTCCTACTTCACGACTCTGTCCTAAATTAAAAATCTTCATAATCTCATTACCATCAATTGGTGGTTGAAAATTTCTAACACGGTCTTTTTCTTCAATTTCTTTAAGTTTTTTTCTTACAATCTTGAAGTTATTCAGAAATCGTTTTACTTTTACAGGGTTCTTTGATGTTATATCTGCTTCACAAAGAGTCATTAAATCATCTATATCATCACTTGCGTCAAAAAGGAGTCTTCTAACAGCTGAATCTGTCACTTCTTTTTCAACAAGCTGCATAGGTCGCATATGAAGTGACACCATTTTCTGCACGTATTTCATTTTTTCATTAAGTGGAAGCTTCATGCGCCTGAATATCTTTGGCACCATTTTCTCGCCAATATAGTTATGATTGTGAAATGTCCACCCCAATTTTGGATCCCATCTTTTTGTTACAGGTTTTGCAATATCGTGCAATAATGCCGACCAACGCAGCCATAAACTATCAGTTTCTTTTGAAATATTATCCAGAACTATCAGGGTGTGATAAAAATTATCTTTATGCCCTACCCCATCTTTAGTTTCCGCACCTTTTAAAGCAGTAAACTCGGGGAAAATTAATTCTAGTAAACCTGTTTTGTCTAGTAAAATGAAACCTATGGAAGGTTTGGCGGACAAAATTATCTTATTCAATTCGTCTGCAACGCGTTCCATGGAAACAATCTTTATCCTTTCTGCATTTCTCACAATTGCATCAAACGTGTCGGGGAAGATATCAAAACCAAGCTGGGATGCAAAACGCACTGCACGCATCATTCTCAGTGGATCGTCACTAAAAGTTATATCAGGGTTGAGAGGGGTTCTTATGATCAAATCTTCCAAATCTTGAATACCGTTAAAAGGATCAATCACTTCCCCAAATCGTTTGCTATTTAAACAAAATGCCATTGCGTTGATTGTGAAATCGCGCCTTTTTTGATCATCTTCAAGTGTTCCTTCCTCTACTGCAGGCTTTCGTGAATCTTGGTTGTAAGACTCCTTTCTGGCACCTACAAATTCAATTTCATAACCTTTATATTTTATTTGAGCAGTACCAAAAGTTTTAAAAATAGTAATATTTCTTTTTGCACCAAGCTTTTTACCTACCCATTTAGCTAAATCAATGCCGCTTCCAATAGCCACAATATCTATATCATTTGATTGGCGGAAAAGAAAAAAGTCTCTCACATAACCCCCAATTAGATAACACTCCAACCCCAATTCATCTGCCGCTTCAGAGATTATCTTAAAAATATCTTTGTTTAAATGTGATAGTATCTCATTTTGAGATATGTCCATAATAAATGCTGATTTAAAACCCATTTCTGGGCACTTTACTGTTACGAATTGCAAAATTACAATAATTGAACTTCAAAACAGCTTTTTATAATAGATATATTTGTAAGTTTGTGAGGTACAATATACATTTTAGACAATGCGTTTAACTGTTCGAGCCACACTTTTAATACTATTATCGCTCATTATTATCTCCTGTACAGGTAGAAATAAAAGAGCGGCCAACTATCTTTTGGAAGCAGAAAAAGCCTACAAGGATGGGAATTACTCTTTAGCTAAACTGAAGATAGACAGCATTAAAGAACTCTTTCCTAAAGATTTTGATGAGATAAACTCCGGATTTCAATTAATGCAGGAAGTGCGGATGGCAGAAAACAAAAGAAATATTGCATTCTGCGACTCCATGTTACGTGAACATTACAGTGAATTAAACACAATGATTACGAAGTTTGATTATATAAGAGACGATCGATATCAAGAATTTGGCGAATATTTCCCAAAAATATACCCCTATAGCTCCTCTCTCGAACGAAATGGTGTTCGTTGCGGGGTAAATGAAAAAGGTGACCTTTTCGTAGAAAGCATACTCTCTGGAACCTCGCTCAGGCATAACAAAATAAGGTTCAGTTCAAATGACAATAGTTTTGCTGAAACAAACGTAGTAACTGCAGACGGACTTAATTATCGTTTCAGTACCATAGGGAAAACATATGAAATAGTAAGATTTGGAGGCAATGATGAAAATAACGTAGCTCAATATGTTTATTCTTATCGTGACAAGCCTATAACAGTTCATTTTATTGGAAACAGAACTATCACAATTAATTTAACCAATAATGCAAAAAACGCTATTAGTCAATCATTTGAGCTATCTAATTTACTCAAAAGTATAGAACAACTCAAACTTGAAAAGGAAAAGAGTGAAGTCTTAATACGATACCTCCAAAATAGGAAAGAGTAAAATTATTATATATCTTTGCTTCCGAAAAGTTGGTGTTAACTGTTTCAATCATGGCTTCGAAACAGTTAATGAAAAGGGAATCAGGTGTAAATCCTGAACAGACCCGCTGCTGTAAGCTCCGCTTATGTGCTGAACAAATACCTTATTGCCACTGAATCATAACTCTTTTTAAGAGTTAATTTGGGAAGGCGTTCAGCTACGAGGAGTAAGTCAGAAGACCTGCCTACAATTCAAATTAGTTATATGGCTTTCGGGGAATAAAGCTTAAAACGATACTGTTAAAACCAACTCTGTTTCAGATTTCAATTTAACGCGGCAATCGTTGCTTCATATTCCACCGAGTAAAATATTCGGTGTATGTCTATCAATGTAAAGTTATTTATTTGCATACTACTTACGACAACAATAAGTAGTATAAATTTATTATTTGGTCAATATAAAACTGACAGTCTGCAACATTTGCCTGAAGTATTTATAATTGAAAAAGCCACTGATAAAGATTTGCGATCAACCACGCCAATGCAAACTCTATCGCATTCATCAATTCAAAACCTTAATGCTCTGCAACTGTCAGATGCAGTAAAACACTTTTCGGGTGTTGCCGTTAAGGATTATGGAGGAATTGGAGGTTTAAAAACGGTTTCCGTAAGAGGGTTAGGAGCTACTCACACAGGAGTTAGCTATAATGGAATTGCCCTCTCAGATGTTCAAACCGGCCAAATTGATATTGGAAGAATATCGTTAGACAACATAGAAAACATAACTCTTAGTATCGGTCAGAGCGACAACATTTTTCTTCCTGCAAAATCATTTTCAACAGCCTCATATATAAATATAAATACAACAAAACCATATTTTGACATTAAAAGTAAACCCATTAATGGCAAACTATCTATAAAAACCGGTTCATTAGGTTTATTTAATCCCGCATTAAGCACAAACCTTAAACTAACAAGCAAATTACATGCAAACGTAAGCGCAGAATGGTTATCGGCTCACGGTAAATACCCTTATACACTCCATTATGGAGAAGCAGGAGTTGACAGTTCGTCTGTTGAAAAAAGGAATAACAGCGATGTTCAAAACTTGAGATTGGAAACTGCATTATTTGCAGATATTTCAACAAACACAAAAGCGGATATTAGACTATACTATTATCAATCAGAAAGAGGGCTACCAGGTGCAACAATATTCTATAATACAGAAAGTTATTCTAAACAACGCCTATGGGATAGAACTTTCTTCACACAAGCGCGCGTAGAACACAAATTTTCCCATAAATGGACTATGCAGTTAAATGCAAAGTATAATAGAGGATATTTACGATATTTAGATCCTACTTTCCTTAGCTCAGAAGGTAAAATTGAAGATATTTTTACTCAACATGAAACATATGCATCACTATCTGCACTTTACAGACACACACAAAACTTGTCAATATCATTGGCAAGTGATCTAACCACTTCCACAATGTATTCCGAAAGAGAAATTTTCTCAACCCCTACCCGTCTCACATCTCAATCTGTAATTGCAGCAAAATGGGTAAACGAAAAAATTATTGCAACATCAAGCTTACTTCACACACAAACGTTCGAATCTGTGGAGACCGGAAAAGCGGCGAATAACAGAAATGAGGTTTCTCCACACCTTAGTATTTCATATAAACTTTTCGAGTATTCTAACTTCAGACTAAGAGCATACTACAAAAATAGTTTCCGTTTACCAACATTCAACGACCTTTACTACCCAATTGTAGGTGCGCGAAATTTAGACCCGGAAAGTGGCAATCAATTCAATTTTGGGGCAACCTACAGTTTCCAAGGTAACAATACTATGAAAACAACTACATTCATGATAGATGGTTATCACAATAGGGTAAAAAACAAAATAATTGCCTACCCAAGTGGAAATCTTCATCTATGGACAATGATGAATATGGGTGAAGTACACATAAACGGTTTAGATTTATCTGCTGAAAGTTCAATTAGCATATCCCCACAGCTTAATATACTACTTGGTGCATCTTACACATTCCAAAATGCATTAGATAAAACAGACTCAAAGAGAATCAACTATAATCATCAAATCCCCTATACACCACAAAACTCCGGTTCGGTGAGAAGTATATTTCATATGCCATATTTCAACTTTGCATACAACTTACTATGGTCTGGTGATAGATACACAAACGCATATAATAGTGAAGAATATATATTAAAAGGCTATGCCGATCACTCAGTTTCAATATCAAAAGATTTTAAAACAAAATATGGCGCATACAGGATTAGTCTGGATGCACTAAACATAATAAATAAGAATTACGAAATAGTGAAAAACTATCCAATGCCGGGGCGTACATTTAGAATTAATATAAATATGAATTTTTAAAAAACAATCAAAATGAAAAAAATCTTCTATTATTTAGCTGTAGCTACTACAGTATTATTTATCTCTTGTGCTGAAAGTGATACAACCATAGAGATTGATCAGCCTAAAGAAACTCAAATAGTCCTTGTACTCAACGAGGGCGGATTTAATCAAAATAATAGCTCTTTATCTAAATATGATTTATCAACAGGTGCACTGTCTAGAGAGTATTTCAAAATTAAAAACAACCGCGGACTTGGCGATGCCGGTAACGATATGATATTATATGGTTCAAAATTATATATCGTAGTGAATGTTTCCGGCACTGTAGAGGTTGTTGATATTATAACGGGCAAATCACTCAAGCAAATACCGATGAAACGGGCAAATGGTGATAGCAAAGAACCTCGTCAAATTACAGCTCATGGCGGTAAAGTTTATGTGACATCATTTGACGACACGGTTTCACGAATTGATACAACTACATTTAACATTGATGCTACTTTAACTACAGGAATGGACCCTGAAGGAATGGTTATTAATGATGGGAAAATGTATGTAGCAAACTCAGGCGGACTAAGTGGCTTTGATAATACACTTTCTGTTATTGATTTATCATCTTTCGAAGTTATAGATGAGGTTGAAGTGGGAGTAAACCCCATTAATTTAGATATTGACAGCAGGGGAAATATCTATATTTCTGCACTCGGCAATTATGACGACAAACAGCCTGTATTTCAAAAATTTGATCCTATTACAGGCACAGTTACAACCATTAATGAAATACCCAATCCCGGCAGGTTTGCAATATATGGCAATGTAGCCTACATCATAACAGGATCATTTTTAGAACCTACATACAGCATTTTAATGTATGACTGTGTTAACAATAAAATTATATCTGATGACTTTATAACCGACGATACAGAAATAGATGTAATTCACTCTCTATCAATTGATGAAAACACCGGTGATTTGTTTATTATAGAATCAGATTACGTTATACCCGGATCGGTATACTGTTTTGATATTGAAGGCAAACTAAAATATAGTATAGATGCAGTAGGGCTAAACCCAAATACAGTTATTACATTTAAAAT
>CAZYGE010000025.1:0-31111 GCA_964647535.1 uncultured Proteiniphilum sp.
GATTATGAAGTTTCATCGGGCAATACATTGGTTGAAAGCAATCATTTAATGCAGAGAAGTATTGGTTTGCATCTTGAAACAGTAGAAGCGGTGCAGGAAGAAAGAATAATATTAATTGCTATAGTGCTACTGATTACGAGTGAGCGAACAGCAAACGGGTGAGTGAATTATCGTAGTCAAGAACAACATATTATATTCGAGAAAAAGAAGAACGCTTAACTAGCCAAGTTTTGCTGAAACAAAGTAAAATTATAACTTTACACAATGGATACTAAACACAGAAAAACACCCATTGTACTATACTTTAGTGGGTTGATTTTGTCAATCATTGCTTTATTTTTAAGTGATGATTATATAATATTGAAAAACACTTTCTTTTCAATTGCCACAATTTTAGCCGGCTACTATGTGGTTATTCTTGAAGGAATAGGCGAAACCATTGAGAACACCAGATTAAAAAGAAGATTCACGCCAAATTCCCATTTATTGATGGGATTGGCGGCAATTGGTGCTTCTGTCATTGGGAATTTTTGGGAAGGAACTCTTTTAATACTTATTTTCTCAGGTGCTCAATTTCTGGAACATTATGCCGAAGGGAGGAGTAGAAGAGAAATTACTAAATTGCTCGCGATGAGCCCTACTACTGCCAGATTAATTATCTCCCCGAGACATACTAAGGTTGTTGAAGTGAGTGAATTAAAAGTTGGCGATCACCTGCAGGTATTAAATGGCGATCAAGTTCCTATTGATGGAGAGATTTTATCCGGTAGTAGTTATATTGATGAGTCTTCAATTAGTGGCGAGAGTATTCCAAGGGAGAAATCGGAGGGAGATCAGGTTTTTGGGAGCACCATCAATGGTACAGGCACTTTTACGATGGTTGTTACGAAAGAGAGTAAGGATACAATTTTCTCAAAGATATTAAAGCTTGTAAATCAAAACCAGAATAATCAAACTAAGGCTGCGAGCATTATTCAAAGATATGAACCCAAGTATGTAAATTTTGTATTGATTGCAATCTTTTTAATCGTTATCTCTGCTCCATTGCTTTTTGACTGGACTTGGTCTGAGAGTATTTACAGAGGATTGGTGCTTTTGGTTGCAACATCACCATGTGCCATTGCCGCTGCTACAGTTTCAGCTACATTATCGGCTACTTCCAATCTGGCAAGACATGGAGTGCTTTCTAAAGGTAGCGCCTATCTTTCTAATTTAGCAAGCATCAAGGCTATTGCATTGGATAAGACAGGTACGCTTACGCAAGGGAAGCCGATAGTTACTAATGATTACTTTTCTGATTCTGTTAACAAGGAGCATATAATTGATATTATTGTTGCTCTCGAGAAAGAGTCTAACCATCCGCTTGCAAATGCTATTCTTGATAAGTTTGAAGCAAGGAAAATACTTGATGTAAATGCTATCAACCACGTTGGAATGGGACTGACAGGGGTCTATGACAATAAAAAATATCGCATAGGTAAACCAACCTCTTTCGATAATGTGTCTGATGAGTTTTCGCTTTTAAACGACAAATGGGCTTCAGCAGGCAACACAGTAGTTTATATAGCGGAAGACGAAAAAGTTATCGGCCTAATTGGGTTAATGGATATTCCGAGAGTTGATGCCAAGGAAACAATTGATTACTTTAAAGACAATGGAATTCATACAACTTTAATTACAGGCGATTCAGAACTGACAGGGAAGTCTGTTGCTCGGAGTTTAGGTATTGACGAAGTTATAACTAATGTTATGCCTCATGACAAATCAGATATCATTGACGATCAAAAAAAGAAGTATGGATCAATTGCAATGGTGGGCGATGGTATTAATGATGCTCCCGCACTAGTGAATGCTGATGTTGGTATTGCAATGGGTGATGGCACCGATGTTGCCGTTGAGGTTTCTGATTTGGCGCTTATGCATAATGATATTTCCAAATTGGTTTATGCTCATAAGACTGCATCAAAAATGAACCGTGTTATTTGGCAAAATATTATTTTTTCTATGGCGGTTGTTGTCTTTTTAGTTATTGTTAGCTTCATGGGTTTAACTGATATCTCTATCAGCGTGATAGTTCATGAAGGAAGTACTTTGGTTGTGATTTTGAATGGGCTTAGGTTGCTACGTTGACACTGGCATACTATTTGCATAATCTATGTCGAGTTCAACAATAATAAACAATAACAATATGGGTTTTTTAAATATAGCACAAAGTAGATACACAACAAAAAAATATGATTCAAATAAGAAAATTGATGATGAGACAATAGAAAAGCTAAAAGAGATTATAAGATTGAGTCCTTCTTCAATTAATAGTCAACCATGGAGGTTTACTTTTGTCTCGGATGAGAAGATAAAGAGCAAACTCGCAGAGTTTTCATACAGCAACAAAGACAAGATACTTGAAGCTAGCCATGTGGTTGTATTTAGCGTAATTAAGGATGTGAATGCTTTTGAGCAAAATAAGCTTAGCTTACTACCGGAAGGAGCAACTGCTTATTTTAATAATGTACTGAAGCCGAGAGGCGATGAGCAGGTTATGAGTTGGCTTACATCTCAAGTGTATCTTTCACTTGGATTCTTTTTGAGCGCTACAGCAAGTTTAGGTATTGATTCCACTCCAATGGAAGGTATACAGGCAATTGAGTATGACAAAGTTTTGGATGAAGATAATTTCAAGACTCTTTTTGCAGTTGCTATAGGATATAGAGATGAGAAAGATGAAAATCAGCCTTCACATACTCCGAAGTTTAGATTGGAAGAGGAGCATGTAATCAGAACAATTTAGGTTACTAATGCTGAAGACTCAACACTCTTGTATAATTGTGTATTGATGCTCTGAGTTTATCGGCTCTTTGGTGAAACTCTTCTTCTTTACCAAAATCAAAAAGGCGTACAACACTTGTGTTGCACGCTTTACATATTCCGAATACTTTTACATCATTTAGTTTGGTAAGATAAATTTTATCTACGAAAATCCCCTTTAATGCCATTGCCTTACAATGCGAACAGTATACCATATCTTCCATGATACAATTTAGGAACTCCTTTTCCAAACCATTTAGCAAAGTTCCTAATTGAAATCTATTGATTTGTATTTGTTGACGTCGTTTCATCTGACATATTTAGAATGCAAAAATAAACACTTATTTGCAATTTACAAATCAATCCTTAAATTATATTTTTTTATGCAGCTTCATCTTTGGTTCTTGGGATAACCAAATTAAGTACTACTCCCAATAGTGCGGAGAGCCCTATTCCTGTCATACTGATGCTACCAACTGTCAATACTGCTCCTCCTATCCCGGTAGTGAGTATGAGCGAGACAATAATGAGGTTGCGAGTGTTGCTCATATCTGTTTTATTGTGAATCATATTATTTATTCCTGTTGCAGCTATCATTCCAAAGAGAAGTAGCATTATTCCACCGAGTACAGATCCGGGTATCGACCTCAGGAATGCACTCACTTTGCCAATCATTGAGAAGAGTATTCCTGCAATTGCAGCGATTCGGATTACTACAGGGTCAGTAACTTTTGTTAGGACCATTGCACCTGTTACTTCTGAGTAAGTGGTTACAGGAGGACCCCCTATGAATCCTGCAAATAAACATGCAAGCCCATCGCCAAACATTGTTCTGTGCAGACCCGGGTTTTTAATAAAGTCTTTTTTGGCCACTTGACTTACTGCATATACATCGCCCACATGTTCTATTATAGGGGCTATTGCCACCGGAATCATAAATATGATTGCTCCCCATGAGAACTCAGGTTTAACAAATTGAGGTAAACTAAACCAAGCAGCATCAGCTACACCGGTCAGATCCACCCTCCCCAGTATTATTGCTCCAAGGTAGCCTAATACTATACCTGCAAAGATGGGGATGAGTTTCAAAAGTCCTTTGGCAAAAAGGCTAACTACTATTGCTGTTGCAAGAGAGATGATTGCCAGAAGCCAGTCTTCAGATGCCATGTTCACTCCCGTGTCGGCAAGTGATAGTCCTATGAGTATAATAACAGGCCCGATTACTACGGGTGGGAATAGACGCTTGATGAGTCTTACGCCTTGCCATTTAATAAGAGCACTCATAAGAAAATAAACCATTCCCACTGCTACTAATCCTGATAGGGTACCTGCCAAACCATATAGTTCGGTAGCTTTTATTATTGGTGCTATAAAGGCAAAACTACTGCCTAAAAAAATAGGGACAATGCCTTTCGTTACTAAATGAAAGATCAGTGTCCCTGCGCCTGCTGTAAAAAGTGCGGTTGATGGATCTAGCCCTACTAATAATGGCACTAATACCGTTGCACCAAAAGCAACAAAGAGGAATTGTACTCCAACTACGGTTTTATAACCCGCGGAGAGTTGTTGGTTGTTCATTATAAATTGTTAAAATTAAATTTAGGGTGCAAAGATATAAGTTTATTCTTACATATTAGTGTAAATTATTTAATTTCAATCTTAAACTGTTAGTTACTACGCTCACGCTACTTAATGCCATAGCAGCACCTGCAATCATCGGGTTAAGTAGAAATCCGGTAAATGGATATAGGATTCCGGCGGCAATTGGTATTCCGATTACGTTATATATAAATGCCCAGAAGAGGTTTTGCTTAATTGTCTTTACAGTTTGTTTCGACAAACGTATTGCCTGAGGAATTTTAGCGAGATCGGAGGATATGATTGTCATCTTTGCAACATCCATAGCGATATCACTCCCTTTACCCATTGCAATGCTTACGTCGGCAGTAGCAAGTGCCGTACTGTCGTTGATTCCATCGCCTACCATTGCAACTGTTTTGCCTTGCTGCTGAAGCTTTGTTACAAAGTCGGCTTTATCTTGTGGTAGAACTTCGGCTTCGAAGTGCCTGATTCCTGTCTGTTCTGCTATTGCTTTTGCGGTTGAATTATTATCTCCGGTGAGCATATAAAGTTCTATGCCCATATCCTGCATCTCTTTTATTGCTGTTTTTGATGTGTCTTTTATTTTATCCGAAATAGATAATAAACCAAGCGCATCTGAGCTGTTGGTAAACCAGATTACTGTTTTTGCCTGATTGCTCCATTCATCGGCAAGCTGTAAAAGACTTAGGTCTATGGATATATTGTTTTCGTCTAGCAGCTTTCTGTTTCCTGCAATATAGGTTTCACCATTATAGCTTCCCTTTACACCTTTTCCGGTGATACTATTGAAGTTGTTTAGTTCAAGCGTGTTGCCTTTCAAGTGGTCTACAACTGCATCGGCAAGCGGGTGTTCTGATTGTTTCTCAATGCTGTAAAGTATATCTTTTGCAGAGTCGTCATCGTTAAGCCACTTTATATCGGTTACTACCGGTCTGCCTTCAGTTATTGTACCTGTTTTATCTAGTATAACTGAATCTACTTTTCGAGCTAATTCGAGGCTTTCGGCATCTTTTATAAGTATTCCGTTTTCGGCACCTCTACCAACTCCAACCATAATGGCGGTTGGTGTGGCTAGTCCTAATGCGCAAGGACAGGCAATTACCAATATTGTAACGGCTGTGAGTATGCCATGCACAACCCCTGTGTCTCCCCCGAATATTGCCCAGACTGCAAAGGTTAGTAATGCAATTACTATTACAACAGGTACAAAAATTCCTGAAATTTTATCTACCAAATTCTGCACCGGCGCTTTGCTGCCCTGAGCATCTTGTACTGTTTTGATGATTTGCGAAAGCAATGTGTCTTTGCCTACTTTCAATGCTTTGAAACGGAAACTTCCTTTTTGATTGATGGTTCCTGCAAATACTTTTTCGTCCTCTTGTTTAAGAACCGGTACCGGCTCCCCACTTAGCATACTTTCATCAACATATGAATCTCCGGAAGTTACGACTCCGTCAACGGCAATTTTTTCGCCCGGTTTTACAAGGATTATATCGTCTATGTTTACGTCTTCTATTGCAATCTCTCTTTCGGTACCATCGGCTTGTATCACTATTACACTTTTGGGTTGCAATCCCATTAGTTTTTTTATTGCAGATGAGGTGCTGCCTTTAGCTCTTTCTTCAAGAAGTCTTCCTAGAAGGATAAATGCAATAATTACAGCGGCTGCTTCGAAATATACGTGAGCTTCCAAACCTCTTTGTTCCCAAAATTGTGGGTATATCATATTGAACACACTAAATAGATAAGCGATACCCGTACTGAGTGCCACCAATGTGTCCATATTTGCAGATCCGTGCTTTGCTTGTTTCCAGGCATTGATAAAGAAGTCTCTTCCAAGCCATAATACTACCGGGGTTGAGAATATCCACATTATTTCATTGGCATATGGTATGTTCATCATAAACATGCCAATTACCACTACCGGGATTGAAAGAATTACTGCCCAGATGGTTTTTGTTTTGAGTTTTTGATATCTTTCTGCGTGGATTGCTTCAAGTGTGTCTTGCTGTGTGGATTCATTTTCAAGAAGTAAATCATATCCAACATCTTGGATTGCTTTTTGGATTGCTTCAACGTTGGTTTCGTCGGGATTATACTCTACTGCCAAGTTGCCTGTCGCGAAATTTACTGATGCATTCACAACACCATTTTTTTGCTGGACAGCACTTTGTGCACTTGCAGCGCATGACGCACATGACATTCCAAGTACAGGGAATGTTTCTTTTATTATTGTTGTATTGTTTGTTGACATAATGGTACAAAGTTATCAACTTACTATGCAATTTTGTTATGTAGTTTTGAGATTGATTTGTAAGTTTTACTTGTAATAACGTCTTTTCTTAAACTTCATCGAGAAACTTTCTCTTATCACGTCCAATTTTTCTGAAATGGGTTGGAGTGAGACCCGTAACTTTTTTAAACTGATTGCTTAGATAAGCAACGCTGGAATAATTTAGGCGATATGAAATTTCGCTTAATGTGAGTTCATCATAAACAAGCAGCTCTTTTACTTTCTCGATTTTTTGAGCAATAAAATACCTCTCAATAGTGGTGCCCTCTATTTCAGAAAAGAGATTGGAGAGATAATTATAGTCAAGATTAAGCTCACTTTTAAGATGATCGGAGAGATTTGTTGGGAGTTGACCATTATGATTCTGAACTAGGTCTATTATTATATTTTTTATTTTTTCTATTGTGCGACTCTTTTTGTCATCTATTATCTCAAAACCCATTGGTGTGATGGCATTATTGATTTGCTCTTTGATTTGAGGAGTTGCCGGTTGATCAAGTAAAATTTCACCCATCTTAACTGACTTGATTTTTAGTCCCAGTTTTTTCATTTCGTTCTCTACAACCATAACACAACGGTTGCAGACCATATTTTTTATGTAAAGAGCTTCCATCTTGAAATTGCTATTTAATGTTTTCGTTTTAATGTGCACCTGTTTTAATATGCTATCGTTTTAATGTGCTGCCGTTATAAAGCATCTTTTTTTAATGCGATGTAATTTTGGATTGAAAGATACAAAAATATCCGAACAATGTAATATTGCCCGGATATTCAGAAATAAACTAACTAAACTAAACGAGACCTATTAGAATTTAAACGAGACACCTGCGTTAATTGCAGAAACACCATAACCAAGTTCCACAAATGCCGCAATATTGTTTGTGAAGAACCAACGTGCTCCAAGGAATAGAGAGTATCCGAGACCACTACCATATGTATTGGGACCTTCGTATCCTCCCGTTACCGAATAGCTAGCGATGTTATAGCCAATCATGAGGCCTGCGTATGGATCAAGCTGTGGCACTGTTTCAAATGCATGCAAGTGATATGCGCTTCTGGCTCCAACAACGGTGTAGTTCCATTTTTGCGTGTAACCTTCATTTGAGTATCGGTATCCTGTGTTACCTATGTAGCCACCAAGGCTGACTACTCCGGGACCTGCCTCCCACATCCCGTATTCAAAAGATCCACTGATGGCCGGTCTGCCTGTTCCAAGTCCGCCTAAAGCACTTCCAAAACCTATTCCCAGATTAATTGCACTAGTGCCTTTTTGAAATTGTTGTGCAAAAGTTGGCGAGTTTAGCAACATTGCTAAAACAGTAATAAATAGTACTTTCTTCATTTTTTGTAATTTGAATTGTTTAATGTTTTGTTTCTTATCGATTATTTATTGGCAGCATATTTTATGTTTGCCGATTCTATGTATACTTGTTGAGAAGAGTTATATACACCTCGCCAATCTCCATTTGCGGGGGATGATTCGTTACCGTCTCCATTTGTGTCTCCTCCATGTGCATCATCTTTAAAAGATGTGAGAATAGCAGAAGGTGAGATATTAATGATTCTACTAGATGATGAGGCTAATCCGGCTCCGGATCGCATAAATTTGACTACTGCTCCGGGTCCTATATTAATTGTTTGCGTGGATCCCTGAAACCATTCGTCTAATACGTAGGGCACTTCGGTTACATTCCATGACACAACCGCTCCACTTGGACTACTGGATGATGTTAGATAAATGCCATTGCTTGTATTGGTTTGGGTGGGATTTTTGGGGTTGTGGAATTTATTATTTGTGTTGAGTGTATAGTAGGCATTGTGAACAATAGGTCTGCCATTGTCATAGAATACATTGTTGGTAAATACACTAATACTCGGATCGATCATTGCTGATCCGCCATAGAATGCACAATTAGCGAAATATGAAGTTGAGGCACTTAGTGTGTGAGCAAAGACACAATTATCGAAGGTGAATTGTGCAGAGCTAGGGCCGGATACTTTTATTGCATTATAAAATCCTCCCGAATTGGCTCCTGCATAAAAAAAGTCTACAAATTGAAAAGTTGTACCGTTTGTGCCATTGAAGTATATCTGTGACCAATCGCCCTTCTGGGGCTCTGTGGCCGCACCATCTCCGTTTGTATCCCCACAGTATCTATCATCTGCAAGAGATGTGAAGACTACACGGTTTGTAGCGGTTCCTTTTGCAAGAATTACTCCGTCTACTATATCAATTCTGGCTCCTTTTAGTTTTACAACAACTCCGGGCTCAATAGTAAGAGAGCTTCTTACCGTTATATTTCTACCGTTAATAACGTAAACATTTCCCGCTACCCAAGTTGTTGGTTCTGTTATATTATCTGTGATTTCTACAATGTTGCAGTTTTGAACTTCCTCTTGTTCCAGAATATCATCTTTCTCACATGATGAGAGTATAAACAAAACACCTAAGACTGTAATAAATAATAACTTTTTCATACCATTTAATTTTGATTGATGTGATTTTAAAATTTTTAAACGCAGCAAAGTTATGTTCGAGGCAATACTGCAACAACCCCCTAAAAGGGGTTTTTACTCTGAGGTTGGTGTTCTATCTTTGCATAGGTAATATTTAAGAGCTCTTGTTTTTTTCTGTAATAATTTTTTTCTGTAATCAAACATTAGTTCTTAATGAGTGTTAGAAGTGAGTAACAATTAGCTTATAATCACGGCATTGAAGAAAAGACATTTAATATATTTCTATTTACTTATAATCTGTCTATTGACAAGGGGCAGTTTATCAGTTTCGGCTCAGTCATCGGATTCTCCCGACTTGGATTCTCTTGAATTGATGCTTCGAAATGATAATTTATCAAAGATTGAGGATAGGTTGAAAGCATTTGACGATTTGAGCTGGGGTTATTTGAGCTCAGATGTTGCTAAGTCTAAACTATATGCTAATAGAGGTATTGAGCTTGCGACTGAAGTTGGAGACAAAGGTTATTTGGCTATTTTCAATCGGAACATTGGTGTTGCTTATTATATGGAAAGCGATTTTGATGTTGCGCTTGATTATCTAAACAGTGCACTTGAACTTTCTCGGGAGACAGATAATGAAGCACTTGAAGGGCGAATTTATGGTGCTCTGGGGAATTTATACAATAGACAGAGTGATTATACCAAGGCTATTGATTTCTATCTCAAGTCACTTACTTTACATGAAAAGATTGGAGACAAGTTACCAATTGGAAGAGTGAGCAGCAATATTGGTATTCTATATCAGAAGATGCTTAATTTTAATCAGGCTCTTAAATATTTTGAAAGAGCGGAGAGTATTGCAAAAGAACTTGACGATAAATCAAGTCTAGCAAGTATCTATGTTTCACTGAGTGATATTAATATCAATATTGATAGGAATAAAGCAATAGAATATGCCGAAGCAGCAAGAGTGACATTCAGGGAGTTGGGTAATAGGTTTAGTGAGGTGGACGCAACTCTTGCTCTTGCAAAAGTATACTACAGCTCGAATGAATATGCTAAGGCAGAGGATATTGCGAAAGAAGCTTTGCAGATTGCAAAGGAGATAGATGCGCCTTTTTTGATTTCTCAAGTATATGTAGATCTTTCTAATATATATTTTTATCAGAAAGAGTTTAAATTGAGTGAAGATGCTGCTTTAACTGCGTGGGAACATGATTCTACAGATGTGAATCTGACTAGCAATGTGTTATATAATATTACTAGGAGTAATATTTATTTAGGTAATGCAGAGAGGGCTGAGGAGTATTTGAGCAGGTTGCGCGATCAGCTTGAGCTTTATTCTAACAGTGAGTTTCAGAGTGCTTTATCGGAACACGAGGTGAAATACGAGACGGAGAAGAAAGAGATCAGAATTGCGGCTCTTGAAAAGGAGAAGAGGTTGATAAGACTATTGGCTGTTGCTATTGGTGCGTTGCTGCTTTTTGTTTCAGGATTTTTTGTTGTAAAGCACAGGCTTACATTAAGCAGACAGAAGATTGCAGAACAACAGTTGGCACAATTAGAGAAGGAGAAGCAGCTGGCAACGGTTCAGGCGGTACTTGATGGTGAAACTGCCGAAAGGAGCCGGCTGGCTAAAGACTTACACGATGGGTTGGGAAGCATGCTTTCCGTTGTAAAATATAATCTTCCGGAAATGAAAACAGGTGTAATTTTAGAGAAAGAGAGTGTAGATAGGTTTAAGAAAGCTGTGGATATGCTTGATGATTCTATTCAGGAATTGAGAAGGGTGGCGCATCACATGATGCCCGAGTCGCTAATAAGATTTGGCTTGAAGGTGTCATTGTCAGATTTTTGCGATGCTATTCCTAATACAGATTTTCACTATTATGGCAATGAGGAGAGGCTCGATAGCAAGCTTGAGATTTTGCTCTATCGCTCGGTACATGAGTTGGTGAATAACGCCCTGAAACATGCAGAGGCTGAGAGGATTGATGTACAAATCATTCAAGAGTCTGACAGGATTTCTTTAGTAGTACAGGATGACGGTAAAGGGTTTGATACCGAAGCTGAACATGATGGCATGGGCCTAGACAATATTCGCAAACGTGTAGAATCTTATGGTGGTGAAATGTTTGTATCTTCTTCTAAAGGCAAGGGTACTGAGATTCATATAGAACTCAACCTCGTAGACAGGATGAATGATGAGTAAAATAAGAGTTGTCATAGTTGATGACCACAAAATGCTGGTTGAGGGGTTGAGAGATATTATAAACGATACAGATAATATTGAGGTTGTTGGTGTTGCTCATAACGCAGAGAGTTGCAGGATCTCACTACCCTTTTGGAAGCCGGATGTTTTGATGCTTGATATCGGCTTACCTGATATAAGTGGCATTGATTTTTGCAAGGAGCTGAATAATGATTACCCTGATTTGAAGATTCTGGCTTTAACAAGTCATAACGAGTACTCTATGGTTAAACAAATGTTGGACAACGGTGCCAAGGGCTATCTGGTTAAGAATGCTGAGTCACGAGAAGTAATTGAGGGGATTGAAACAATATATGAGGGCAATATTTTTCTTTGCCATGAGGTTGATTTGCTTATGAAAAAGAGATCGAAAAATGCTGTTTGGCTTACCGATCGTGAAAGAGAATTGCTTAAGCTAGTTTCTGAAGGTTTTACTAATGCAGAAATTGCTGAAAAGATTTTCCTTAGTCCAGAAACAGTTAGAGGATACCGAAAAAACCTACTTTATAAACTGGATGCAAAAAACACTGCTGTTCTTGTAAAGATTGCTATGGAGCAGAAACTGATTTGATTCATACTGCTTGATTAGAATATAAATCTGATCCTCATATATATAATCTTATAAAATATAGACCGAAAGAACATTGCATTTTGGTGACTAGTCCTACAATACCGTTACATAAAAAAAGAGGCTAAATTTCTTTCAAAATAGCCTCTTCTTAATTAATTCGTACTCACTATTAAAAGATGACGTTTAAATCTTCGGGAGTTATATTCATCGCCTGAATTACTCCTTCCTCATCTATTAAATAGTTCCGGAACCCTCTATTCAGTTTAAAATCTTTATACAATTCTGAATTGGTTCCTTTAACTTCACAAAACTGTGATAGGTTGTTGAGGTTATCTATGGCCAACGTTCTTTCTACAACATTTTTATTTTCATCAAAAGCGATGGAAATCAATGTAACTTCTGATTCAATCATCTGAAGATAATTGTGTAAACGAACGTTGTTGGCTCTGGAATGGGCATCATAAGAAGCCCAGAAGCTAACCACAACTTTTTTGCCTTTGTAATCACTCAGTTTGTAAGACTCTCCTTCTAAATCCGTGAATTCAATTTCTGGAATTATTTCTCCCGGATAATAACCTAACGAAGGAGGTGCGTCTTTTACAGAGACTGATGATAACGCAAGTGAAAATATTGCTATTAGGCAAAAGTTCACATACTTCATAAATAAAATTTTGGTTTCTAATTCTCTTATTTAGAGGGACTTTTCGCTAAAAGTCTACCTTTATCGGGGTCAAAAGTACGTCACTTTTTTGATATAGAGAACATTTTTGGGAAAAAATCAACTTCTAAATGTTAAAATATTAGTTTTGGTTCTGCATGATGGACTCAACATGGCAACACATACGCCTGTACCTCAAATAGTTAAAACTTAAATGCAACTTATAGCGTAAATTATTATAGACAAATTATATAGCATATTTAAGTTATCGAGGTGTAGAAAAATAGTTCTCCACAGCTTCAATTGAAGTGTCTTTTAGAATAACTTTCTTCTCACTATCAAATAGATACAGAGTTGGAATGGCTTTAATGTCATAGAGTCTCTTATGTGTAATTTCCATATCACTATCATACCCATGAACCCAGTTTTTAGGCATGTTGGGTAAATGATCAAGCCATTCATCGAGGTCTTCATCTGGATAAAGTGTGAGAATGGTTAGCATTGTTCTTGCGGGGGTATTTAGAGCAAGAGCATTTTTTATAGATTCAGATGCCACAAGTTGTCGAGTAACAGTTTCGCAAGTTGAACATCCGGGGTTTGAAAACATTAATAGTGTATATTCACTCTGAATGTTGTAAAATGAGTCTGTTTCGCCTGATGCTAAAGTATATTTAAAATTATTGCCTTTTTCTCCTACTCGGTTTTCCATTACCATATCAAGTTGGAACTCATAGAGTGACTTCTCTGTATCAGTGAGTAGCGAAGATCTTAGTATTTGATTGAGAACTGGTATGTAAAACTCTTCGTTTCGAAAAGGTGAGTTGGGATCGTAAAAGTATTTTTCGAATAGTGAGTTGAAATGAATATGCATCAGCGTATCAACTTCGGTTCTTTTCACCACCTCTATCAGAGATTTATCTGCTTTATCCTTTGGCACATGATATAGTATATTGATGTAGTCTACAAAAGCCTGTTCGGTAACTTCCGGAAGGTTGATTAGATCTCTGTTTGAAAAATTGAAGTTATCCCAGTAGTGCTCTACCAAGTACTGAGCACGTAGTTCGCTGTTGGTTATTTCTTCGGGGATTTCCGGAAGCTTGAAAACTTTGTCGTCAGTTTGATTGTCTTGCGTATCTCTTCTGTTTGAACCGACTTCTTGTTGGTTAGAATCTGTTTTACTTGAAGTGCAGGATATTGTAACCAGACTTGCAATTAACAAAATTATTGGGAAATATAGATTAACTTGTTTCATCTTTACTGTGATTTTCGATTATCAATGTAAAGATAATACTCAAAGATTGATTTTGCCTAATTACAAGTAATTTAATTTTAGTATTTTGAGTGGTTTTTTGTACATTTGTATAATCACTATAGGAAAGATTCACATGGATAATTTTATTGTTTCAGCAAGGAAATACAGACCTGCTACATTTCGTTCAGTAGTAGGGCAGGAGTCTCTTACTACTACTTTGAAGAATGCTATTACCGGCAAAAAGCTTGCACATGCTTATCTGTTTAGCGGACCAAGAGGAGTTGGAAAGACTACTTGTGCACGTATTTTTGCTAAAACTATTAATTGTTTGAACCTCACAACCGACAGTGAGGCATGCAATAATTGTGAGTCTTGTGTGGCATTTAACGAGCAACGTTCGTATAATATACATGAACTTGACGCAGCATCTAATAATGGAGTGGATGATATTCGTTCATTGATAGATCAGGTTCGTATCCCTCCACAAATTGGGAAGTATAAGGTTTATATTATTGATGAGGTGCATATGCTATCTCCAGCGGCATTTAACTCTTTCCTGAAGACTTTGGAAGAGCCTCCTGCACACGCTATATTTATTCTTGCTACTACGGAGAAGCACAAAATAATACCAACTATATTATCACGTTGCCAGGTGTACGATTTTAACCGTATTAATATTGCCGATATAGTAAATCATTTGCAGTATGTTGCCGGAGAAGAAGGTATAAACGTCGAGCCGGAGGCTTTGAATGTTATCGCACAAAAAGCCGATGGTGGTATGCGCGATGCCCTATCGGTTTTTGATCAGACTGCAAGTTATACTCAGGGCAATATCACATATAAAGCAGTTATAGACAATCTCAATGTACTTGATTATGAGTATTATTTTAGGCTGACAGATGCTATTTTGAATGGCAATGTGGTGGAGTGTCTTTTAATTTTAAATGATATTTTAAACAGAGGGTTCGAAGGGCAGTATATAATAAGCGGTATTGCTTCGCATTTCAGGGATATACTGGTTTGTAAAGACGTCAAGTCTGCAGAGCTGTTTCAAGTGGGTGCATCAATACGCGATAAGTATATAGAAACTGCCAAGAGATGCAGCAGCTCATTTTTATATGAAGCCATTGAGCTTGCAAATGAATGCGATCTGGATTTTAGGATTAGTAAAAACCGACGTCTTCTGCTTGAGCTTACACTCATTAAACTTTGCCAGCTAAACGAGCCTAAAGTATCGGGCGATACGAAAAAAAAAACAGTTCTAAAGCCTATTGAAAAGGGAAATAATTCAGAGACTCAGAAAAACCCCAAAACTTCTGGGGCAAACAAGACACTCGATAATACCGATCCTGAAACAGCAAGCTCTGAAAACCTAGAATCTGAACATAAAACCGAGAGACCAAAAAAACCACCCTTTAAAGCTAAAGGTACTTCCATTAAAGGAATGGGCGTTTCACTATCATCACTTGTAAATAAACCAGAAGATAAGGTTGAGGATAATGAAGAAATTGCAGCTAGTAACGGCAACAACAAGTTTTCCGAAAATGATCTTATAGCTGCATGGGATGAGTTTTCCGGTAACCTAAAAAAGGAAAGACTCTTGAAGAATACCATGATGATGTATAAGCCCAAAATGGTTAGTGATGTGGTGTTTGAAGTTGAAGTTAATTCTGAGCTCAACAAAGAGTATCTTAACAGTAATGGTGAGATGATTCTTTCATATTTGCGTGAGAAAGTGAAAAATGATGATCTTTCAATGACAATTACGATTTCTAAAGATAACGTTATTAAGAAACCACTAACTTCGAGAGAAATTTTTGATGATATGACTAATAGTAATCCTACACTTCAGAAGTTGTCAGATGAGTTTGGATTGGAGATAAGCTAGATAATATTTTTTGAATGAAGTTATTCAATATCCTATTCTTGTTTTCATTTTTAATGCTCTATTGTACAAGAGACAGTAAGAAATCAGATATCCCAACTCAAACTAATGACATTTACCATAAAGACACCATAAAGATTGCGCTCCATGATCCATCAAGTTTGAACGATACCATTATTGATGCAAACTATACATTTGAAGAAGCTATGGAAGGCACCCCTGCTCCAGTAGATATAATTAAAATGCTTGAGCTCGTGGAAGTTATTTATCTATCAACAGATGATAAAATTCATAAAGGACAAATTGTAACCAACAAAGCAATAGCTGATGATATTAGGGAGCTTTTTGAATTTATGCTTGATGAGGGCTTTGTGATAGAAAAAGCAATTCCCATTGTTAAGTATGGATGGAGCGATAGTTTATCTATGGATGATAACAACAGCTACAGCTTTTGTTATAGAGACATTTCATACTCAAAGCATGCTAGCGGAATGGCTATTGATATCAACCCTAGATTCAATCCATTGAGATACAAAAATGAAGATCGCCCCAATCAACCTGAAGGTGCAGAACTAGACAAATCTATAAACGGTACACTTTACCCCGGTCATCCTGTTGTTGACGAATTTAGGAGGAGGGGATTTCGTTGGGGACATACATTCACAAGGTTTTATGATGATCATCACTTTGAGAAGTAATCCTATCTCAAAGGCATCTCCAATAGAAGTATACGGTCAATTAGTTCAATAAAGAACTCAACAACTCTTCAGTCTCCTCGTCGGAAGGACGTGGTGCATAAGAGTTTACAATATTAAAATCCTGATCAATTAGTAAGAAGCGAGGGATAAATTGAAGACTCCATTCTTCTTGCAGTTTCCCATCTACCGAATGATACTGTTTTAATTGTTTTGGGTTTGACTCAAGGTATTCAAGCCAAACTTCACTATTTCTATCAGTGGAAATAGGCAGAAACACAATTTCTTCTTCATTAAATTTAGTAGACAATGCTTCATAGTAAGGTGCTTCCTGAAGGCATGGCCCACACCATGTTGCCCAGAGATCTACATATATCACCTTGCCTTTAAAGTCACTCAAATTGACTTGATTACCATCTGCATCTGTAAGCTCGATATCAATTGCAGGCTGTCCTGGAAACACCTTGCTTGCTTGTGCAATCTTATAGTTTATCTCTTCTGCAAAGTCATCGTTCTCCATTGTACTAACATATGCTGAAACTTCTTCTGCGGTTTCGGGTGTGGCACTACTGCTAAGTTTACGAACTTCTGCTGATCCTTCAAATAGTTCCACAGTTCTTTGAGGAATAGTGATTTCACTAAAAAAGAGTGCCTGATTTAAACTGTCTGTGGATCTTGAAAACACATCCCTTACCACTGCAACATCTAAATATTTTGGATCTTTTATTTCTTCAATCATAGGTTTAATATGTGGAGCCATTGATTCCAAAACAGGGGTCCGGTCATTTATTCTAGCATAGCTAGGAAACATCATATAGCTATTTATCACATCTGCTTTAATACGTGCAGTTTCTAAATCCTTAAATTCGTTTGAAGCGTCAGTCAAAGTATCCAATTGGTGCTGACGGATTTCTGCTAAACTATCGATAGTATTTTTTGTAGTTGTGAAGTCACCTTTTATATTTCTACCCGCCTCTAAAAAAGAACCACCTTTTGGAAATAGTCGGTATTTCATATAATTATTTACAGTTGCACCGGTACCGCTAAACTCGGCCTCTTCATTACTAGTTGTGATACTTACTGTAAGATCATCACCGGGAGTCAGGTATAGTGTATTTCGTGATAAGTTATAATAACTTGGCTCTGTAATCACCAATACTGTATCAAAATACCCTTGATCATCTGTGTTTAATATGATATCACGGCTGTTACCAATCTGAGATGATGCACCATTGTAGCTCATTCTCACTTCATTTGAACCCATTTCAATCAGTTGTCCTTTTAATCGTACTTGATTTTGAGATTCTCTATTCTCACCGCAGGATAAAAGTATCGCTGAGAGAATTAAAATGTAATAAACAGATTTTGTTTTCATATATGAAAATATTTAATTGTATATATTTTGCTCCAACTCACCTTCGCTACTTTCAATTTCTGTGTTAGGAATTGGCGCAGCATACCTTCTTGAATTGCTTTCAAGTGTATAGGTTACAATACCGGTGCTTGGAGTAACAGACGAGCTACTGTAACCATAAAAGTTGCGTGTAAGGGGTCCAACATCATCCGAAGGTTCATCATTATTATTAAACCTTCTTATATCAAACCATCGTTGTGAGAAAGGCATTTCTCTTCTTCTTTCTTCCAGAATAAGAGTAAGTGCATCCTCGCTAGTGCTTGCTGATATATTTATCGCGGAATTAGGAGCGTTGCTGTCAATTCTATTTACTCTTAACTTATTCACTGCTTCCAGTGCAGGTGCTAATTGATCCAAACGAGCATGAGCCTCAGCTTTAGTTAACAGCATTTCGGCTACAGTAGGTCCTGATGGTATTCTATCTTTAAAGAAAAATATGTAACCTGGGTATTCATATGGAGGATTTGTAACTCCTCTATCGTAAGAGTAGTTTTCTACGAAATGATATTTATATCTGAGATCATTTTCTTGATCGTATAAAGATAATAGCTCGGGGCTTGGAATGTACCACCATGACTCATGATACATAAGCCTGAAGTAATATAGTTCTTTCCATTCCATCATATCGGTCAAATCAGATTGATTGTCATGAGTATAAGGGTACAGTATTGATACTGGCTCTCCTTCTACTGTAACGTTTGAAGGAATTGAACTATATTTCATATCTGTATTATAGTTCATCATCGCATCATGCTCTGATAAAGCAACATTAGCGTATTCCAATGCTTTTTCATAGTCGTTGCGGTGTAACCAATATCTTGCTGCGAAAGCATTGGCTGCTGCCTTACTTCCTCTCCACGATCTGTATTTGTTATTCACAACATCCAATTCATTGGTGAGCTTTAACGCCTCTTCAATATCCTTTTCTATAAAGTCGTATGTTTCTTCAATTGTACTTCTTTTGTAAGACTCTTCGAAACTTGTAGATTGCTTGATAACTATTCCGGGTTCGTTAGCATTGGCTTCTGTATATGGTAAAGAATATGTTTGAACAAGATTCCACATACTCACTGCTCTTATGAGGTGAGATTCTGATTTAATTCTTGCTTTATCCTCTTCTGACCCGCTAACTCTGGGAAGATAGGATTGTATCATATTTGCATGAAATATTTTACGGTATTCATTTGGCCAGAAGCTTTCTCTTGCATCGAAAGGAAGGTTTTCTGTATCCCACGTTGCAAATTGCACTCCTGCTACTGCATATGAATTGGCTCTCGCATCGTATAGTTCGGGGAGAAGTCCGTAATCGTCTGAACTGTATAAAGCTGCCCTATTTGATTCTTCATAAAATATACTGTATGAGTTAAGAATATATTCCAACTGATCTATAGATGTTATAACTAATGAGGTATTTTTACTTGGCTTCTCATCAAGAAAATCATTACACCCATATGTAAAGACAAGAGCAGTTAGGAATGAGAGTATATATATTTTAGTATTCATATTCTATATTTTTAAAATGAGATGTTTAGACCTAATGTATAGGCAGGTTGTGGTCTTAATGTTCCAAGAGGGAATTCAGGATCTTCGTTATAGGTGTTGTTTGTAAGTACAAACAGATTATTTGCCTGTGCGTATATTCTAGCTGAATTCAATCCAATTGTACGAAGCAGTTGATTATTTAAATTGTATGTAAGATTTAGTTCCTGAAACCTTACATGACCTGCATTCTGAACTCTGTAATCTAAATAGGGATAGAAACGGTCCCAGAAGTAGTAACGAGGCTCAGATTTACCGAAGGGGATTGGAACTCGTTCCGAAGGATCTGCCTCCAAAATCTCACTGTAAAGTTTATTTGGAAGTCCGCTTCCTCCCGACATACTTGGATAGTTGAATGTGAATCCATTAAATACGTGACCAAATTTACCTGTTATGATAAAAGACAAATCAAAGTCATGTATTTTAAATGAGTTTACTATGCCAAGTGTATAAGGTGCTACTTTTGTTCCCATATTTAACATGTAGTCTCTACCATCTCCGGGAGTCCATCCGGTAAAATCATATACCTCATCATCCTTACCCTGTACTATTGGTTGCCAATCGGGATTATCGTCGGTCCCTCTGTTTTCTACACCTGCATATTCAAAAGCCCAGAGTGTATTTGCATTATACCCTTCTACATATGTGGCGGTAACACCACTGTTTCCATATAGTTCATATGCGTTATACCTAGCTTTGTAAAGTTTATCTATTTTATTGAAGTTATAGGAGAAATTTACATTGCCTCTCCAAACAATGTCGTTCCCATAAAGTCTTGATGTAGTTCCCAGTTCGAGCTCTACACCTCTATTGGTCATTTCTGCCATGTTCAGTCTTTGAGAAGCAGTACCGTTTACTGCGGGTATACTCATACTTACTATAAGGTCTCTTCCTTTTTTGTTGTAAAAATCAAATTTTCCAAATAATCTCCCTTTAAGGATTGAAAAATCAAAGCCCAAGTCTATTGACTCTGTCTTTTCCCATCTGAGAGAGGGGTTCCCAAAACTGCTAACTGAAGCAGTGTAATCTTGTATGTATGTGTTTTGAGTGGATGAAACATTTATTAAAGGCATAAATGAGGTTGATTTATCAACATTACCATTAAAACCGTATGTAGTTCTAATCATAAGACGATCTAACCAATCAACATTTTCCATAAATTCTTCGCTTGAAATCATCCAACTACCTCCAATTGACCAAAATGGAGCATATCTGTATTTAGGATCATCCGTAATTAAGTTTGAAGCATCTGTTCTAACAGATCCAGAGAGTGTATACAAGTCGTTAATGGTGTATGAAGCATTTCCATATAAAGAGAAATAACGATCGGTACTGTAATTGTAGCTATTTGTATAACCAAAGGTTTGACTTTGACCTAACCAGTTATTCAATCTATATGCCCCACTACCCCCTACTCCATTGGGAAATGTACCCACGGTTAGAGTCTCATCATCATACCCATATGTTCGAGGGTTACTCACATACTGATCAACAATACTATACACTTCAGTCCCTGCAATAAATGTCAAGAAGTCCCTACCGAAAAACTCTCTATTGAAATTAAGTTGATTTCGCCAGTTATATGAGTTTCTATAACTCCTATTTTGGTCTAAGAAGCCTCCCAGCGGTAAATTGGGTGTAATTTCACCTGTAGCCCTATCCCAAGTGCTTGCTCGGTTTATTGTACCTCTTACTAAAAATGACTCCTCCGTATAGATGCTTTTATTATCTGCACTCAAAATCTCATATTGAATTCTTGAATCAATCGATAGACCATCAAGCAATTTGAATCTCAATCCAGTTTGAATTCGCGAATTGATCGTCTGTCTCTTAATGCTTCTTTCCTCTACTTCTGAAACGGGGTTATAACTCCAATCTGAGTAAGGAAAAGATTCATGAGGTACATGTCTTTCGATATTTGGCCAATAATATGTGTTTGGTATGTCTGCTCTGGTTCCGTCATCATTTAGCAACATGTGATAAGGTGAGCCGGTATACAAAGAACCATTATTATTTGCATCGTCCATTACAAATGTACCGTTGAATGAAAAATCTAACCATTTAAACAGATTGACATTTGAGCGAAAACCAATATGATATTTGGCATTATCGTCTCCCTTATAGTTTCTGTTTCTTTGTTCATAAAGAAGTGTGAGCATATTGTTAGCTCTCGTACCTGAAGTGGATACACTTAAGTTATACTGTTGAGTAAACGGATTCTGCAACATTAAATCTTTAATCTGTTCTCTGTTATCTCTAGATCTCAAGTCAGATAAAACTTCATCAAGCTCACTTGAAGTTAAAAATCCTAAGCGATGCTCGTTCATCGCTTGCACAGCTTTAGAATAAGAGCCTGTCAAACTTGTATTACTATTAGGTATTGGTGCCCAAGGACCGCCGAAGAAATCTGAATCGAACCCTCTTTGCTCGTAATCTATTACTTCAGCCGAAGAGGCATGAGGATTGAGGTAATGTATATCCATTTTAGGTGAATACTGAAAAAATGAATTAAAATCTACCCTTACTCCTTGTTCTTTTGAAGCTCCTGATTTAGATGTTATTACTATTACTCCGTTTGCAGAACGGGCTCCCCAAATAGAAGCTGCAGCCGCATCTTTGAGTATAGTTATATTCGCAATATCATTTGGATTAACTGACTTAAGATCTCCTTGGATGGGGAAGCCGTCAACTACTATTAGAGGTTGTGCAGCAGCCAACAGACTACTTTGCCCTCTAATCTCGAAGGCAACATTTCCGTCGGCATCTGTTGTTGTTTGTACTCCTGATGAGGTGCCTATAATTCTTTGACCGATATTTATTGTCGGTCTCTCAATTTGATCGCTCCCAATAATGTTATACGACCCTGTCACTCGTTCTCTTGAAATAGTTTGATAGCCGGTAACTACAACTTCTTCTAAGGACTCTGCTGTAGGTTCTAATGTTATATAAACTCTTGTTTGACTACCTACCTCTATCTCTCCTGTTTCCATTCCAACAAAAGAGACCACAAGGGTTTCTTCGCTGCCTGCAAGGATCGAGAAATTACCATCTGCGTCTGTGATAGTACCGCGATTTGATCCTTTTATCATAATAGTTGCTCCGGGCAAAGGCTCGCCAAAATTGTCTGACACAATTCCGGTGATTGTTCTACTCTCATTTTGTGAAGTTGATTGTGTTTGTCCTAACGCCAACTGTGCATTTAATAAGATAAGAGCCAGAGCTAACCCTGTTAATAAATTCTTCATAAAAAAAAATTGAATTGATGTGGAAATACAAGGAATGAGATTTATATTGATAACCTAAATAAATCTACATACCTTTTAACTGATTCACAAAAAAATGAAGAATTATTGACATTGCAAAACTTACAGTGCATTTTAACAATTTAAAATCTAAATCATCATATAAACTGCAATTTGTAAGCTAACAGCTCTATTAGTTTCCTAAATAACACAGGTTCCTCAATATATCAACTTTTGTGGAATACTTATTTTACAACAAGTATTACGTCAAGTTGTTAATACTGAAGATTCTTCACATCAAAATTATCCTTAAAATGCTAATAACCCCAATTCTCTCTGTCTAAATTACGATAGTTTATTGCTTCTGCTATATGAATGGGCTTTATTTGCTCACTACCTTCAATATCTGCGATCGTACGCGACACCTTTAATATCCTATCATACGCACGCGCAGAAAGAGAACGTCGTTCCATGGCGGCTTTAAGGAGTTTTAGCCCGGCAGCATCTGGAATTGCAAATTTATTTATCAATCTCCCACTCATTTGTGCATTACAAAATATACCCTCCAGGCTTTTAAATCTTTTCTCCTGTATTTTTCTTGCTTTCATTATTCTTACACTAACTTGCTCACTTGACTCACAAGAAGATGTGTCTGCAATTTTATCGAACGGAACAGGTGAGATCTCTATTTGTAAATCAATTCTATCAAGCAATGGACCTGAAATCTTATTTAAGTATTTTTGCACAGAACCCGGAGAGCAAACACACTCTCTTGTAGGATGATTATGGTAGCCGCAAGGACATGGATTCATTGCTGCAACCAACATAAAACCGGAAGGATAGTCTACGCTGTATCTTGAACGTGAGATAGTAATTCTTCTATCTTCTAAAGGTTGACGCATTACTTCAAGCACACTTCTGTTGAACTCAGGTAATTCATCCATAAAAAGTATACCGTTGTGAGCAAGACTAATCTCACCCGGCTGAGGTGAACCTCCACCTCCTACCATAGCAACATTGCTGATAGTGTGATGTGGTGACCTAAATGGGCGTTTGAAGAGAAGAGATCTTCCCAAATCAGTTTTTCCTGCAACGCTGTGTATTTTGGTTGTTTCCAATGCTTCTTCTAAAGTAAAAGGTGGCAGTATTGAAGGCATCCGTTTAGCTAACATCGATTTACCTGAACCGGGAGGACCAGCAAGAATAATATTATGGGAGCCTGCCGCAGCAACTTCAAGTGCACGTTTAACGTTTTCCTGACCTTTTACATCAGAGAAATCTAGTTCAAAAACTGATCTACTGTCATTAAACTCTTTTTCAAGGTCTACACTTGTAGTTTGAAGATCTATTTTGTTATTGAAGAAATTAACCACTTCAAGTATATTATTTACCGCATATACATCCAGCCCTTTTACAACTGCTGCTTCCTTTGCATTTTCGGCAGGAAGTATGAATCCTTTGTAACCGGCTTCTTTTGCCAAAAGAGCCATAGGGAGCGCACCTTTAAGTGGCAATACAGTGCCATCGAGAGACAATTCCCCCATTATTATATATTGAGAAAGCTTTTCACTCTCTATTGAGCCAGATGCAGCAAGAATACCTATTGCCAATGGCAAATCATATGCAGACCCCTCCTTGCGGATATCGGCAGGAGACATATTTATTACTATTTGTTGACGAGGAAACTTCAGTTCATTTACTTCTAGTGCGGAGACAATGCGTTCGTGACTCTCTTTAACTGAGGCATCCGGTAGCCCAACTAATAAAAACCTTATACCTCTGGAGCAGTTTACTTCAATAGTAATAGGAATAGCATCTATACCTTGAACAGCTGCACCAAATACTTTAACCAGCATTTGTGTTAATTTAATTATTCAATAAATAAATTTAATTTTCAGAAGATCTTGCTATCGTTTCCGCAACGTTTTGCGCAGGGACATTCCTCAGTATGATAGTTCCATCAGGACCAATAAGTAAATTAAAAGGAATGTATTGGATATTTAATAGATCAACAATATCTGAGCCCCACCCTCTCTCTTCGGGTACTATAGCCCAAGGAATAGAGTCTTGCTCAACATAATTAATTGGATATAAATCTGCATCAATGTATACAGAAAGAAATTGAACGCTATCTTCGCTTAGAACTTCATATTCTTCTTTTAGCAGTTCAACTGTTTCGCGAGATTCTTTATCTACTGTAGATAGAAATGATAGAAGCAGATATTTTCCTGTAAAATCATGTGAATTGATAGATTCACCATCTTTATCAGTTAATTGAAAATAAGGTAACGCGGCTTCTTCCGCAGAACGATTAAGTTTTTCAGAATATGAATAAAGTCTTTGGGCGATATTGGTTTCTGCTACATCCCCTTCCAAATATCCCAATACACGTTCTAGGGACTTCGGTCTGTCACTATTCATAAAGAAATTGCTAACAAGTATTAGACTCGATAATCTTGAAGGATTTTCAATTATATACTCTTCGGCTTTTAATGTTAGTTCGTGATTTAAGAGATTAAGGTTTGAAATATCTACATTACGTGATAAAGTGTTATTCCCTGCACTATCCGTTGATTTATCCAATTGTAGATTTACAAGCAATTGTCCACGCTGTTTTAAAAGATCTTGATTGGCCATCTTAAAAGCCGTGAGATCATTATTAATTTCGTTTCCGCTTACATTTATGAGATCGGGAAAATGTGCATCACCTCTAACAGTCACTTTCTGACCCTTATCTGCAAAAATAACAGTCGCACTTTCATAATTATTCATATAAAACGAAAAGGAGGTAAGCGTATCAATATTGATTTGATAATTAAATCTATCCCTATCGTCTACTGCAATAGTGTCTATTATTAGTGAATCGGCAGTAACATGTGTAGCCAGTATATAGGGATTATTGAGATTTGATATCTCTCCCTTTATTACAGTTTCATTACCATTATTGCAGGAAAATGCAAATAATAAATAGATAATGATAATTGTGATTATATTATATTTTCCCATTCTTGAATCTTGGGTTTGAATGCTTGTTATTTAAAATGAATCTGCAAATATACTTCATTTTTTTAAATATTCAATGATTTTCACATTTATTGTTTAACGCTAATATTAAACGTTTATTAATAGCAAATTGTTGTTGAAAGAAAGAAAGAAATAGCTAGTTTTGTGTATTAAAATTTGAATTTACAACATGCACTTCTCAATAATTATTCCACTTTATAACAGACCCGAAGAACTTGATGAACTTTTATTGAGTCTTTGCAATCAGAGCTACAAGAAGTTTGAAGTAATTGTTGCAGAAGACGGTTCTACCAATAAAGGAGATAAGATTGTTGAAAAATATATTGATAGATTATCAATAATTTATTTTGAAAAGCCAAATACTGGCCCGGGCACTACTAGAAATGCCGCTGCAAAGAGAGCAAATCACGAATGGTTGATATTTTTTGATTCAGATTGTATCATCCCGGGTAACTATCTCGAAAATGTTGCAATCTTTTTAAAAAACAATAAAGTTGATGCATACGGTGGTCCGGATGCAGCTTTAGATACTTTCAGTACAACTCAAAAAGCAATCAATTATTCTATGACCTCTTTTTTCACTACAGGTGGTATTAGAGGAGGGGATAAGAAAATGGATAAGTTTCACCCAAGGAGCTTTAATTTGGGAGTTACAAAACTAGCTTTTGATGTACTGGACGGATATGGTGAAATGCGCTTTGGCGAAGATATCGATTTTAGCTTACGTCTTCTCGAAGCAGGTTTTAAAACCGCACTCATTTCTGATGCATTTGTATATCATAAAAGAAGGAGCAACTTAAAACAGTTTTTTAAACAGGTATTTAATTCGGGCATTGCCCGAGTAAACTTACACCTGTTACACCCCGGATCTTTAAAGGTAGTACACATTTTACCGGCCGGCTTTGTTTTGGGTATGACGGTAGTTTTTATTCTTTCAGTCTTTGAACCATCACTTATACTAATACCGGCAATTTATTCAATTATTATTTTTATCGATTCATTCCTAAAAAATAAATCTGCAGAAGTTGCACTATGTAGTATTGCATCTTCATGGGTGCAACTTGTTGGTTATGGAACAGGATTTATTTCTGCTGTATGGAACAGACTAATCTTAAAAAAAGGAGAATACAATGCTTTCGAGAAAAAGTTTTACGACTAATCTTGCCTTTTATCACTAAATTTTCTCACCATAAGATAGATCCCCCGCATCCCCAATACCCGGAACAATATATGACGACTCGTTTAAGCCCGGATCTATTGCAGCAGCCCATATTGTAGTCTTTTCTTCAGGAAAATTTTCTTTACAGTAATCAATAGCCGGTTGGCTTGCAATAATTGTAGCAATATGAATTTTTGCCGGATTACCCTTTGTCAATAAAGCACGATATGTTAATTCCATACTGCTACCCGTAGCTAACATCGGGTCGGTAAGTATTAAAGTTTTACCCTCAATTGAAGGTGATGCAATATACTCTATATGAATATCAAATGACTTGTGTCCTGTCTCCCTATATTTCCTATAAGCCGATACAAAGGCGTTATCTGCTCCATCCAAATAGTTCAGCATTCCATGATGATAAGGTAAACCGGCGCGGAGTATCGTGGCAATAACTACCTCCTCCTGAGGAATTGTCACCTCTGCTTTGTCAAGAGGAGTATCTACCGTGATAGTCTGATAAGCGAAATGTTTACTGATTTCGTAGGCCATTAGCTCACCTACCCTTTCAATATTTCTGCGGAAACGTAGTCTATCGTTTTGTATTGTCACATCGCGTATTTCGCGTACAAATGAGTTTAGCAACGAGTTGGATTCCGAAAAGTTAATTACTTGCATAAGTTTACAATAATAATGATGGCGACTATTTAAAAAACTTCTTTCGGAAAACAAAGGTACTAATTTACGCCTCATGCTAAACATTTTATCTCATTTTTTGTTGAAATTAGTGGCTTTGCAATTAAAAAAGCACCTAATTAAAGAAATTTTTCTTTAATTCTTTTCCTCATTGAACTTATTTGCTTATTTTTGTAGAGTTGTTTTAGGTATTGTTCATGACAACAAGTTTTTTAATATAAACATTAAAACCAAAATTATTCAAGATGGCAAATTTAGATTTAAGCAAGTACGGAATTGTTGGAGATTTTGAAATCTTACACAACCCTTCCTACGAAACACTTTTCCAACACGAAATGGATCCTGCCAACGAAGGATTCGAAAAAGCCAAATTAACAAAAAGCGGTGCAACAGCTGTATACACAGGCAAGTTTACCGGTCGTTCCCCAAAGGACAAGTATTTCGTGGAAGACGAGTCAACAAAAGATTCTCTATGGTGGGACGGAACTATCAATCGCCCATGTACTAAAGAGGCATTTAATTACTGCAAAGGTCGTGTAACAGACCAGCTTTCTAAAGCCAAAAAAATATACGTAGTTGATACATATTGCGGTACAAACGCCGACACTCGTATGAAAGTACGTTTCATAATGGAAGTTGCATGGCAAGCTCACTTTGTAACAAACATGTTTATCCAGCCTTCACACTACGAACTAGCCCATTACGGTGAACCTGATTTCGTATGTATGAACGGATCAAAAACCACTAATGACAAATGGCAAGAGCACGGATTGAACTCAGAAAACTTCACACTGTTTGATCTTACTCAAAAAATGCAAGTAATCGGTGGTACATGGTATGGTGGTGAAATGAAAAAAGGCATGTTCGCTCTAATGAACTACTACTTACCACTTAGAGGTATCGCTTCTATGCACTGCTCTGCAAACGTAGGTGAAGACGGTGACGTTGCTGTATTCTTCGGACTTTCAGGAACTGGTAAAACAACTCTTTCTGCCGATCCTAAGCGTTACCTAATTGGTGATGATGAGCACGGATGGGATGACAATGGCGTTTTCAACTACGAAGGTGGTTGCTATGCAAAAACTGTTAATCTGAGCGAAGAAAATGAGCCTGACATCTGGAGAGCTATCCGTCGTGATGCACTTCTTGAAAACGTTGCTGTTGATGACGAAGGTAATATAGACTTCGCTGACGTTTCAGCAACAGAAAACACACGTGTTTCTTACCCAATTCGTCATATCAATAAGATAGTACTTCCATCTCGTGCAGGACACGCTAAAAAGATTATTTATCTTTCAGCTGATGCATTTGGAGTATTACCTCCGGTATCAATTCTTGACAACAATCAGGCACAATATCACTTCCTGTGCGGATTTACAAGCAAGTTAGCGGGTACAGAGCGTGGAATTACAGAACCGCAACCTTCTTTCTCTCCTGCTTTTGGTGAAGCTTTCTTAACAGTTCACCCAACAATTTATGCACAGCGTCTATCTGAGAAAATGGATGAGCACGGTGCAAAAGCATATCTTGTTAATACAGGATGGAACGGTACAGGAAAACGTATCTCTCTTAAAGATACTCGCGCTATCATTGATGCTATCCTTGACGGTTCGATTGAAAAAGCAGAAACAACTCATATTCCAATTATGAACTTGACTGCTCCTGTGAAACTTAACAATGTTTCTGACATACTTGATCCTCGTTCAACATATGAAAATGTTAGCGAATGGGAAGAAAAAGCTAAGAATTTGGCAGCAATGTATATTGAGAATTTCGAGCAATATACAGACACAGAAGCAGCTAAAGCATTGATTCCTTCAGGTCCTCAGTTAGATTAATTGAATAATTTAAAAAGGGGAGCATAATACCTCTTTGATCCAATAAAGGGGTTGTCATAAAAAAAGTTTGACAACCCTTTTTTTACGATTTATAATGCCACATAACATTTTAAGACCAGACTTAAATTTTAAATTATGATGCAAATTACGAATAAACATACAGTAAGAGAGGTAATTCCCGGCTTATTTAATGTCCGATCAGTACCCTTAGGGAGAGAATTGGTAAACCATAACGACACCGGCATATTTCAACTGGGAAGGCTAGACCACGCTACATTACAACAGGGAGCATTGGTCAAAATGCATCTACATCGAGATGATGAAATTTTGTCATATATGAGAACCGGCACCATGCAGCACAAAGACAGCAAGGGCAACGATATAGCGATAAACAACCGACATTTAATGATGATGAATGCAGGAAGCGGAATTCAACATGAAGAAGCTGTTCAAAAAGCTGAAACCGTGGAAATGCTACAGATATTTTTCCGCCCCCGTAAAGATGGGCTGTCGCCCAATGTGCAGTTTCACGAACTCCCGAAAGCGATTTCGGAAAACAAATGGCGATTAATTGGTGGTCCCCAAGAATCGGAAGCCCCTCTAAAGATAAATTCAGAAGTAAAACTTTACGACACACTATTGAAGTCTCATTCCATTACAACACCCGAACTTAATAAAAACAAAGTAGGGCTTCTCTATGTTTTTGATGGAAGAGCAACCATCCAAGATGGACAACAAGATGGACAGTATATCGAAAAAGGCACTACAATCTATTTTAACCAACCATTAAATATCCATACAGACACGGAAGCAGCATTAGTCTATTTTGAATTAGATACTAAAGCACAATTTTCAAGAAACGGGATGTCTACGCAGTAGTGGTGCAATGATAATTATTAAATGCTTTTATGATAAACACTATTGGAAACCTTCATACCATCAGCACTTCTAAATGCTAAATAAATATGAATATCATGATTATTCCAGTTATTGGGTAAAACTATTTTAGCAGAACCATGCGATCTTTTTCCTACACCAATATCATAAATTGATTCACCTAAGTTACTGTTATGTGCAAGTAGCATTGCTTGATCATTATCTTTTGCATTACCCTTAAAAACTGTATCCCAGTATACAGTAAATTCTCTGTCTTTAAACTCTGAGTTGATAATTTCAGAAGCATCCAAATCTCCCATAGAGACAAGTACCTTTGAATAATCTAATTCTAAATTGCCTGCATCATTGGTAAAAGCATTTTTCATGATATATGAGCTGGCTGCATTTGTTGGGGTTCTTCTGTCCTCACTTGCATTCTGAAATCCCACCCTTATAAATGTAGTCATGGTTTTTAAGAATGCCATAGTGACACTAAATTTACTACGTTGTTTTACCTGTTCTTTTGTTTTTGGATTCTTCACCTTATCCGGTGCACTCTTTACATATTCCTTGCCGTACCGCGATGAGATAATTACATTTCCAATTTTCCCAGTAACGCCTCCTATGAGACCATTTTTCAATTGAGCCATTTTTTTAGTTTAACAATTATATCGGTGATTTGCAACCCTACGTATGATTGGGTTTAAAGCCCTTTTTAATCTGTTTATTATACTATAAAATTAACATAAAAAACTCTCAATTGCAAGTCAAAGCTAAAGTTTATTTAAGGTTTTAGATATTCCCTATGAACTACCTATCAACTCCTAATCAACACTGTAGTTAATGGGAGTTGATAG
>CAZYGE010000025.1:31211-32313 GCA_964647535.1 uncultured Proteiniphilum sp.
CTGAAGATCTGGAACTACTTGTTGCAAGTCATATTAGGCCATGCCCAAAGGATTTTAATTACAATTACACCTGAATATAAGATATTAACCTCCAAGTGTTTTAATAATAAGGAAGAGCCATTATTTTAAAATGCTATTGGAACAAATCATCTACATTTTCATTCTTGTTGAGTTCTGATTTGATTTTTTCAGGATTCAATGCATCAATAAGCTCATCAAATTCAGATTCAGATTTTAGTATGAGATACCATTGTTGGTCTATATCCTCATTAAACCAGTCTTTTACTTTACCACTTGCACCAAATGACGCCTTTCCATCACTTCCAACAAAAAATAAAGGTTTCAAATAGTTTCTACTGAAAGTTGAAAACCATTCTTCACCCCACCAATATATTTCGATATCGGGGAATGTGACATCAAATTCTTTACTATAATCAGTTACATTATTGGTTTTTGCAACTTTCTCCCATTCTTTAAATTTTTCTTTACAGTATTCTAATTTAGAGATAAATTGATTTAAGTCATTCTCTCCACTGATAAGAATCATGACTTTATCATTTTCATTCTCTCCAAGTACCTCAACATAAACATCCAAAGCACCATTATCATCAAAAGCAGCTTCGATTTCTCTCGGCATTTCAGCCATTTTGTATGTTCCAACTACTTTTTCTGCGTTGGCAGACATAGTACATAACACTAATGCAATGAATAAAAAAAACCTCTTCATAATTATTAAATTTTAGTAACTAAATACTTAAACTAAAAGTGCATTCCGCAGCTCGTTCTATGTCGAGGTGCTGGTTCGAGAGCGATTGAGCAAAATATGTCTTGCTACATTTCTGTAACATCGCAAATATAGTTAAATATATCTAATGCTGTATTTTTTTATTCTGATTTTCTTTTGCTTGTTATGAGTTCCCTTTTCGTATGGTGCAGATTTCATTAAAGTAGTCACTATTTTTTTCCATGTTGAGGTGATTTTATCTGTCAAAGGCGAAATGATGGATGGCAAGATAGATGTATATATGGTTCCCGTCAAGGAGATGCAGAATAGGAAAAACGAAAAAGGGACATCCTCGAATGAAGATGTCCCCTTGTGCGG
>CAZYGE010000026.1:0-3699 GCA_964647535.1 uncultured Proteiniphilum sp.
TTTATTTCTCTTCTTATGTTTTACAAATGAATTCTGAGAGTTTATATATTAAGTCTATAGAGTAATTTATCTTGATAGTTTTATTCATTGTTATTATTATCGATTGATTATGTACTATTTTATAAACGATTACTTAGTGAAGTGGCTTATATACAAGCTTTGAGATAATTGTTCACAACTTGTTGATAATGTGTTCAAAGTTTGTTTATAATTGTAACGCAAAATATTTGCAAATTAATTTGGTAAATATTTATATTTGCAATGAACAAAAACGAAAGAGTAATCGTTTTATAATTAAAGAAGAAAAATAGGAGTTCTTTGAAATTTTGCATCAGACCAAAAGATTTTCATTCTTGAGATGATCAAACTTGTTTTTTGAATCTCTTAAATGTTTTATAACTAGAAGCTTAGATGTTTTTTTTCATACAAACAGAATGATTAATCTCGCACTAATGATATTTGTGACTTCATTTATATCACTTTTATATTGTAATGCTTTTCTAACGAAAATATTACATCATAACAATAATGACATAAATGTTTACGAATATAATTTAGAGTAAGAAGTGAATTTTTTACAATATCATTTTCATTCGTGAAGTTGATAGTAATAATTCATTGACGAATACTTATAAAACTTACGTTTTATATATTCTGCTTCAAAATCTGGAAAATTATTTTTAAATAAGACTTTTCATGGCAGCTTAGTCAACTTAAAAAATTGGTTATGACGTTATTTAAAGTATCCGCATTCTGAAGTACTAGTCACAGAAAGTAAAAGCGAACCTCAACGTTCCATTTTAATTTCTAAGTTCTTTATATTCTAATTTATATACTACACATTATCATCATACGCAGCAGTCTGTGCATAATGATTAGAACTCCTACCCTATACGAAAAGCCGACTTAGCCGTCGGCTTTTTTTGTGATTTAAATAGTGACAATTCATTTTAATTAAAATAGTCCTCAACCAAACGTTAATGTCATATTATTTTCACTAGCCATCTTACGCATATTTAATATTGCATAGCGCATCCTTCCAAGCGCTGTATTTATACTTACTCCGGTATTATCTGAAATTTCCTTGAAACTCATATCTTTATAAAATCGCATTTCGACAACCTCACGCTGATTCTCGGGCAGAAAATAAACAAGCTTCTTTACGTCATTTAGTACCTGTCCTTTTACCAATTGAGATTCAAAAGTTTCATCGCATAGATTTATATTATTAAACAAATCAACTTCATATGAATCATTTGAGATAACGTTTTCATTCTTCCTCTTTCTGAAAAAATCAATCATAAGATTATGTGCAATTCTCATAATCCATCCTTTAAATTTACCGTTATCGGTATACTTGCCTTGTCGTATTGTTGTAATTGCCTTAAACAATGTGTCTTGCAAAATGTCATTTGCCAAATCTGCATCTAGAACTGTATACGAAATATAAGAATAAAGAGATTGTTGATATCTTTCCAGAAGTGTGTTAAACGCTACATTATTGCCTTTAGCAAACACAAAAACCAACTGCTCATCGGTCATCGCTGAGTAATTATCCATAGCTTTACTGCTTAAATTATTATGTTAATTTAGTTGAGTAAAGAGGGCTTATAGGCAATTATTTTGAGTGAATATTATTTTACTGTTACAAAAACAAAGAAAATCAAAATTGTTCTAAATTGCCAGCAAAACGGAGAAAAAAATTTCCCTTTGTTTAAATAGACTTTCAAATCGACATTAAAATTTAAATTTTAGAAAGTATGTTACTCTAACATTTTCTACTGAGGAACCATTTCGATCTACCACTTCTGCATTTGATGAAATAAATATATCAAAAAAGTATAAAACAAATGCTTAAAACCAAAACATTTAATGACCTTTAAATGTTAATTAAGTATGTCTGTAATTATGAAAATCATTTTTCGATGCTATCTTTGCAAATTAAATGACATATTAATGAATAAATCGTATCCAATTATTTTCACTGTACTAATTGCTTTAATTCTTAGCGGTTGCTCGGGGATTAAATATATTACTGTTGAAACACGGGAGCCTGCACAAATAACTCTTCCATATGATGTAATGAGAGTAGCTGTTGTGAATAATGTTGTGCAACAGCCCGATAATATTGGTCATAGATTAACTGAGATTGGAGATGCTGAAGCCAAAAGAGTTGAAGCTTCTGCAGACAGTGTCGCAATATATTATACCGAAGCTTTGGCGCAGTTTATACATGAAGAGGATTATTTTCAAAGAGTTGATTTTTATGCAGAACCTGCAAGAGAAGATTCTGATTTCTTTCAAGAGCAGCTTTTAGCTCCCGAGAAAATGAATGAAATAAGAAGAGAGACTGGTGCTCAAGCGATAATTTCTCTGGATAGATTGATTTTAGAGACAGATAAAAGAGAACATTTTAGGCAACAAGGATATACTTATAGTGATATGGCTGGTAGGATAAATTCTACTATAAGAGTTTATTTGCCAACTATGGAAGGAAAAATCCCTCGCGTTCAGTATCTCGATAGTCTTAACTGGATTGGGTTTGATATTCAAGATGGTGTTGCTTATGCACAAGAGATGCTTCCATCTCGAGAAGAAGCTATGAAGCTATTGGCTGTGAGAGCTGCAGAAAAAATGGCATATGTATTTGCACCTCATTGGGAAAGACAAGACAGATGGTATTACACATCATCTAACAAGTTTATGCGTGAGGGTGAAGTTTTTGCACAAAAAGCAGACTGGCAAAATGCTATAAAAAGTTGGGAATCATATTATAATTCTCTCTCTGAAAGAAGTAAAACAAATAAAGCAAAAGCAGCAAACAACATTGCCCTCGCATACGAAATGCTGGATGAAATGGATAAAGCTCTTATATGGGCGACGGAAGCAAATAATATTTTCATAGAATCCACAGGGCATAATTCGCTGGAGCGAAGAAGATCTTTATTATATAAAAATGAGATAGAGAGACGAAATAACAGTTTAAATAGTATAAACATGCAGGAGTAGCGAAGGTAAAACAAAATTTCTCAAAAATATTTGACTGTTATTCGAAAATTGTATTACCTTTGTAATCAAATCTTCAGCAGTAAAATACACTTTTATACTACTGTTAATTATTTACAAAAACATTCTAAACAAATTATATCTCCAAACAAAGTAAGATTATTATGGAATTAATACCTCCATATCTCATACAAGATATAATTCTAATATATCATAATTCAACAACCATAACGAATTTCAAAATATCTACATGGCTTATAACATAATTGAGCTTAATGAAAAGCTTACAACAGAATTACGAGTTCTTGCAAAAGAGATGGGAATTAGACGTCCCGATGCATACAAAAAAGAAGAACTCATCTACAAAATTCTTGATGAGCAAGCAATTGCCGAAACAAAAAAACTAACTTCCGATGGTGGAGGAAGACAAAACAGGAAAACTCCTAAAGGCAAAGATAACAAAGCCGCAACAAAGAAAACGGCTGAAAAATCGTCTCCAAAAGCTGCACCTAAAGTAGCTCCTCAAAAGACAGAAACAAAAGCTGTTGCACCTACTCGCTCTAAACCTGAAAAGAAAGTTGAAGAGGTTAAACACCAAGAGATTGAAAAACCTGCAGAAGCTAAAAAACTTGAGAAGAAAACTCAGGATAAAACGACCCAAGAATCGAAAACCGAAGCTGTAGAACCAAAACA
>CAZYGE010000026.1:3799-31187 GCA_964647535.1 uncultured Proteiniphilum sp.
GACAATCCGAGCAAGCAAGAGCAGCAGGTAAGACAAGAAAAGCCAGAGAGACAAGATAAACAAGAAAGTAAAAAAGATTCTAACAAACCTCTACAGTTGGTTTTCAGATCCTCAAAACATAAGAAAGATGATAAGAAGAACGATACAGCAACCGTAACTCTTCCACCCGTCTCAGCAGAGGAACCTCAAGAAAACACAGGGGAAAAAACAAAAGCTACGGCTACTGCTGGAGAAAAGGTTTCTATATTAGATGTAGTAACGCCATCCCCATTACAGAATAAACCGCAAGCACAACAGAGTAAACCACAAGCTCCCGTTCAGCCCCAAAAGCAAAGGGAGAAAGAGAAGGAGACTGCTTATGAATTTGATGGTATTTTAACGGCTTCTGGTGTATTGGAAATTGTATCCGATGGTTATGGATTTCTTCGCTCATCAGATTACAACTATATGTCTTCACCGGACGATATTTACGTATCTCATTCGCAAATCCGTTTATTTGGACTCAATACCGGTGATGTGGTTGAAGGACCCATTCGCCCACCTAAAGAGGGAGAAAAATTCTTCCCATTAGTGAAAGTAGATCGTTTAAATGGTCGTTCTCCCGATTCAGTCCGTGACCGTGTACCGTTTGATCACCTTAAACCTCTTTTTCCTGATGAAAAATTTAAATTGACAAGCGGTCCAAACGATAATCTTTCGAGTAGAGTAGTTGATTTATTCACTCCAATTGGTAAAGGTCAGCGCGGACTTATTGTTGCTCAACCGAAAACAGGTAAAACTGTGCTTCTTAAAGATATTGCCAATTCAATTGCTAGTAATCATCCAGAAGTATACATGATTATACTGTTAATTGATGAAAGACCCGAAGAGGTAACTGATATGGAGCGCAGTGTAAATGCCGAAGTTATTGCCTCTACATTTGATGAACCGGCAGACCGTCACGTTAAGATTGCTGAGATTGTTCTCAATAAAGCACGCCGTTTAGTGGAGTGTGGTCATGATGTAGTCATTCTGCTTGATTCAATTACACGTTTGGCTCGTGCATATAATACAGTACAACCAGCATCGGGTAAAGTTCTTTCGGGTGGTGTGGATGCTAATGCATTACACAAACCAAAACGATTCTTTGGTGCTGCACGTAATATAGAAAATGGTGGTTCACTTACAATTATTGCTACTGCACTAACTGATACCGGATCAAGAATGGATGATGTTATTTTTGAAGAGTTTAAGGGAACCGGAAACATGGAACTTCAACTCGATAGAAAACTTTCCAATAAACGTATTTTCCCTTCAGTGGATATTACTGCATCCAGTACCCGTCGTGATGATCTTCTTCTTCCTGAAGAAACACTTAGTAGGATGTGGGTGTTGAGAAACTTCCTTAGTGACATGAATTCAGTTGAAGCTATGGAGTTTTTACTTCAACGATTGAGACGTACGAAAAGTAACGAAGAGTTTCTTATCTCCATGAATGATTAATTCATCTGAAAAGTAAGTAGAAAAAATTAACGGGGCTTCCATTTTATGAAAGCCCCGTTAATTTTACATTCAAATATTTTTAAAACAACTTATTATTGATTTTTGAGATCCTCTATTGTTTAAATCAAGATAACCAAATATCATCGGGGTAATTAACCTCCTCCAGATATAAAGCATGTCCGGGCGCTGAGTCTCCGGCCACCTGTCGGCTCTTTGCCTCAATAATACGACGCAATCCACGTTCATCCAGTCGCCCCCTACCCGCTTCAAGCAGTGTTCCTACAATAGCTCGAACCATGTTTCTCAAAAACCTATCAGCTTTGATTGTAAACACATACAAATCACCTTCTTGCTCCCATCGTGCGTATAGTATATTGCAAATATGTGTTTTAACGTCTGTCCTAGACTTACTAAAGCTTCCAAAATCATTATACTCCTTTATAACTTCACAAAGAGCATTCATTTTTTCAATGTCAGGTGTAAAGAAAATTCTATGAGTGAGTTCATGCAAGAAAGGATCTTTATTAGTCGTAACATAATATTTGTACTTCCTTGATGTAGCACTAAATCGTGCATGAGCATCCGGTTTTACATTATATATTGAATGAATCGAAATGTCTTTTGGTAGAAAATTGTTTAATTTATGAATAAGATCTATACTTGAAAATGTATCTCCCTCGAAATCGAAATGTGCAGTCATTTGATGAGCATGCACACCCGAATCAGTTCTTCCGGCACCCACTACTTCTATATTTTTTCTTAGAATGGTAGAGAGTGCTTGTTGAAGCATTTGCTGAACACTTACACCGTTTGGCTGTACTTGCCAGCCAACATAATTCTTACCGTTATATGATAGTGTGATAAAAAAACGCGACATCGAATTAATAATATATATGGCAACCTTTAGCCATTAAGATCCCTTAATCTAATTTTAGTAAGCATCTGTTTGGTATTGAGCGGAAAATCACCATCCATCATCCAAGCATAGTAGCTTGGTTCTCTATTTAACACTTCTACAACCGATTTACCTCTATGTTTGCCAAAATTAAAAACCTCAACCCCTTTGTCATTTAAAATGATACGACCTGCAAGATCTACGTTATTATTGAAACTAGAGTATTCTTTGGATAAAAAGTTTATATCATTTTCAAGATCGTCATATTTATCGAGTTGTGCTTTAAGAACTTCATACGTTGCAATTACATCAGCTTCAGCAGAATGTGCATTTTCAAGTTCTTTGTCACAATAGAATTTATAAGCAGCGCCTAATGTACGTTGTTCTTTTTTATGGAATATTATCTGAACATCTACAAATTTACGCTTACTGGTATCAAAGTCTACACCTGCACGTAGGAATTCTTCGGTAATCATTGGCACATCAAAACGGCTGGAATTGAAACCTGACATATCGCAGCCTTCAAGCATCTCAGCAAGAGATTTTGCTACTTGTTTGAAAGTAGGACAGTCCTTTACATCTTCATCAGTTATACCATGAATTGCTGTCGATTCGGGAGGTATGGGCATTTCAGGATTAATCCTCCTTGTCTTAGACTCCTTCTTTCCGTTTGGATGAACTTTTAATAAAGAAATCTCAACAATTCTATCACGCGTAATATTAATACCGGTGGTTTCCAGGTCAAAGAAAACCAACGGATTTTTAAGATTCAAATTCATTTAAATTATTATTTAATCATTCAACATCATTGGCATTAGAAGAGTGAGCATATCTTCGTTCTCTTCTTGCTCTACCGGAAGTATAAGTCCGGCTCGTGATGGATCTGATAGTTCTATTCTAATGTCAGATGAAGGAATATTATCTAAAATTTCTATCAAGAATATTGCTTTAAAACCAATATTCATAACTGTACCTTCATAATTGCAATCTATTTTTTCTTCTGCAGAAGTTAGGAAGTCAATATTTTGTGCAGTTATAACAATTTCATTTTCTGAAAGCTGTAACTTAACGAGTCCTATTGAGGGATTAGAGAAAACCGATACACGTTTTAGTGCATTAAGCAGTGAGAGTCTGTCAAGAGTTACACTATTACTATTATTTTGTGGAATTACTGAGTTGTAATTAGGGTATCGTCCTTCAACAAATCTGCATACCATTTTATAGTTGCTCATTGTTAAATAGGCGTTATTCTCATCGAAGTTAATATCAACGCTACCCTTCTCTCTTGGCAATAGTGATTTAAGTAAATTGGCAGGTTTTTTTGGAAGTATAAATGACGAACGTCCATCACCTTTGGCATCTGTTGTTGTAACCCTCACAAGTTTATGTCCGTCGGATGCTACAAACGTTACATCCTCAGGTGTTATATCGAAATATATACCATTCATAACCGGTCTTAATTCATCATCTGCAGTTGCGAACACCGTGCGGTTTATACCTGACATAAGCATCTCAGCATCTAATGTAAGACTCATTGAAGTGTCTTCTTTTAAAGGTTTCGGTGAGGGAAATTCATCTCCTTTAAGTCCCACGAAATTATATTTACCATTTTGGTAATATATGAAAACTTCAAGGGTTTCGTCATTAATTTCAAAGGTTAAAGGTTGATCTGGTAGTTCACGCAATGGATCTAATAGGTTTTTAGCATTAATTGCTAAACTTCCTTCACCTTCGGCACTATTTACACCAACCCATGTTTCAAGCCTTGTTTCGCTATCAGCGGCCGTTAGAGTGATTTTTTCTCCTTTTAGTTCAATAAGGAAGCAATCTAAGATAGGTAGTGTGCTTTTTGCATTAATGACTCTACTAATTGCCTGCAGATGATTTAACATCGTGGCACTTGATATTACAAATTTCATGTTGATATATTTTTTTATTCTTTAGCAAATATAGAAAATTATCTTGGAGCATTTATTCTTTTCAATGTTTATTTTTTCGCGTTTCTATTCCTGGGATGGTGTTCAATAATTTCCTGTCTTAAGAAATTTTTATCAAGGTGAGTGTAAATCTCTGTTGTTGTGATTTTCTCATGACCTAGCATCTCTTGTATTACTCTTATATTGGCACCTCTTTCCAAAAGATGGGTGGCAAAAGAGTGGCGAAACACATGAGGACTGACATCTTTTTGTATACCGGCCATTTCTGAGTATTGTTTAACATGATAGAAAACCGTAATTCGGGAGATTGCTTTCCCTCTTGGACTAATAAAAACAACATCCTCGTGTCCTTTATTTATATCAATCTGTTTTCGGTGTTCAAGCCAGTTTTTAATCTTGTTTATGGCAGTTTCGGAAATGGGAACAAGCCTCTGCTTTTCACCTTTGCCTTCCACCCTAATATAACCTTCTTCAAAATATAAGTCTTGAAACCGGAGGTTTGTAAGTTCAGAAACTCTTAAACCACAGCTATATAATGTCTCTATTATTGCGTAATTGCGTGCACCTTCTGCTGTCGATTGATCAATTACAGATAAGATTGAATCGATTTCTTCAATAGATAGTACTGTTGGGAGCTTTTCAACTAAACGAGGCGACTCCAATAGTTCTGTTGGGTCATCTTCACGGTACTGGTTTAGTACCATGAATTTGAAAAAAGATCGGTTTCCGGAAATTATTCGTGAAAGTGAACGAGGAGTAATCTTACTATCATAAAGTTCAGCCAGATATTCTTCTAAATGGTGTAAATTGATTTCTTCAAGTTTAACATCTTTTGATTCCGCAAAATCAATCAATTTCCTCAAATCACGCATATATGCATCTATGCTATTTTTTGAGAAGTTTCTTTCTAGTAACAAGAACCTTTTGTAGCTATCTATCAAATGCTGAAAAGTCATTTATTTTCCTGTAAATCTATTTTTAAGCTCAGTCGCTTGAAGAATATTTCTGTTAACTTCATTCAACATAACCATTTGTTGATCTTCAGTTATAGGTTTCTCTTTTTCCAATAGTTCCATTATATCAATAATTTGATCGTTCCGAATCATTTTGAAAAGTGGCAACATTTTGTGTGTAATCTTTCCTGCTGATACAAAATCAGACTCTTCAAAAGCCTCCTCTAGAAGCATATAACTAGTTTTAGTTTCAACAATAAATGTATTCAATATCTCTAATGACAGCTTTTCATCATCTTCAACAAACTCAACTAATGCAAGCACGCCCTTCGCAGGCTCCTCAACATCCATTGTGAGCACCTGCCCACCCCTAATATATTTGTTTACATGTCGCAGAATCATATCAAACAGTTCATTATATGTAAATGGTTTTGGCAGAAAATCAACAAATCCGGAGTCTTTAATCCCAGTTTTAGAAATATCAGACCCAGCTGAGAGCGCAATCAAGGGAATATTCTCTAAAAGCATTTTATCCTTTTCTGTTATATTTTTAACAAGCTCAACCCCTGTTGTCACTTGAAGATTGATGTCTATCAAAGCGATATTAAACCTATTATTTTTAAGTATTTCTACAACATTTTCAGGATCAGATTCAGCAATACATTTCATTCCCATCTTTTTAATCATCTCAGTCACCATTTTTACCTGAATCGGATCATCATCAATTACAAGTACTGAAATTAACTCAAGCTCTTCAGAAAAATATGAAGTAGTGTTATCTTGGATATTTTGAGTTAAATCTTCACTTTTCAATGGAATTTCAACAACAAACTCAGAGCCTACACCTTTTTCAGAAATTAAACTAATATCACCTTGTAAATTACTAACCAAGTTTTTAGTAATAGCCAATCCAAGGCCACTACCCTCTATGTTTACATTATTTTCTGAGATTCCATCAAGTTGTTTGAATTCATTGAAAATATACTTTTGATCATCAATATCAATACCTATACCGGTATCTTTTACAGATAAATAAAACTTATTCAGAGACTGTTCTAAGGCAAATACTTTAATCTCTCCACTTGATGTATATTTAATTGCATTGGAAATTATGTTGCTAATTATCTGTCTAAGTGCATATTGGTCACCATAAAATACTTTCTCTTTAGGAATTGAATTGGTAACGATATAATTGAGGTTTTTTTGTTCTGCAATGGGTCTGAAGCTATCAAGAGTAGATTTAACAATGTTGTATAATACGAAGTTGCTATTTCTGACACTCCATTGTCCACCTTGTAGCTTATAATAATCAAGTAAAGTACTTACTAGTTGAATAATATGATTAGCGGAACTTTTCATATTCTGTAAATAGTCTATGCTTTTCTTATCTCTTGATTTTCCGACTAATCTATCCTTCATCAAATCAATAAAACCTAAGATTGAACTTGTAGGTGCTTTAATGTCATGAGATATAGTTAACATTAGCTTCTCCCTAGTAGTTAAAAGCTCCGAAATCTTTTGATTTGACTCCTCTAGTTTTTCTTTATAACGCTGGCTCCTGTTAATGTCAATTAAGAAAAGCAGTGCAAACAATATTGCTATGAGAATAGCTATAGCTGAAACAATTCTCATAGTTTTCTGTGATTGAGCTAACGTAGTTTCTTTATCCTGAATCAACTCAATTGACTTTCTAAGCTCCTCCTGCTCTATCTCTTTAAGCAAATTATCAATCTTAACGGTTAATATTCCGTTAGTATGACTCATGATATTCTGTTGCTCAAAAAGTGCAGTTTGCAGTTTCAATTGTCTACTCAAATCCAATCTTTCAGAATAAAGAACTTTGTTAACAACAGTATCAATAACATTTTGCCTGCTTTCAATTATAATTGTAGAATCGGGGTTAGCCACAAACACATTACGCAAACGCTCCAATAGGCCTTTCTTTTCTTTCGCAATTAAGATAGTGTCATTTTTAGAAGGGTTCATATTTTCATCAATCGGTTGAACTGAGAGATTGCTTCTAGGTTCATAACTACTATGTGTTTCACTAATTATATCCGGTCCTTTATCTAACGAATCAAGTAATAATACTATGCTATTAAGGTTTTCTTTTTTCGTTCCAATCAAATAGTTGATAGTATCTAGCTTCACCTTTCTCAAGCTATCTTGAGACAAACTGTCTAGCTTTTCTAAATTACCTTTTACAATTGGTATAATTGAGTCATATTTGAGAAGATATTTTTTAGCATTTGAAGAAGTAAGCATGTTTTGCTCACTTTCAACTTCATATAACACAGAAAGCGTGTTTCCAATTAAAATGAGTTCGGTTAAATCTTCATTCTCAATCCTTTTGTTAGAGAAATCAACAAGATTGCTATATAGAGCTGTTAACCCAAATATTAAAACTATTACGACAAGTGTGTAGCCGAAAATAACGGTTAGTTTAACCTTGGATAATCTCAACTTACTCATCGTTACAAGGTTACATTATATAGCTTTATCTTATTATAAAGTGTTTTCCTATCAATATTTAAAATTGAAGCAGCCATAGTCTTATTGCCTTTTGCTAATTTTAGAGCCTGATCAATTTTTTCTTTCTCATAGTTCTCTTTGCGTAAACTATCAATATTTAGCATCTTATGATTATCCGTGAAAGTACTACCGTTTCCGAATAAATCTGCAGCAATATCTGTGGTAATATATTTCCCTTCTGTTAACAAAGCAGCTTTTATAATTGTATTTTTCAATTCTTGAATATTACCTTTCCAAACATGCGAAACAAATTTCTCTTGCATAGCAGAATCTATACCTTCTATCTGTTTATCAAGAATATAATTAGCAAAACCTAAAAAGTGTGATGCAAAAAATAATATATGTTCTTTACTGCCATTTATAGAAGGGAGCTTGATTAAACTTTCCTCATTTTCCATAAGATGGGTAAATAATTTAGGGATGAAGCAGACTTTCAACTCTTCAATGGTTTTTTCAGAACTAAGAATTACTTGAATAAAACTGTCATTTCTACTTTGTTTCATCATTAAGTTGAGAAGATCGTTCTGAAGTAGCTTGTTTAATTCCCCTATGCTACTAATATAAAATATACCTCCCGCGGCGGATTCAAACTTCTCAGTTAAAATAGCCGCTTTTTCAAGATCATTGTACTGGTTTGCACTATCCAAATCACTGGCATCTAGCGTAATGAGTGGTCTCAAGTGGTTATGACCCTTCTCAAAAATGAATTGAACACATGATGTCTTACCAACACCTCTGTCACCTAAAATCAGTAAATGAGTATTGTTTTCCGCCACTTCACTTAAACATTTTAAGAGTCTTCTATATTCTTCTCCGGGCGGCAATAAAAAGTTGTTTAAATTGTGATTATTTTGTTTTACACTATCCTGAAGTCGAAATGCTTCTTCGATTTTCTTGAAAAGCAAATCCGGAGCTATAGGTTTAGATATATAATCGGCGGCACCTAATTTCATTGCTTCAACAACCGATTCAATTTCTGCATACCCCGTCATCATGATAACTAGAATATCAGAATCATACCGTTTTACCCATGTTAAAAAACTTAGGCCATCGATGTCGGGCATATTTATATCACTCAATATTAAATCGAATGGATTATCCCTTACCAATTGTTTTGCCTCATTCACTTCGGATGTTGTAACTACTTTGTAGTTATTTTTTAACAACCACGACTTCAACATCAAACAGATGGTTAAATCGTCATCAACTATGAGTATGCTTTTCTTCATTTCCTACAAACATTTACTCACTTTTCTTTATCCAATTCTTTTGGAATTACAATAGCAGCATAAAGCATAAGTACGGCACCAATAATCATTAATAACGGCCATTCATTTCTTTGCATAAACATAAAATATGTTGCTGCGATCATTAATAGACAAGAGAACACCTGAAAATTAAAAAGCCTTTTACCACGAATACTCTTCCCCGGATATGGATTAGAAATAGTAATTATTGAAAAAATAAGGACCGAAACAGACATTATCCATGGAGCAACGTCTGGTAATATTATATACAGACCAGCCGATAGCAGAATTAATATGCCTGATATACGAAATAAAAAATCCTTCATAAAAACCAAAATCTTATCGGCAAAGATATAGAATCATTCCACAATAATGAAGATTTCTTCATTTTCTTTTTTCAAGTAATAGTTCTCTCGTGCAAATTTCTCAAGATCTTCCTTATTTGATTTAAGTTCATTTAATTTTTCTTTATCTTCCTCGGCTTGTTTTTTGTAGAGTTCTATTTGAGACTTAAGATCTTTAATTTGAGATTCCTGTTGTAATCTTCTCTGAATACTACTTTCACTAAAAAAAAACAGGACAACCAACAGTATTAAAAGAATAAGTATTTGGGAAGCTGTGAGCCCCATAATCCTCTTTGTTCTGAGTTTCTTAACATTTTCTTTCATTAAAGGCAATACTGTAAGTTGTTATTTTGAACAAAAATAGAATTTTTATTTACTTTTGCCAACCATTTAAGTGACAATAATCAAATAAGAACAAAACTGTTTGGTCTGTTCAAACAAAAAAAAGTATCTTTACACAAAATAATTTCGATTTATTTACAATTAAGCATAGCATGAGAAAAGTATTATTAATTACTCTTATGGCTCTATTTGCCACACAGTTATCATTCCCTTGCACAAATTTATTGGTAGGAAAAAAAGCATCAACCGATGGATCCACATTAATTTCATATGCCGCAGATTCATATGGATTGTATGGAGAGCTATATCATTGGCCGGCAAAAAAGTATAATCCCGGTGAAATGCTCAAGGTATATGAGTGGGACACAGGCAAATATCTTGGTAAAATTCCACAAGTATTACAGACTTATAACGTAATTGGTAATATGAACGAACATCAGCTCGCCATAGCTGAAACCACATTTGGCGGACGACCCGAATTAGTTGACACTACCGGCATAATGGATTACGGAAGTCTAATCTATATAACCTTACAACGTGCAACAAATGCACGCGAAGCCATAAAAGTGATGACAGATTTGGTTAAAGAGCACGGCTACTATAGTGGTGGAGAATCTTTTTCAATTGCAGATCCGAACGAAGTGTGGGTTATGGAGATGATTGGAAAAGGCACTGGCAACAAAGGTGCCGTTTGGGTGGCAGTTCGCATACCGGATGATTGCGTATCTGCACATGCAAATCAAGCACGTATACAACAGTTTTCTTTAAATGATCCCGAAAACTACCTTTATTCTCCGGATGTAATAACTTTTGCAAAAGAACAAGGGTATTACACGGGGGATGATGCAAACTTTAGTTTCGCTCAAGCATATGCACCTTTAGACTTTGGCGCATTAAGATTTTGTGAAGCGCGAGTATGGTCATTTTTCAACAAAGTAAACAAAGATATGGCAGAGTTTGTGACCTATGCACAAGGCAAAACAACAGACCCTATGCCTTTGTACATCAAACCCGACAGAAAGCTTAGCGCACAAGACATCCAGTCTATGATGCGCGACCATTATGAAGGAACCGAGCTCGATTGGCGATTTGATGTTGGAGCCGGTCCGTTTAACTCCCCTTACAGATGGTCGCCATTGACTTACGAAGTAGATTCAGTAGAATACTGCAATGAGAGACCAATAGCCACCCAACAAACTGCATTTTCATTTGTTGCACAAATGCGGTCGTGGCTTCCCAACGAAATAGGAGGCATACTTTGGTTTGGAATAGATGATGCCGCTCAAAGCGTTTACTATCCTTTTTATTGCGGTCACAACGTAGTACCACATGAAATGGAGATAGGCAACGGAGATCTACTTAATTTCTCATGGACATCAGCTTTTTGGATTCACAACTGGGTTTCAAACATGGTGTACACACGTTACAGTGATATGAGTGAAGATATGAAAAGGGTTCAATCAAAGCTAGAAAGCAGCTTTGCCGCAAACCAATCTCAGATAGATAAAAAAGCATCAGAATTATATAAAAACTCTGAGCAAGAAGCAGTTGAATATTTAACCAATTACACTAATAATCTTGTAAAAGATGGTATAGCAGAATGGAAATTACTAGGCGAATACCTTATGGTAAAATATATTGACGGTGTAGTAAAAAGAGAGCAAAATGGGGAATTTCAAAGAAATGCCCACGGACAACCGGCAAGTCCCATAAGAGTCGGATATTCAAATGAATATTATCAAAGAATTATTGACCAAACCGGTGATAAGTATAAAGTTATACCGGTTGAATAAAAAACATAACACTTTATTTATATGAAAGATGAAACTTTATTAGCCAATGTGGTTGACAAAGCTACAGGTTGGCTTGAGGGTAATTACGATGCAGCAACTAAAGACGAAGTGCAACGAATGCTCGATAATGAAGATAAAAAATTGCTGATTGATGCTTTTTACAAAGATCTCGAATTTGGTACGGGAGGTTTAAGAGGTATTATGGGAGCCGGAAGCAACAGAATGAATAAATACACTGTTGGTTCAGCAACTCAAGGACTTGCAAACTATCTTAAAAAAGAATTTGCAGAACTTGAAGAAATAAAAGTAGTAATAGGACATGACTGTAGGAATAACAGCCGAAAGTTTGCAGAAATATGTGCAGATATTTTTAGTGCAAACGACATTAAAGTATATCTTTTTGAAGAACTACGCCCTACCCCTGAAGTTTCTTACGCAATAAGAAAACTAGGATGCCAGAGTGGTATAATGATTACTGCATCTCACAACCCCAAAGAGTACAATGGTTTTAAAGCATACTGGAATGATGGCGCACAAGTTCTTGCCCCTCATGACAGAAACATCATTGCGGAAGTAAACCGGATCACATCAAACGATGAGATAAAGTTCAATAAAAACAGCAAGTTAATTGAAATCATCGGTAAAGATATGGATAAAGCATTTATCGAAGAGGTAAAAAAACTTGTCCTTTCACCCGAATCAATCCAACGCAATAAAGATTTAAAAATCGTTTATTCACCAATTCATGGAACAGGAGGAAAATTAATTCCCGATGCACTAAGAGCAATTGGATTTAACAACATCATCAATGTACCTGAACAGGATGTTTTAAGTGGAGACTTCCCAACCGTAATTTCTCCGAACCCCGAAGAACCTGCTGCTCTAGATCTTGCAATAAAAAGAGCAATTGAAACCGAAGCAGATTTGGTAATGGCGACAGACCCCGATGCAGATAGAATTGGCACAGCAATACGTGACGATAAAGGCAACTTCATCCTTGTAAACGGTAACCAAACATTTCTGCTTTGCATTTACTACATCATGGCACAGCGAAAAGCCCTTGGCTTATTAACGGGCAATGAATACGTAGTAAAAACAATTGTAACAACAGAGTTATCAAAGAAAATTGCAGACAGCCTTGGTATTGAAATGTTCGATAGCTACACAGGATTCAAATGGATTGCAGAAATAATCAGAAAAAACGAAGGCATAAAAAAATATATTGGTGGCGGTGAAGAAAGTTACGGCTTCCTAGCAGGCGATTTCGTCAGAGACAAAGATGCCGTATCAGCATGTACACTATTTGCAGAAACTGCTGCATGGGCAAGAGAAAATGGTAAAACATTATATGAATTGCTTCAAGACATTTATCTCGAGTATGGATACTCTAAAGAAGTTGGAATCTCGTTAGTTCGCAAAGGAAAAGAAGGAGCTGATGAAATAGAAGCGATGATGAAAAATTTTCGCATTAACCCGTTAAAAACACTTGGCAACAATCAGGTTTCTTTAATAAAAGATTTCGCAAAACTTGAAGGAACAGATTTTATCAGTAATGAGCAAATCGTTCTCGAAATGCCTACAACATCAAATGTCATTCAATACTTCACCGAAGATGGAACAAAAGTATCTATCCGCCCTTCGGGTACAGAACCAAAAATAAAGTTCTATATAGAGGTTACAGGAGTAGCTAAAAATCGTGCAGAACTGGAGCAAGCAGAACAGAAAGCTGATGAAAAGATTGAATTGATTAGAAAAGAACTCGGAATTTAATATCCAAATCAGAATATAAATCCGAAAAATAAGATAAACAATGAGAAGAAAACTAACAGTAGCGCTAGTTGCACATGACCAGCGCAAAGCAGATATGGTAGAATGGGTTATATTTAATTCTGATTTCCTTTCTGAACATCATCTTGTGTGTACCGGAACAACCGGTAGCCTAGTTCGCGAAGCGTTACACAGGGAGGGGGTAAACCCCGAAATAACTATTATGAACTCTGGTCCGATGGGGGGTGATGCCGAAATTGCAGCAATGGTTGTTCGCAAAGAAATAGACTTGGCTGTTTTTCTGATAGATGATTTGAATGCTCAACCGCATGAAGCAGACATTATGATGTTGTTGCGTCAGTGCCGTGTGCATAATATACCTATTGCCTGCAACAGATATAGTGCTGATTTAATGATTACTAGTTCGCTGTGGGATGATGGTGTTTATTCGCCGTCGCCTCCTAGGTATGAGAGGTTTGATAGAGATAAGTGGGATGCTGAGAATCAATAATCCTAAAAGTCGTTTTTCTTTTTCTATAATTCAGAAAAAGAAAAACGCTTAATCATAAACTTGCTTCTTAATTTAACTCGCCTCTTAAATCAAGCTAAACACAATTATTTATATTAACTATTCTACAAGACATAGCTCTTCAACCAAATGCGAGGCATTCATAACGTTATCCAACATATATAGAGCATAAATAATATCTACGCTTATCATGCGTTGCATTTTGGGCTCAAAAAGAATATCGCCGCTTAAAGATTCCCAGTTGCCATCGAAGGCCAAACCAATTAATTCACCATTGCCATTCAAAACAGGACTGCCTGAGTTTCCTCCTGTAATATCATTTGTGGAAAGGAAATTAATTCTTAAAATTCCATTCTCATCTGCATATCTGCCGAAATCATTCGATTTGATACTTTCCAAAATATAATCCTGAACATTGAACTCCGGGTCGCCTGGTTTCTGTTTTTCTAAAATTCCCTGAGAAGTAGTGAAATAATCATACATTACAGCATCTCTTGGCTCATATCCTTGCACAGTACCGTAACTCATTCTTTGAGTAAAATTAGCATCGGGATAAAAAGTTTTATCAGAATCCATTTCCATTAATGCAGCCATGAATTCACGTTCACCCTTCAGAATATTCTCATAATAGGGCAACATCAAACCATGTAACTCATAACCCATATCAGTACTAGATAAAGCAAGCTTCATAGCCGGATCTTGTGTCAACAATTGGGTATCGGCAGTTTGTAGCAATAAAAGCAGCTCTTCTAAAGAAGTGAATAAAGTATTTTCAAAAAGCCATTCTGCATACTTTTTATAATCCCCATTAAACTCTTCATCTATTTTCTGATAAATATCAGGATGATATTCCTCCGGAACCCTTTCGGCATAAAGAGCCAAAAGCTCAGGTAATACTTTCTTATCAAGTTCAAGTTCATAATTCTTATATGACTCAATAAGTCTGTCATTTATAAATGATTGTTTATCTTCTTCGGTACCGTCAGTATCAAACTGAAGGATTGTATTTGCAAAACGTATTAACTCAATACCGTTATTAAATGTTTCGAGAAAATAAGTTGTGTATTTAGCTATTTCATTAGAATTTGTATAAGCATCTTCGAGAGTTGAAAGTGTGTTTCCATACTTTTCTTTAGCAAACTCGTTATTGCTAATCCACTCATTCAGTCGAGACTCTACTCTCTCCTTTTCTTCAATAACACTCAAATTGGCAATCGCTTCATTCATACCCATAGAGTTTTTCCAATAATTTGAGCTACCGGCATACTTATTGGCATACTTTATACGAATTGTATCGCTTTGCGTCATAGCATCCCACCAAATATCCTGTTTCACACCACGTACCTCAATCCTAGGCTTGTTTTCAGATTCAACTCTCTGATGTATACCCCACGATGACATGTATCGTTGCGTACTCCCGGGGTAACCAACAGTCATTGCATAATCACCCTCTTTTACACCTGCCGAAGATACGGGCACAACATATTTTGGTTCATAAGGAACATTATCTTCATTATGATATGTAGGATTATTATCCTTATCGGCATAAACACGGAAAACAGAAAAGTCTCCGGTGTGTCTTGGCCACATCCAGTTATCAGTATCCCCGCCAAACTTACCCACAGACTGTGGTGGTGCAGCAGCAAGCCTCACATCTCTGTAAACGTCATACAGAACAACGTAGTATTTGTTGCGAGAGAAAAATGGCACTACTCTTGCACTAGTAAAGGGATCATTTTCATACTCCTTTATCAGCACATCAGAAATTGAATCTATGGCGAGCTCAATCTGAATCTCACTCAAAACGGGCGGTATATTTGGCAAAATCCTTTCAGTTACATCCTTCATGGAGCGAAGAAATGAAACAGTGAGACCATCAGAGTGCAACTCATCATTTAAACTTTGAGCAACAAAACCATCTTTCAGATAGTCATGATCAACCTCACTAAGCTTTTGTATAGCACCAAAACCGCAGTGATGATTTGTAAAAATCAACCCCTGCTCAGACACAGCAACCCCTGTACAGCCCCCTCCAAAAATTACAACAGCATCTTTCAAAGATGAATGTTCATCACTATAAAGTTTGTTCACGGGCATAGTAAAACCCAATTCTTGCATGCGAGCAATACTTTGGCTGTTAAGCTCTTTCAGCAGCCACATACCTTCGTCGGCTTTCACCACGAAAGTCACACAAAATATTGAAAGCAATAGATAAAGTTTTCTCATTATAATCTTGTCTTAATTAAATTCATTAAAAATATTTACCAATAAATGGCCACTCTTTTAGTGACATCTCCTTTTTTACAACAACAATTATATACACAAACACAGCTATGGTACTTATTAGCAACCTAGCCCACAGGTTTGGTATAAATATATACGAAACTGTTATCGCCCCAAACAATATCATTGAAAGGGTGAAAAATGACACTGCCGATTTTAAGTTATATGGAATGGGAAACTTCTTCTGCCCCACCAGATAAGAAAGAATCATCATAGATAAGTTTGCGATAAAAGATGCCCAAGCACAAGCCATATAACCATACTTGGGAATAAAAATAACGTTTATTAGAATAGTAATTACAAAGCCGAAGATGGACATATATGCTCCCCATCTAGTCTGATCTGTAAGCTTATACCATAACGAAAGATTGAAATATATTCCAAAAAACAATTCACCCAAAAGTACAATAGGAACCACTTTCAGCCCTACATGATACGCGGGTGGAATCATAAACTTCACAATATCTAAAAAACCTGTAGTTATCAGAAATATAAGCAGACCAAAAATAATAAAGTACTTTGTTGCATTGCTAAAAGCTCGCTTCTCTTCCATATCGCCTTTGCTTCTTGCAAATATAAAAGGCTCAAAAGCATACCTAAATGCCTGTGTAAACATCACCATGATAATGGCAATCTTGAAGTTCTGACCATAAATACCAAGTTCCGTAAAAGCATTTTCCGTATCGGGATAAATCTTAGGGAATATAATCTTATCAACTGTCTGATTAAGAATACCGGCAATTCCTAAAATCAATATTGGCAAAGAATATTTCAGCATCTTTCTAAGAAGCTGTCCATCAAACTGAAACTTGAGCCTTAGCTCCGGCGAAACCATTAAAAACTGAATTACAGAAGCGGTCAAATTAGAAATAAGTATATATTCAACCCCTCTGTTTATATCAAACCACGAAAAACTATCCGGATATTTTGCTTTAAGCCAAGGACATGCAAGAAAAAAGAAAAGATTAAACAATATGGTAAGGAATACATTAATAATCTTAATCATTGCAAATCTTATCGGTCGGTTTTTAAACCTTAAATTCGCGAAGGGTATAGTGCCTATAACATCAACTCCCAAAATCAAAACAAGCAAAAGCAGATAATGAGGTTTAAAATCGGTACCCCCCAAAGCAAATGAAACAGGCTTTAAAACAAGTAATGAAACAGCCACAAACAAAGCAGTTGTTGTAGCTATACTTATAAAGGAGGTTGTAAAAACTTTCTGTGGATTACTATCTTTATTCGCAAATCTAAAAAAGCCGGTTTCCATTCCGTAAGTAAGAATCACCTGCAACAGTGCCACCCATGCATAAAAGTTGGTTAGAACACCTATATCAGAAATTCTAGGAAGGGCAAACGCCCAGTACAAAGACAGCATCCAGCTCAAAAGCTTTGGCAAAACGCTGCCCATACCATAAAAGAGGGTCTCCTTTGCCAGAGTTTTCATTCCGTTAGCCATATACTAAGTGATTTTTTTCTGATATTTTATGTAAATAGAAGACTGTATGTCAAAATTTGATTACAAAAGTACTATCAATTATCTATCTTTAAGAAGAATGATTGTCAAAATATCGAAAAAACCGCTTACTTTGCAGATTCAATCTAAAATAGAATTTTAAACGCTATGGCACAACAAGATGATGTGTTCAAGAAACTGATATCACATTCAAAAGAGTATGGATTTGTATTTCAATCTAGTGAAATATATGATGGATTAAGCGCCGTTTACGACTATGGACAACTGGGCGTTGAGCTTAAAAACAATTTAAAAAAGTATTGGTGGGACAGCATGGTTTTGCTACATGAAAATGTGGTGGGATTAGATTCTGCTATATTTATGCATCCAACAATATGGAAAGCCTCTGGGCACGTAGACGCTTTTAACGATCCTTTAATTGACAATAAAGACAGCAAAAAAAGATACAGAGCAGATATACTTATCGAAGATCATCTTGCAAAACTAGATGACAAGATAAACAAAGAGGTAGAAAAAGCAGCTAAAAGATTTGGCGACTCATTTGATGAAAAAATGTATCGCGAAACCAATCCAAGAGTGCTTGACAATCAAAACAAACGTGATGAAATACATACACGTTTTGCAGCAGCATTAAACGATAACAATTTAGTTGATTTAAGACAGATAATTATCGACTGCGAAATAGCCTGCCCCGTGAGTGGAACAAGAGAATGGACAGAAGTTCGCCAGTTCAACCTCATGTTTTCAACCGAAATGGGAGCAACTTCAGATGGAGCTATGAAAGTTTACCTTCGACCTGAATCTGCACAAGGAATCTTTGTAAATTTCTTAAATGTACAGAAATCAGCAAGGATGAAAATCCCTTTTGGCATTGCACAAATAGGTAAAGCTTTCCGTAACGAGATTGTTGCACGTCAGTTCATCTTCCGCATGAGAGAATTTGAACAGATGGAAATGCAGTTTTTTGTAGTACCAGGTGAAGAACTAGACTGGTTTGAACATTGGAAAAAACTAAGAATGGAATGGCACCAAGCATTAGGTTTCGGAGCAGAAAAGTATCGTTTCCACGATCACGAAAAACTAGCTCACTACGCCAATGCAGCCACCGACATAGAATATGAAATGCCGTTCGGGTTCAAAGAGGTTGAAGGTATACACTCAAGAACAGACTTCGACTTAAGCCAACATGAGAAATTCTCAGGCAAAAAGATGCAATATTACGATCCTGAATTAAAAAAATCATACACACCCTATGTAGTTGAAACATCAATCGGTGTAGACCGCATGTTTCTCTCCATACTAGCAGGATCATATGCAGAAGAAGTGTTAGAAAATGGTGAAACAAGAGTACTTCTTAAATTACCACCTGCACTCTCACCGGTTAAACTTGCAATTTTGCCTCTAGTCAGAAAAGACGGATTGCCTGAAAGAGCACGTGAAATTATGAACAATCTTAAGTTCAGCTTCACATGTCAGTATGACGAAAAAGATAGTATTGGTAAAAGATATCGTCGTCACGATGCTATTGGCACTCCTTTCTGCGCAACCATAGACCATCAATCTCTCGAAGATAATATGGTAACGGTGAGACACCGTGATACTATGGAGCAAGAAAGAGTTGCAATTGAAGACTTGGAACGCATCATTACAGAAAAAACAGAAATGAAGAGTTTATTAAAGAAACTCACTTTCTAAAATGGAAACTATTAATACTCTCCAACTAAACTGACCACGAGAATGAAAAAACTACTATTATTAAGCGTTTCTGCACTCACTCTAATGATCTTTGCATCATGCGATAAAACTGAAACAGTTGATGACCGCTGGCAAACAAATAATGAAGCACAATTTGCCAAAATCTCGGCAGATTCAGAGTACACCAAACTAAACTCACAATCAGGAAATGGATATGTGATGTATAAAGTCATTGAATCGGGTGATGGTGAAAGAAGCCCCTACTTTACAGAAGAAGTTAAAGTTCACTACACCGGCTGGTATAAAAACAACTGGGAAAGAGGTGACACATATCAAGATGAAAATGATAACTTTATAACAAATAAAATTATTTTTGACACAACGGCACGAAATAATATTGCAAGAACTTTAAATGTAAATGGTGTTGTAGATGGCTTCTCTACCGCACTACAAAACATGAAAGCCGGTGATAAATGGGAAGTATGGATGCCTTGGAAGTTAGCGTATGGTGAATCGGGTAACAATGCAATACCCGGATACACAACTTTAGTTTTTGAAATTGAGCTTGTTGAAATTGTAAAAAGGCCATAAGGTTAAAACAAAACAATTAAAGTTGAAATTCAAACTTAGTTTCAGAACAATCAAAGGCTAAAATAAATCAAGACTAAGATAAATAAAAGATAGAAAACAATTAAAGACTTAGTAAGAACCTTTCAATAGCGCTTCTGACTTGAGGACGGGTTCCATTAAACTTGTTTATCATAACTGAGAAAGCATATTTTTTATCACCATCAATAAGATATCCGGCATAACATTGTACACCGCCAATACTACCACTTTTGGCAATAATCTTGCCATTGTACTTAGTATTAGTCATAAAACTTCTAAGTGTACCCTCCTGACCGACCCTCGGCAATGAGCTAATAAAAGCATCACTATATCTGCTGTCATTATACATATATAACAGCAGATTTGTTAAAAACTTCGGGCTCACTGCATTTTGTGGCGCAAGACCCGAGCCATCATAAATATTCAGAGAAGAGGTTTCAAGACCTTTGCTCTTCCAAAATTCTCCTACATACTCAATAGCTTCTTCAAGAACATTGTCATTAATATTTATGCGGCTACTACTACCTATAGTACGTATTACATGCTCAGCAAAATGATTATTACTTTCCACATTTATCTCTCTAACAATCTCTTTCATTGGGCGCGACATCTGGGTGAAAACAGACTTACCAACTTTAAACTTCTGCGATGCACGTAAGGGGGACATATTTCCTGAAATATAGTCTTCTCTTGCAGTTTCTATTTTCCCAATCTTATACCCTTCTTTCTTAAGATAATCAGCTAAAGTTTGTCCAAGCAGTAGCCCCGGATCCGGTATATCGCCTCTTATACTAAAAGAAGACCTCCCACCGGGGATATTACCTCTCACTGCCCTATCAAACGAAAATGGAGCTCCATAGATATAACCATTATCACGCCCCGTGTTGTTTGTTGTAAGCTCATTATAAAAAGTAAGTCCCTCTATGTGAGGCTCGGTTCTGAGAATAACGGGATTATTTATATCTGTAGTATTAAAAAATAACCGATAGCTATTATCAAAAACACTAATCCCATACGAACCCGACGCATAGTAATTGCCCATATCAATCCATGTCCATGCGGGCGAAACCCCATCATAACCAAACAAATTATCAACAACATAAATAGAATAAGCTGTACTTTTAGATAGTGTTTTTCTTAGCTGTTGCACACTATTCGAGAAAAACACATTAGGGTTCTCTCTAAACTTTTCACTTCCCAAGGTAGGATCACCAGACCCTATTACCAATATACGAGAGGGATCATTTAAATCAAATGCAACCTCAGTCTTGTATCTGTAGTTATCACCTAACACTTCAAGTGCAGTAGCTGTAGTTACCAATTTTAATGCGGAAGCAGGAGTAAGTGCTTTTTCTGAATTATATGACGCCACACTCTTCCCTGTGGAAATATCAACCACCGAAATACCCACAGTAGCAGTTTTTAGTGCAGGGTTATTAATTATTTGCTCCACTGCCGGTTGCGAAAAAGCAGTATAGCTTAAGAAAATCAATATAGTAGAAAGGAATGTCTTATGCATACTTCTTATTTTTTTGAAAGTAATTCATCAATTCTTACAAACTCATACCCTCTGCTTCTCAAATCTACAATTAAATCATCAAGCCTGTCATAAAGCTTATCAACACGTTTTGGATTAGTACCAATATGTATCAATAAAATAAAACCGTTTAATCCATATTCATCCTTCTCTTCATATTCGAGGATATTGTTATGTATAACCTCCGAAGACCTATAATTAGCCATATCCGGAGTAGTATAATCGGCATTTGAAGTTGTACCGGGAGTAAAATTCACAATTTCAACCTCCAAATCCTTTGTCCACCTACTTATATCACTGTTATACCATTCATATGGAGGCATAAAATATAAAGGCTTTTCAATTGACACTCCATTATCATGCATAGCTTTGTAATTATCTATTAAATCGGTATGTAATTCGTTTCTGGTAATCAAAGTAGAATCCCTATTATCCCAATCGGTATACAATAAGTGCTTATCTGAATGAGGAGCCATATAATGACCCGATTCCTGAAGTCTCCTAGAAATTTCAGGAAACCCTCTATAGAAGTCTCCGGTCAAGAAAAATGAACCTTTTACACCTTGGTTTTTAAGAGTTTCTAGAATGACTTCCGCACCATCAGTATACTCATGACCGGTAAAAACTATCGAAAGCTCTCTACTATCTCTGCTGCCGCGAATTATGCCTCCTTCAACAATTGTAAAATCATTGTGTGAAAAGAGATAGTCATAATGAAACGATATTAAAGAAAGAACCAATATGAAATAAATTGTCCTCATATGCTATATTTGTTTCAAATACAAATATAATAAAAACCCCGCACGGATAAACATGCAGGGTAATTAAAGTATATAGTAGAACTTATCTTAGAATCTGAATCCTATTGATAAGTATGCATTTTGATTTTTAAAATCGCCGTTATCTGAATCTGCAATGTTTACAAGACCCATGTCCCATCCAAGATCTAATAAAATCTGACCAAACTCGGCACCAACACCAAGACCTAAACCGGCATCAAATCTTTTCATGAAACCATCATCACCAAATACATCACCTTCAACTTCTGCGCTTGCATCTCCTAATGATCCGCTTACTTTTGTTTTACCACCAACACCATAAGCTGCGTAAGGACCTGCATGGAAAACTACGCGAGTACCGGGAGATACATCAAGCTTGTAAGCATAATGTAACGGTAGTTGAATATACATTGGGTTTACAGTAACATCTCCTGAAATTTCACCTTCCGATGCAGAGTATTTAGCTCCTTTTGTATGTAAAATTAAACCGGTTTGAATAGCTGAGTTATAAGCAATCTCAAAGTCTGCAGTTAAACCTACGTGGAAGCCAAGTTTCATGTTCTGATCATCTAAATCATCGCCATAAAAGTTAGACATATTTAATCCACCTTTTACTCCCAGTTGTGCTTGTGCACTCAATGCGGTTACCATTGCCAACATAGCAACAACCAACATAAATCTCATTTTTTTCATAATTAATTCTTTTAGTTAAGTTTGTTTATCTGTTTAAAGACATTTATTTTAATATCCTTTTAAAAACAGTATTAGAACACATATCTCTGTTTTTTGTTCGATATCTTAATCTCATCACAAATAGATTAATTTAACAGGATCGGTCCGAAACAGCTCTTTTGATACATCAATTATCTGTTTGGCAGTAACTTTATCAAACCTTGTGAAGATATCTTCCAAACTTATAAAATTATTATGATGAAGATAACTTTTTCCCATGATTAAAGCGCTGTTTTCGTTCATCTCAGAAGCTATCCCCAGCTGACCTTTCCACTGTCTTTTGGCCAAAGACAACTGCATAGTAGTAAGCTCCTTAATGCTTAAATTCTTGATTTCTTTATTTATCAAACGTAAACATTTATCTCTGTTTTTAGGGTCACAAGCAAAATAGATCGATAATAACCCTGTATCACTATATAGAGTAACGTTAGACTCAACATTATATACCAACCCATTTTTTTCTCTAAGTGATCTGCTAAGTCTGCTATTAAGACTTCCACCACCTAAAATATTATTTAAAAGATAAAGCACATATTTATCGGAATGATGAAGATTGTATCCGTTCCATCCCAACATAACGTGAGTTTGTGTGGTGTTTTTATCAATAATTTTAGATTTGGGAGAAAACACATCGGGTGCTACTCTTTTCTTGGGCTCAACTTTTTCAACAGGATAATTGAAATACTTCTCCAGCCACTTCACAACTTTGGTAAAAGGAGTTCTACCAAACGAGAAAAAGACCATATTAGATGGATGATATTGTCGTTTAAAGAAAGAATCAATCTTTTCTTTATCAAATGTTTTAAGAATATCAGGCTCTCCCAATATATTATGTCCAAAATCATGACCTTCAAACATCAGATCTTCAAAATCATCAAAAATCTGCTCAGATGGATAATCGGCATAAGAATCGATCTCATCAATAATCACATCTCTTTCCTTTTCGATCTGATTTTCAGGAAAATCTGAGTTAAATATTATATCACTCAAAAGCTCCACTGCACGGGGGAAATACTCTCTGAGAAAGGTTGAATAAATAAAAGTCTCTTCTTTTGTTGTGTATGCATTCAAATCTCCCCCCACATTTTCCATACGGTTAGAAATATGGTGCGTCTTGCGTTTTTTGGTACCTTTAAATAGCATATGTTCAACAAAATGAGCCATACCCCACTCATCGGGATACTCATCTCTGGTACCCGTATTTACAACAATGCCGCAATATGATATTTCTGATGGGAATTCCCTATGTATAACTCTTAATCCGTTTTCTAATGTATGTGTGTGAACTTTCATTTATTCAAATACTCCTTTCGCTCTTCTGAAGATAGCTTCTCAATTGAATACCTTAACATTGTACGTGGCATTAAGGTTGCATAATTGTTTAGAAACTCTTTTAAAACTTCTACATTTCGTTTTCCAGCCTCCCTCAACATCCACCCGCATGCTTTGTGCATAAGATCGTGTTTATGGGTTAGGAATATTTCAGACAGTTTTAAGGTATCTTTAAAATCGTCTTGTTTAATCAAAGCCAATGTAGAAACAATTGCTATACGTTGATCCCATAGAAGTTCGCTTTTTGCCAAACGATATAAAAGGCTTCTATCGTTTTTATCTTTTAACCACTCCCCCACTATTTTATAACTCGAAACATCAACAAGATCCCAGCTATTTACCCACTTTGTGTTTGCGAGATAAAAATTGAGCAACTTTTCTTGTTGAAATGTATCTGCTTTCCTAAATTTCATTTTGAGTAAAACCAAAGCACAAAATCTGCATTCGTGCAATTCGCTATGAAGCAGTTTCTCAATTTCGGCCAATGGGACATCATTAAATTTTGCTGCAACGCTGCGAGATTCAGGCACAGTGCATCCTATAAATATATCATTTTCTCCATATTGTCCTTTGCCGGTTTTGAAAAAGCGGGCAGAGTGAGTTGCTTTTTGGGGGTTCCCAAATTTTATTAGTTGGTTTTTTATTTGTTGTGATATTGTTTGTTGCGATTCCATAGAGCAAAATTATAGCTATTTTTTTAGAAAAGGCTGTTTTAAGGAGTCTTTCTTTTTCTTGGATTATCAATGTTTTTCACGGCTATGATAATTCTATCACCCGCTTGCTGCTCAAGAGCTATTTGATTTGAACTCGCTTCGCTCAAACAGCAAATCAAACTTAACGCTCTTTTCGCAGATCGGGTACCCGATAGAATTATCGGAGGCCTTATAAAAACATTAATAATCCTTGACGAAAAAGAAAAACTCACATTCCTTAAGTGCTGAACTTTCGACCTGCGATTAAGATTATATATCCAAATAATAGCTGTCCGAGTAATTCTTAAAATCCCATGAGCTCATATAAATCCAGCAATGTATTACATCAGATTCCCAATTATCTGGCAGATCAATTTCTGCTTTACCGGCAGAGAGCTTTTTGCGTTCTGTATATACAGAGTTATTAGTATCGTTTTCATTAAAACAGACAATATTTAAAAAATCTCTGCTTTTGTTACTCTCCCAGCTGAAAATTAATATACTTCTATCATCATTTGCAAAAGCATTAATGTTTGCAGGTAAACTTAACGTGCCATTAACAATTACAATTTTGCTGTAATCAAAAGCGAAGTCTGGATACTCCCCTATTATAGCTTTTTTGTAAGCTTCACCAACAAGTTTCCGGTAATACGTGCTATCGCCATTATTTGCGTTTTTTATTGTTGTACACATAGGCGACATAGCTTTATTAGCAAGCGCAAATTTTGCTCTGTGTGCTTGCTGCTTAAGAGTTTTAGGATCCTTAGGTTTGTTAATTGTTCTAACTATCTGTTTACCATGTTTATCCACATAAAAAGAAAGATTACCAAGCTTGCCGGTAATACCAATTAAAGGGTTGAATTTTGCCATTGTTTCATGTTCTTTAATGAGTGTAAATTTAACTAAAATAGCGGAAATTTGCAAGGATTTTTGTTTTTATTTTCTCCTGAAAAGTGCTATAGATACCTTATACATAGCTTGTATAAATATAAGCTATGTATAAAGATTATATATATGAACTGCGGAAAAGATATTGGCTACAACCTTTATATATAAAAACAACTTTAATATTAACTAATAAAACGAAACTATCACTTTGTAACTAATTGAACAATTGGTATATGAATTATGCAACATTTTTCTCTGTTTATTTTCGTTTAAATAAATGATAAAATTATTTATGTTTGCCTTAATCTTAACACTATATTCATTGTAACATTTTTAATATTTATGAGAGCTAAAGAATTTCTGGAATTGTACAAAGTAACAATTCCATGCTATGATACCGTAAAAAGCTGCGTATATGATTTATATCAATTGAGATCCGATAAATATAATACTCAACTTTATTTTGATCAGCGTTTATTTGCAGATGCCAGATGCCGGAGTGAGACTTCGAATTATAATGGACTTTTGTGCTGTGAAGATTTTGTTTTGTATGAAACTGAAATTTCTATTGAAAATGTATCAACTGTTCGCAAAGAAATCCTGAACGCCATATATGATGATGAAACATTTATATTTGCTTACAATATACTTGTTTCCGGAAATTGCAAATATACCAACTCTAATAGTAATAGATTTGCAGAAACCAAGGAAATATGCTGTAATACGGAGAATAAAATAAATGATCTTAGGGAAATATTTAAAGAGGATTATCCAAAAGATGATTTAGTCGATTATCTCCTTGACAGTTCTAACGAAGAATTCTACGAAAGTAGAAATCAAGAATTGGATAAAGGTAATAAGTGGTGGTTGAAAGCTTTTAATAGTGCGTATAAAATTTTCGATTTGGTTAGAATACATGCAAATAATTCTGATAAGGCGAAAAAGTTTGTAACCGAATTTACTGATTCTGATCAATTGCTTGTTGGCACAGTAGTTCAAATGGTAGTATATATGACTGAAAAGTATGATTTGAAATTTGATAATGAAAATGAACAGCAAAAAAAAGAACGAACAAGAATAGAGAAAAAATTATCAATTATAAGTAAGTTAATCAAAAAGCACATCCTTAATAAGCAACATTATCAGATAACTGAAAATAAATCGGAGATTGAAAAACTACAAGAAGAAATTGAGGAGTTAAATGCTGAAGTTCAAGAATTGAAAGAGAAGCATAAGTTGGAAATGAAGGAAAGAGATGAAAAAGGATTTTCTGTACTTGAAAATAATATTTACACTTATTACATATATGATGAATTAGGGCTTAATTTTGACAATTCAACCAGAGTTGATTGGGCTAAATTACTTACAAAAGTAACCGGTAAGAATGAAGAAAATATCAGGAAAACATTCAAATTTGACTATAAAGATTTTAAAACTAGAGAAGCAATGAATTATGTTGCGGAGCTTATCAAAAAATTACACCCCAAAGTTTATCAGAAAATAATGAATGATTTAGCACTATATGCAAATTAAATATAATTAA
>CAZYGE010000027.1:0-1915 GCA_964647535.1 uncultured Proteiniphilum sp.
ACCAACGACCCCGAGATTACAAATCACGTGCTCTGGCCAACTGAGCTAAAGAGGCGTAAAAGCTTGTTTTAGCTATCTCTCAACTTTTTTATGTGAGAAACGGTCGCAAAGGTAGTGATATTTTTATTTATGCCAAAACTTTATCTAACTTTTTTCTAAACTATCTTCCGTTTTTCTCTTTTGACTTTAAAATCTGCTTCTCAAGTGCCATAATGCAGAGGTCTATAGCCTCTTCGAAGTTGTCCGCGTCTTTTTTTGCAAACGCATCTTTATGGCGGAGGTTAATTTTTATTGATGCATCTTTATTGTTTACAGCATCAGGTACTACCTTCAAAATAACTTCGGCTAGAATTATATCTTCAGTAATTCTTTCAAGTTTATTTACTTTTTTCTCAATGAAAGCTTTAAGCTTTTCAGTTGCGTCAAAATTTACAGATTGAATTGTTAGATCCATATTTTCCTCCTTTATTTTTTTGCTCTTGGATGAGCGTTATGGTAAGCTTTTCTCATTTCATCTAATGTTACATGAGTGTAAACTTGGGTCGAAGCAAGACTACTATGACCTAAAATTTCTTTTATAGCTTTAATTTCTGCCCCATTATTAAGCATTTCTGTTGCAAATGAGTGTCTGAGCACGTGAGGGCTTTTTTTAGAAAGTGTTTTAATATTACTAAGATGTGCATTTACTATTTCATAAACCAATTCAGGATATAGAGCTTCTCCATTCTCTTTAACAAATAGAAAAGGCGATTTGTTCTTAATTTCCCTGTCTCTTACCTCAATATATTTCTCTAATTTTTCTTTGGTTGAATCAGAAAAAGGTATTATTCTCTGTTTGTTCCCTTTTCCGATTACAATTAAAGTAGAATTATGATAATCTATGTCTTTATCCTTTAGTGAAATAACCTCTGCTCTCCTTATTCCGGTAAGATAAAATAGTTCGATAAGAAATCGATTTCTAACGCCTCTGAAATCATCGGAAAAGTTGCCTTCAGTGTCAAGAATTTGCGACATTTCACGATCATTGGCAAAGCTAGGCAGTTTCCTCGCCAATTTAGGACCTGCTACAAGTTTTGCAGGATTATGATCAATAACACCTATTTTCAGAAGATACTTGAAAAAAGATTTCAAGGAACTTAGTTTTCGGTTTACAGAACTGGGCTTAAGCCCCTGTTCAATTAGAGACACAATCCATAAACGAATAAGGTCGCTATCAATTGAATTCAAAGTGATTTCTTCATCTTTGTCTTTAATGAAATCCTCAAATTGACTGATATCACTTAAATAAGAAATCTCCGTCAGAGGAGAGTAATTCTTCTCATAACGGAGATATTCAATAAATTTTTCTTTCAACATCTGATAGTTCTCTCAATAAAATAATTGAACTACTAAGATAAAGAAAATATTCTATTGAGGAAATTTATTCCTCTTCTTCTTGCATTTTTTGAACATATACTGCATGCTGCTTTTGCTTACGGTTTTTAACCGATGGCTTCATGAATGCTTGGCGTCTGCGTAGTTCTTTAACCACGCCTGTTTTTTCGTATTTACGCTTAAATTTTTTAAGTGCTCTTTCTATGTTTTCGCCTTCCTTTAATGGAACTATAATCATTATGCAATAACCTCCTTTCTAATTGGGCTGCAAAGATATAAATAAATTATATAATTGAGCCCTTATTCTCATATTTTATGATGTAGATGATAATAAAAATTTTCGACAATAACAATTATTATCACCCCCCTAGCTGCTCATTCGCAATTTGATATCTAGATTATAGCACTTATAATGTAGCTATAGCCTATCAAACATAAAATGCTGAACAATTAATCAATGCCAAAGATTAATCAAGGCTTTAGATACTCCATATCAACACTGTAGTTAATGGGAGTTGGTTAGGAGTTGGTTAGGAGTTGG
>CAZYGE010000027.1:2015-19819 GCA_964647535.1 uncultured Proteiniphilum sp.
TTTTTTGAGCTCTATCATAGGAATAAATAAAAATAGGCCACAAACCTCAGTTTGCAGCCTATATCTATATTAAATTCTGATTATTTCTAATCTTTCTTACTTCACTTCTTCAAAATCAACGTCTGTAACATCATCATCATCATCAGATTTGTTATCACCTTCAGAAGATTGTTGTCCACCCTCTGGTCCGGGTTGATCTCCTTGCTGAGCATTTGATGCATTATACATCTCTTGAGATGCTGCTTGGAAAACAGTGTTTAACTCGTTTGTAGCTGCATCTATAGCATCAATGTCTTGAGCCTTATGAGCTTCTTTAAGTTTGCTGAGAGATTCCTCAATTGGTGTTTTTTTGTCGGCTGGGATTTTATCTCCCAAATCTTTCAACTGTTTTTCTGTCTGAAAGATTAAAGAGTCTGCTTGATTTAATTTATCAATACGCTCTTTTTCTTTTTGATCCGCTTCAGCGTTTGCAGCAGCTTCTTCTTTCATGCGTTTGATCTCGTCATCGCTTAAGCCTGAAGATGCTTCAATGCGTATTTTCTGCTCTTTACCAGATGCTTTATCCTTTGCTGATACATTTAGAATACCGTTGGCATCAATATCAAAGGTTACCTCAATTTGAGGAACACCTCTTGGAGATGGTGGAATACCATCTAGGTTGAAGACTCCAATTTGTTTGTTGTCTCTTGCCATGGAACGCTCACCCTGTAGTACATTAATTTGAACCGAAGGTTGATTGTCTGATGCAGTAGAGAATGTTTCACTTTTTTTGGTTGGTATTGTAGTATTGGCATCTATTAGCTTGGTCATTACACCACCTAGTGTTTCAATTCCGAGAGATAAAGGAGTAACGTCTAATAGAAGTACATCTTTTACTTCCCCTGTAAGAACTGCACCCTGTATAGCTGCACCAATTGCAACAACTTCGTCTGGGTTTACTCCTTTGTGGGGCTTTTTACCAAATATAGATTCTACTAATTCCTGAACTGCGGGTATCCTTGTGGAACCACCAACAAGAATTACCTCATCAATATCAGAGTTGCTCAAACCTGCATCCTTCATTGCTGTAAGAATTGGGTTCTTACATTGTTGAAGCAAATCATCAATCAATTGCTCAAATTTGGCACGCGTAAGAGATTTTACAAGATGTTTTGGAATACCGTTTACCGGCATTATGTAAGGAAGGTTTATTTCTGTAGAAGTAGCACTAGATAGTTCAATTTTTGCTTTTTCTGCTGCTTCTTTTAATCGCTGTAGAGCCATTGGGTCTTTTCTAAGATCAATGCCTTCATCATTAAGGAATTCTTCTGCTAGCCAGTCAATGATTCTATGGTCGAAGTCGTCTCCTCCAAGGTGAGTGTCACCGTTAGTTGATTTTACTTCAAAAACACCATCTCCTAATTCAAGAACAGAGATATCAAAAGTACCGCCACCAAGGTCGAATACTGCAATTTTTGAATCACTGTTTTGCTTATCCAAACCATATGCCAATGCAGCCGCAGTTGGCTCATTAACAATACGGCGAACAGTTAAGCCCGCAATCTCTCCGGCCTCTTTTGTAGCCTGACGCTGAGCATCGCTAAAATATGCCGGTACAGTAATAACTGCTTCTTTTACCTCTTGTCCAAGGTGATCTTCAGCAGTTTTTTTCATTTTCTGTAAAATTATTGCTGAGATTTCCTGTGGAGTGTATAAATGACCGTTGATATCAACACGTGGAGTGTTGTTGTCTCCTTTTGCTACTTTATAAGGTACTCGCCCGATTTCTTTTTGAACTTGATCAAATGATTCCCCCATAAATGTTTTAATGGAAGAAACTGTGTTGGTTGGGTTGGTAATTGCCTGACGTTTTGCAGGGTCGCCCACCTTACGTTCTCCGTTATCCATAAATGCAACAACTGAAGGGGTAGTCCTTTTACCTTCGTTATTAGGGATTACAACAGGTTCGCTGCCTTCCATTACGGAGACACACGAGTTTGTTGTACCTAAGTCGATTCCGATTATTTTTCCCATAAATATATTGTATTAATTTAAATATTATTTCCGTTTAATTTGAGTTACACATATTTGTTCTCAAATGTTGTGCCAAAAATTACAGGATTGATTCAGTCTGCCAATATGACGGCATTTTTTTATCTTTTTGTGCTTGGAAATGCTTTAATTTTCTGTAATTTTGGAGCAAATGAATTTCGTTAAGTTAGAATAATGTTATGTTTACAAAGGATGATCTTGATTTATTAGAGCAAAAAGGTATAACCGAGGCTCAGGTTGAAACTCAGTTGAACTATTTCAAAAAAGGTTTCCCGTATTTAGATATAGTTTCTGCAGCAAAGGTGGATGATGGGATTCTAAGATTAGATGAAGATGAGGAGAAAAGTTTTTTGAAAAACTGGGAAGACTTTCTGCAGACCGATAAAACTGTAACTAAATTTGTTCCTGCTTCAGGTGCGGCAAGTCGTATGTTTAAGGATTTGTTTAGCTTTTATGATTCAGATGAAAAGCAAATTACAAATGAGTTTTTGAAAACCTTTTTTGATCGAATTGAGGAGTTCCCATTTATATCATCTTTAGATAATACTTGTAATAAATTATACAGTAAATCGGTTAAGGAATTACTCAAAGAAGAAAGGCACAAAGATGTAATTCACGCTCTGTTATCTGCAGAAGGGATGGATTATGGCAATATGCCGAAGGGGTTATTACACTTTCATCGTTATCCCGAAGGAAATAGAACACCTGTGGGTGAGCATTTAACTGAAGGAGCATTTTATGCCAAAAATGCGGAAAACGTTGTAAATATTCATTTTACTGTATCTGAGGAGCATCGTGAGATGTTTGAGCTTCTGAATGCAGCTAGGAGACTAAGTTATGAACTTAAACTTGGCGTTAAATTCAATGTTTCTTTTAGCATACAAAAACCCTCAACAGACACAATAGCGGTTGATATGAACAATGAGCCTTTTCGTAATGAAGATGGGTCGCTTCTGTTTCGGCCGGGAGGTCATGGTGCTTTAATTGAGAATCTTAATGATATAAATTCAGATATTATATTTATAAAGAATGTAGATAATACTGTCCCTGACAGGCTTAAAGAAAATGAATCACATTATAAAAAATTGTTGGCGGGAGTTTTAGTTACAATGCAAGAAAAAGCTCATCAATATCTCATTAAGTTAGATTCAGGTAATTATTCAGGAACGGATTTACAAGAGGTGCTTAAATTCACAGAGGATGAGTTATCCATTAATCATACAGGAGATTTTAAATCAGATCAAGAGTTAAAAGAATATTTAATAAAGAAACTCGACAGGCCTTTCAGAGTATGTGGAATGGTTGAAAATGAGGGTGAACCGGGTGGAGGACCATTTATCGTGAAAAATAAGGATGGTACTGCTTCTCTTCAAATACTTGAGAGCTCACAAATTGATAAGAATGATTCTAGCGCTATACAGATTTTCAAAAATGGGTCTCATTTTAATCCCGTTGATGTGGTTTGTGGAGTAAAATGTTACAAAAACAATAAATTTGATTTGACTAAATTTGTTGATTTAGAAACAGGTTTTATTTCTCAGAAGTCTTTTAATGGCAAAGATTTAAAAGCTCTGGAGCTACCGGGTCTCTGGAATGGTGCAATGAGCGATTGGAATACGCTGTTTGTAGAGGTTCCGGTTTCAACATTCAATCCTGTTAAAACAATAAATGATTTGCTTCGACCAGAGCATAAATGAGAATTATAAGATTCATTAGTATAGTATACTTTTTGTTATTACTTATCTCGTGCAATCAGGTTAAATTAAGTGATGCCAGAGATCAGTATATTAGAGGAGATTATTATACTGCAAGTGAAACTTACAGAAATCTATACAGAAAGTATGCAGGCGTAGACAATGCATTACGCGGTGTAATAGCTTATGAAATGGCGGAGGTAAACCGCAAGATTAATCGAACTTCACGTGCTATTACCGGTTATAGAAATGCAATAATATTAGGTTATCCCGATACACTAATGTATTTGAGTTATGCCCAAATGTTACATAGAGAAGGGGAATACAACAAAGCCATTGATGCATATAATAAGTTTCTCGCACTTAAGCCCAATAACTCATTAGCCATAAATGGAATAGCAGGTGCGGAAATGTCGATAGATTGGCAGGAAAGTCGCAATCTTAATAGATTTATAGTAGAGCCTGCTGAGATATTCAATTCTAATAGGAGTGAGTTTAGCCCTATGTTTGCACAAGGTGATAATGTGCTTTATTTTACCTCTTCAAGAAATGACGCTCATGGAGAGAAATTGAGTTCTATTACAGGAATGAAATATAACGATTTGTTTATATCTAAGCAAAACGTTTCTGGTGAATGGCAGAAACCCACATTGTTATCTTCAGATGTTAATACCGAGTTTGATGAAGGTACGCCATCCATTACTGCCAGCGGAAAGTATATGTTTTATACATACAGTGAGCCAAATAATAATCGACCTACAACTCCTGAAATATATTATTCGCGCAGAATAAATGGAAAATGGAGTGCAGGGAGAAAGTTGGAAATAATTGAAGGTGATTCAACGTCAACTTTTGCTCATCCCTCAATATCACCTTCGGGTAGATATTTGTATTTTGTATCCGATATGCCGGGAGGATATGGTGGCAAAGATATTTGGTTAGCCAGAATTACACCAGACATTGAAGTAGTATTGGTAGAAAATGCCGGATTCCATATTAACACTGCCGGCGATGAGATGTTTCCATATATCAGAAACGATTCCACTATATATTTTTCATCTAATGGGCATCCGGGAATGGGAGGTTTGGATGTTTTTGAAGCACGATTTCAGTCTGGTTCAGATGTATGGCGAGTGAGAAATATGCAACCTCCAATAAATTCTTCGCACGATGATTTTGGGATAACCTTTGAGAAAGGCGCTGATAAAGGATTTTTTAGTTCAAATAGGAATGATGTAAGGGGATACGACCACATTTATTCATTTACGTATCCCGAAAACAGTATTGATATAGAGGGGTTTGTGGTTGATAATGATGATGAGTTTATTAATGGTGCTAAAGTTTTCGTTGTAGGAGACGATGGGTCTCAATATAACTTTACGACTAATAGCGATGGGGAGTATAAATTTAAATCGAAAGCTGGGATTGAATATTTGTTTATGGCGAGTGCAGATGGATTTCTTAATAGTAAACAATCTCTTAAAATAAAACCAGATGTAGTTGATACATTATATTATATCGATTTTGAAATGATACCCTACGATAACCCAGTGGTTTTAGAGAATATATTCTATGATTTTGATAGTGCCACTCTTCGTGATGGATCCAAAACTGAGCTGGATGAGTTAATTGAACTGCTTGATGAACATCCCGAAATAAGAATAGAGTTAAGATCTCATACCGATCGAAGAGGATCTGAGGAGTACAACAATGAATTATCTATGCAACGTGCTCAATCTGTAGCCAATTATTTGTTTCAAAATGGGGTTCATAAAGATAGAGTGGTGACAATGGGGCTTGGTAAAAGTGAACCAAAAAAAGTTGCTGCTTCACTTGCTAAACGTTATGATTTTATCGAAGTGGATGATGTGCTTACGGAGAGTTTTATAAATGAGTTGTCTTCAGAACAGCAAGAGATAGCGGATCAATTAAACCGTCGTACTGATTTCAAAATAATCGGTTTTAAGAATTGAGCAATTCAGACAGATAATCCAAAATAATATGTAATTTTGCTTGTTAGTGATATACTTGGAAGCAATTCTATTTATTCAACAGGAGTTTATGTTAAAATCATTATATATAGAGAATTACGCACTAATTGATTCCATTCATATTAATTTTGATACGGGACTAACGGTCATTACAGGCGAAACGGGTGCCGGAAAATCAATTATTCTTGGTGCACTTTCACTCATTTTAGGCCAGAGAGCCGAAAGTCGTCATATTAAACATGATGTAAATAAATCTGTTATTGAAGGTGTTTTTAGAATCTCTGATTATAATCTTAAAACATTTTTTGAAGAAAGAGACTGGGTATATGATGGTGATGAGTGCATCTTACGTCGTGAAATTTGGAGCAGCGGCAAGTCGAGAGCTTTTGTAAATGACTCACCGGTTCTTCTCAATCACTTAAAGGAGTTTGCAGATAAGTTGATAGACGTTCATTCTCAGCATCAGAATCTTGTATTGAACGACAATGCATTTCAGCTTAATGTGGTTGATATTCTTGCAAATACGTCATCAGAATTAAATGAATTTGAAAAGGCATTTTTTTTATTTAAATCATCAGAAAAGGAGTATAATAATCTTTTTTTAGAATCACAAAAAAATAGAGAAGAGGAAGATTTTATAAGGTTTCAGTACGATTCTTTAATGGAAGCTTCGCTACAGACAGGTGAGCAAGAGCGGCTTGAAGAGGAGCTTGAGACTCTCGCACATTCAGAAGAAATAAAATCTGCTTTGTTTCTAACTACAACTGTGCTTTCAGAAGGAGAATCCAGTGTTGAATCCCAATTGAGAAACATAGGCGACAAGCTACAAAGTATAGAGAATTACTTTTCAAAAATTTCAGAATTGACCCAAAGAGTTATATCTGCATTTATTGATCTCAAAGATGTTAGAGAAGAGGCGTCTCAATTATTTGAAAGTGTCGATTTTGACCCAGAACGTCAGAGTTTTATTGAAAACAGATTAAGTACAATATACGATTTGCTGAAAAAACATTCAACCAATAGTGTTGAAGAGCTGATTGAATTGCAAATGGAGATGAGAACTCAATTGGCAAATATTGAATCGTACGATGAAAAATTGTCAATTTTAGAAGAGAATGTTGCTAAGAATAAAGGATTCATGTTAGAAAAAGGCAAAATCCTAAGTGAAAAGCGTAAAGCAGCAGTACCAAAAATAGAGAAACAGTTAATAGATAAGCTTGCCTATCTGAAAATGAATAACACTCGCTTCATTTGTCATTTTAAAGAGAAAAAGACTCCGGATATTACAGGTATAGATGATTTGCAGTTTCTGTTTTCAGCAAATAAGAGCAGTTATCCACAACCGGTATCGGAAATTGCGTCAGGAGGAGAAATATCGAGATTGATGTTATGCCTAAAATCAATGATTGCCGGAGCAGTAGCGCTACCTACCATAATTTTTGATGAGATAGATACAGGCACTTCGGGTGATGTGGCCGATAGGGTGGGAGCAATAATGAAAGAGATGGGTAATGGGATGCAGGTTATAGTAATTAGTCATCTTCCGCAGATTGCATCTAAGGGAAATGTTCACTTTAAAGTGTATAAAGAAGAGTCTGAGAAAGAAGTCACAACTAATATAAAAAAACTTTCTGCCCAAGAAAGAGTTAATGAGATTGCAGGCATGCTAAGCGGAGCCGAAATAACAAATGAGGCTTTAAGTAACGCTAAGGTTATGCTTGGAGTGTGAGGGGATATATTATTATAGAATTATGTTAAATCGAATGAGAGACAAAGAAGTTATTTTCGGTATCCGTGCAGTAATTGAAGCAATTGAAGCTGGTAAAGATATAGATAAAGTGTTAGTGAAAAGAGATCTTTCGGGCGAACTTTTTGCAGAGCTTATGCAATTATTGCGAGAATATGAGATTCCTATGCAAAAAGTGCCAGTGGAACGTATAGATAGAATAACACGCAAAAACCATCAAGGTGTTCTTGCGTTTACATCTGCAGTTACATATCATAAACTGGAGAATATTGTTCCATTATTATATGAAGAAGGTAAGAATCCCTTTATACTTATTTTAGATGGTATTACGGATGTTCGCAATTTTGGTGCTATAGCGCGTACATGTGAGGTCGCTGGAGTAAATGCAATTGTTATACCTGAGCGAGGAAGTGTTTCTGTGAACAGCGATGCTATGAAAACTTCTGCTGGTGCACTGCATTCCCTCCCTGTTTGCCGCGAGAGAAGCTTAAAAGAAGCTATTGTTTTTCTAAAAAATAGTGGTGTAAAAGTAGTTGCAGCTACAGAAAAAGCTGCTACAATGTATACAGATGCCGAAATGAATTTACCCGTAGCCGTAGTTTTGGGTTCAGAGGATATTGGTATTGAACAGGAGCATCTACGTATTAGTGATGAATTGATTAAGCTTCCACAATTTGGAAAAATTGAGTCACTGAACGTATCCGTAGCAGCAGGTGTTATAATATATGAAGTTCTAAGACAACGAAGACTAAACTCATAACTAACAAATGTTAAAGGTAAGATTATGAAACAAGAAATATCAACAAAGAATGCACCGAGAGCCATAGGTTCATATAGTCAGGCTGTGGAAGTGAACGGAATGATTTTTTTATCGGGCATGTTACCCATAGATTGTGTGACAGGCGATTTTGTATTCGGTGGTATTAAAGAACAAACAACACAGGTATTTGTAAATATAAAGGCTGTGCTGTCTGCTGCAGGGGCAAATATAAATAACGTAGTAAAGACCACTGTTTTTTTAAGTGACATGTCTGACTTTGAAGGCATGAACCAAATTTATTCCGAACAGTTCAAAGAGCCTTATCCTGCAAGATCAACAGTAGCAGTGAAAGGGCTACCCAAAAATGCTCTCGTTGAGATAGAAGTCATCGCTGTTAAATGAAAACACTGGGTAATGTTATTTGGGTTGTATTTGGAGGTTTTATAATTGCCATAGAATATGTGATAGGTAGTATAACCCTTATGCTCACTATTATTGGGATTCCTTTTGGAATTCAATCTCTGAAACTTGCAGAGGTCTCATTATGGCCTTTTGGTAAAAGAGTTAAAAGCAAAAAGGTGCCTACCGGTTGTTTATCCACAGTGATGAATATAATTTGGTTTTTCGTTGGAGGACTCCCAATAATTCTCACTCATCTTTTGTTTGGTCTTCTTTTTTATATAACCATTATAGGCATACCTTTTGGCAATCAGCACTTTAAGTTAATGAGGCTCGCATTCAGCCCTTTTGGCAAAGAGATAGTTTAATAAATCAAATACTGCGTGTAATTTATATTGTGGCTAATTAATCAAATATAGCCGGAAGCTCTTCTTCAGGTGGGTCTTTGGCCACTACGAAGGCACTAATCTCCCACAATGCGTATATTGGTATTGTTACTACGAAAAGAGAGAATGGGTCACCCGATGGTGTGATTAAAGCAGCGGCTACCAAGGAGCCTACGAATGCATGTCTACGATACTTTTTAAAGAAAGATCGGTATATTAATCCCAGACTGGAAAGAAGCCAGAAAACAAGCGGTAATTCAAATACCAACCCCATTATAAGGATTAAAGTATAGAAGTTATTCATATACGAATCTAGTGAGATCATATTTTCTATTGATTCACTCAGTTCAAATGTAATAAGGAATCTGAATATAAGCGGGAAAACTATGAAATATCCAACAAGGCAGCCAATTATAAACATGAAACCACCAAAGCCGAATGCTTTCTTTACTCCTTTTGCCTCGTTATCATACAGAGCAGGGCTTATAAATTTCCATATTTCATATAGTATAAATGGTATGGTGCAAAGAACACCAAAGGCAAAAGATGTAGATATGTAAGTCATAAACTGGGTGGTCATGTTAATATTCAACATTTCCACCCTGAAGGAGTCTCCGGAAAAATCAGGTAAGAATGGTATATATTCGCCAGCTTTTTCGAAAAAGCGATAGGTTACAAAATCAGAATCCCTGGGAGCAAGTATAACAGAATCAAATATATAGGGAATAATTATAAATCCCACTATTGAAAAAACTACAACAGCAATGAGGACACGAATTATTGTCCATCTGAACTCCTCCAGATGGTCCCAAAAGGACATCTCTTTTTCGGCCATATATTACAAAATATACCTGGTAGTTTTTTGTTTATTGTGATGAAGAACTCTGCTGTATAGGTTATTTATCTCCTGTAGTTGTTGTATTCTGATCTGAGGATATATCAGTTTTAATATCTTCTTCTATGTCGTTTAAACCTCTTTTGAAACTGTTGATGCCTTTTCCAAGACCTTTCATAAATTCAGGTATTTTCTTTCCTCCAAAAAGAATAAGGATTACAAGTACTATAATAGGAATTTCCCAGCCGTTCAAATTGATAAGTAATGGATTCATTGGTGTTGTTTGTTTTTAATTTAAAATCGATTATTAATCGCTATAATCTTAGATATTGCAAATGTATGCCATATTTATGAGAATAACCAAATGTTTTAATATAAAGTTTGAAAAATATCTATTTAAATGTATTAATAATCAAGTCCATATAAACCGGAAGGTGATCGCTGAAGCCCCCAATATATTTAGGACCTAAATTTGTTCTGAAAGGTTTTTTTCCATAATATCTTTCATCATCCTCTAAAAGGAAGTCTTCGTCATAAATATGTGCCTCGTTGTCTTTAACCTTAATGCTATTACCTTTCATTAATAAACGTCCACTTACAATTAGATGATCGTTAACTGACCATACCCCACGATATTTGTAGGTTCCAAATTCAGCTTTGCTACTTTCGTTAAAGAAAAGATTATAGATTTTGTTTCTTTTTATGGAACTAAATCCACCTGCCATAAGAACATCTCGCATGCTGGTGTCATCGGGGTTGTCATTGAAGTCACCCATAATGATCAGGTTGAGGTTGGCTCGTAAAGATAGAAGGCTGTCTACTTTGTTTCTCAAAGTCTTTGCAGACTCAATTCTTGCCGGTTCTGTTTCTTTTATTCCTGATACTCGAGAAGGAAAATGACAAACAATAACATCTAAAGTGTCGCCATTCATTATTGTTCCAACTGCATGTAGAATATTGCGCGTTGGTCGACTGTTTTCATTACTAAATGATATCTTATATTCATCTCTTTCTAAAAGTTTGAATTGATGACGTTGGTAAAGTAATGCGACATCAATCCCTCTATTATCGGGCGAATTAGAAATAATAAATTCATATCCCTGAGCTCTCAAAGCGGAGCGTTTGGTGAGATCAAATAAAACAGAGTCGTTCTCAACTTCACATAAGCCTACCAGTGCAGGCGATTGCATGCCGCCAACTGCTGTAATAACTTTTGTGATATTGCTAAGTTTTTCTTGATATTTCCAATTAGTCCACCGCATAAAACCATTGGGGAGGAAATCATCATCCTCTTTTAAAGGATCGTCATGAGTATCAAAAAGGTTTTCTACATTATAAAACATTACACGGAAGTTGCTTTGAGAAACAACTCCCGTGTATAATATTAATAAGAATCCTGTTATATATATTCTGTACTTGTACACGAAATTAATAATACATCTGAATTGCAAAAGAGTTACTTGAGAGAAGCAACCAGATAGAAAATAATGGTAATGCTTTTATTCTTCGGGCAAATTTTCCAAGATTTTAACAAGGAAGTCCCAAAATTTGCCCACTGAAGATATTTTCATTTTCTCATCTGGTGAGTGTACATCAGTCATGTCTGGTCCAATTGAAATCATATCAAGATTGGGATATTTTTCAAGGAATAAACCGCATTCTAGACCGGCATGAATAGCTTTTACTTTCGCATTTTTATTGTATAAAGATTTGTATTCTTTTTTTGCAACTTTCAATAGCTCTGAATCTGGGTTTGGTTGCCACCCTGGGTAACCATCGTTATGAACAACTGTAGCTTTCGCAAGCTTAAATACGGATGAAACCATATCTATTACATATTTCTTTTGCGAATCTACGGAGCTACGCTGGCTTGTCCCAACTTCAATACGATTATCAGTCAACATTTTTATTGAAGCTAGATTTGTAGATGTTTCAACGAGCCCTCTGATATCGTTACTCATGCCAATGACACCATGAGGACATGCAATAAGCGCTTGGATCAATCTTTCTGTGGTTCCTTTTTTCAAAACCTTTGATGGTGTTTTCACAGACTCCATTTGAATATCTACATTAGGCTCGGTTTGTTTGAGCTCATCTTGTACATCTGCAAGAAAATGATTCAACTTTACTCGAATGTCTTCCTTGTGCTTTGACTTAACTCCCAAAACTGCATAAGCTTCGCGAGGGATAGCATTATGTAAATTGCCGCCTTTTATTTCCGAAAGTAGCATTCCGTATTTTTTACGGTTTATTGAGTGAAGGAATCTGGATAGAATTTTGTTAGCATTCCCAAAACCTTTTTCAATATCACTGCCTGAGTGACCACCACGCAGGCCTTTCACATATACTTTAAACCAAAAATACTTCTTTGGGGAATCTTTTTCTTTGTATTCAAAGTATGCAGTTGTGCCTTTACCTCCGGCACAGCCAATATAAATTTCACCCTCTTCTTCGGTGTCCAAATTAATCAATAGGCTACCTGTGAGAAAATCTCTTTCTAATGAATTGGCACCTGTGAGCCCGGTTTCTTCATCAACAGTAAAAAGGGCTTCGATTTTTCCGTGCGATATGTCGTCGGATGCTAAAATTGCAAGTTCAGCAGCAACTCCTATACCGTTATCTGCGCCCAATGTAGTACCATTAGCTGTTACCCAATCTCCTTTTATGATAGTTTCTATAGGATCTTTGTCAAAATCATGCTCAACATCTGAGTTTTTTTCACAAACCATATCAACATGAGACTGCAGTATTATAGTTGGCAATTTCTCCTTGCCGGAAGTTGCTTCTTTGGTTATTAAGATGTTTCCCGCTTTATCCTGTTTTGATTCAAGATTGTGTTTTTTTGCGAATCTTAGAAGATAAGAAAGTATTGCTTCTTCTTTCTTGGATGGTCTGGGTATTTGGGTAATATCATAAAAATAACCCCAGATACCAGATGGTTGTAAATCTCTAATAGGCATAATATGTTTTAATTATAGTATGAATTGTTTTAATCATGTCATTGTAGTGCAAAACATAAAATTACTCGAAAAAATATGGCTATGCAATATTTTTAGCATCTTTATTAAGGAAAAAGTAAATAATTTACTTAAAACAGTTATCTTTGCGATACAAACAAAAGAGAGTTATTATGTTACAAACACTAATTATAGGTATTGCAATCGGATTAATTGCCGTTTTATTAATGGGAGTGCGCGTTTTCTTTACAAAAAAAGGCGAATTTCCCAATACACATATTGGAGCAAGCAAAGCTATGCAAGACAGAGGCATTAGCTGTGCAACATCGCAAGATTCTGAATATCGATATAAAGAAAGTCCTTTAGTGGAATTAATGAAAAACGAAAAAATATAAATCTCCTGAAATGAAGAGTTACACCAATTACGTAGTTAGCGGAGTGCTAGCTGTAGCAGTTATTATTCTTTTTATTCTACATTTTACTACTGCCCCCTCTACAAAAGAAGATTCTGGTAGAAACCTTTCTGCATTATTAAATGATTCTACGCTAAATCTACCAATAGCGTTTGTTAATGTAGATTCGCTTTTAGTAAATTATAATTTTGCCAGTGATCTTAACGAGTCGTTGCTAAGAAAAGAAGAGAGTACACGTGCAACTCTTAATCAACGAGAAAATCAAATAAATTCAGCCGCACAGGAGTTCGAACGCAAACTTCGCAATAATGCTTTTTTAAGTCAAGAAAGAGCTCAGCAAGAACAAGAGCGAATTATGAAGATGAACCAAGAATATCAGCAGTTGGCCGAAAGATTGTCGCAAGAGTTTCTTATAGAGCAGCAAAGGTTGAATTTGCAAATGGAAGATACCATCAAAGTAAGAATTGAAGAATTTAATAAGAGTCATAATTATGAAATTATTTTCAGTAATATTTCTACCAGTACTCTAATTTTTGCTCAAGACAAATATGACATTACGGATGATGTTATTCAATTTTTGAATAACAAATATGGTCCAGCTACTGCAAACTCGTCAAATTAAAAAATATAGGTTCATGTAATTTGAAACATTGGACTACATATTTGCTGAGGCATAAAGGGAAGTACACAAAGTTGGAATTCCCAACCGCTCCAACCGCAGATATAATTGTTGTGATACCATGTTATAACGAACCTAATCTTATGCATACTTTGCAAAGTCTTAAAAGCTGCACACAGCCAAATGCAAATGTATTTGTTGCAGTTGTAATAAATTCGGGTGAGGAAACCAATAAAAATATATTAGCGCAAAACCGCTTAACATTCGAAGAAGTTGAGCGGTTTGCTGATATTAATAATAACCCTCACTTAGTATTTCACCCAATACTTTGTGAGAACTTACCTAAAAAACATGCCGGAGTTGGGTTAGCCAGGAAAATTGGAATGGACCTTGGCATACATCACTTTTATTGCACTTCCAATAATCATGGAATTATTGTTTCTTTAGATGCTGATTGTGAAGTGTCGGAAAACTTTCTTGTATCAATTCATAACGAATTCTCCAAAAGTTCTAAACTCAATGCTACAATCCATAATTTCCATCACAGAGTTAATGAGGAAAGGGAACAGGAATTAGAGAATAAGACTAATAGAAATCGCAATTTAGAAAATGCTATTCGACAATATGAAACCTACATGTACTATTTTAAGCATAATCTAAAAAATATCGGTTTCCCATTTTATTATCATACAATTGGGTCAGCTTTTGCGGTTAGTGCCAATGCATATGTTCGTGTTGGGGGAATGGGGAGACAACAAGGGGGTGAAGATTTTTATTTTTTGCAAAAGATATTTGAAATGGGTGGTGTTAAAGAACTGAACAACACATATGTTTACCCCTTGGCAAGATTCTCTGATCGAGTTCCGTTTGGTACCGGACCGGCATTAGAAAAGATACTCAATGAACCAGATGGTATAATGAAGGTGTATTCAAAACAATCTTTCTATGAGCTGAAAAAGTTTTTTGATATGAAAGATGGTATTTTCAAAAAAAACGAAAGTGAAATTGCTTTGTTATTTGATAAGCTTCATCCTGCATTAAATAATTTTCTCACAGAATCCGATTTTATAGAAAATATAAATGACTGTAACGATAATTGTGCGAATTTAAAAAGTTTTGTAAAAAGATTCTTCCACCACTTTAATACATTCAAAATAATTAAATATCTGAATTCCGTCCATCCTTCACCATTCCCATATGAGAATTTGCAATTTTAATAGACATGTGATAATTAAATGTTTGATTATTTGTCGAAAAATATTATTTTTGCGATCAAATTGTAATCATAAACTATCATTATTCTAGATAATTAATAAAGCTGGGAATTCATGACTATGAACATTCTTGAGATTGTTAGTGCTTTTTTGGTGCTTTTCGCTATAATAGACGTAACTGGTTCTGTTCCAATATTTCTAAATTTAAAGAGTAAGAACAGAACTATACATCCCGAAAAAGCAACTATATATTCCACAATTATCCTACTTGGTTTTCTTTTTGTAGGAGAGTGGTTGTTGAAACTCTTTCAAGTAGATATTTCAGCATTTGCAGTTGCAGGTGCGATAGTTTTACTAATAATATCTATTGAAATGATATTTGGTGTTGAAATATTCAAGAATGATAATCCATCATCTTTAGAAAACTCCTCAACATTATTCCCAGTTGTGTTTCCACTAATTGCCGGGCCGGGTAGTTTCACTACATTACTTTCTATGAGAGCCGAATTTCAAATATTGAATATTATCATAGCAGTTTTGATAAATATGATAATTGTATATCTTGTGTTGAGATACTTAGGTTCAGTGAAAAAAATGTTAGGAGAAAGCGGATCTTATATTCTTCGTAAGTTTTTTGGAGTAATTTTAATGGCGATTTCTGTAAAGCTTATCACTTCAAACTTAAGTGTTCTTATTGATACTGTTAATGCAGGATTTTAAGCAATATGAAATGAATTTATGGCCTTAAGACATTAAACTTACAGGAAAAAATTGTATATTTGCACACTTAGTAATCAGTGTATTACTTTAAATGTTAAAGGTTATAATTTAGTTATTGCAAACTATCCGCATTAATAGATAAATTTATTATATATAAAATTCAACAACATGAGAATTGTAAGTATTTTAGGACGTGAAGTTTTGGATTCAAGAGGAAATCCAACTGTCGAAGTTGATGTGTTCACAGAATCAGGTGCGTTTGGACGTGCTGCTGTACCTTCAGGAGCATCTACAGGTGAAAACGAAGCATTAGAGCTACGTGATGGCGATGATAATCGCTACTTAGGCAAAGGAGTTCAAAAAGCAGTAGCAAACATAAACGATGTTATTGCTCCTGAATTAATTGGAATGCTTGTAATAGAGCAGACTAAGATTGATGGCAAAATGAATGAGCTTGATGGGACAAAGACAAAATCAAATTTAGGCGCAAACGCTATTCTTGGTGTTTCTCTTGCAGTAGCCAAAGCAGCTGCTCATTTCCTAGATCTTCCACTTTACCGTTATATAGGAGGAACTAACACATACGTACTTCCTGTTCCTATGATGAACATCATTAATGGCGGTTCACACTCAGATGCCCCAATAGCATTTCAAGAGTTTATGATTCGCCCTATTGGTGCAAAATCTTTCAAAGAAGGTCTTCGTATGGGGACTGAAGTATTTCACGCTCTAAAGAAAGTACTTCACGATCAAGGTTTAAGTACCGCAGTTGGAGATGAAGGTGGTTTCGCACCTAATCTTGCAGGTGGTACAGAAGCAGCTCTTGAAGCGATACTTACTGCAGTTGAAAATGCCGGATATAAACCTAGCGAAGATGTTACGATTGCACTAGACTGTGCGGCGTCTGAGTTTTATGTTGATGGTGTTTATGACTACTCAAAGTTTGAAGGTGAAAATGGTAAAAAACGTACAAGAGAAGAACAAGTTGAATACCTCGAAGAATTAATTTCAAAATATCCTATCGACTCAATTGAAGATGGTATGCACGAAAGCGATTGGGATGGTTGGAAATTATTAACTGACAAAATTGGCGACAAATGTCAGCTGGTCGGAGACGATCTTTTTGTAACTAACGTTGATTTCCTCGAAAAAGGTATTGAAATGGGTTGCGGCAACTCAATTCTTATCAAAGTAAATCAAATTGGTACTCTCACAGAAACTTTGGATGCTATAGAGATGGCTCACAGGCACGGTTATACTAGCGTTACTTCTCACCGTTCGGGTGAAACAGAAGATGCAACAATTGCAGATATCGCAGTTGCAACAAACGCTGGACAAATTAAAACTGGTTCACTTAGCCGTTCAGATCGTACTGCAAAATATAATCAATTGCTCCGTATAGAAGAAGAATTAGGTGACAGAGCTGTTTATGGTTATAAAAAAATCAGATAATTTAAAGTTGTTCGATATATATTAAAAGAACCACCCTCAACAGGGTGGTTTTTTTGTATATAACTTATTCTTCTTCCTACCAATTAAGGTCATACTATATATTATTTAGAAATATTTTGGCAATCTGCATTATATCTAAAATACTGTTTTGTGAATTACTTATATCTTGTCTCAATTGCTTCAATAGAAGCTCCTTTAGTATACTATATTCTTTAGTGAATATTATAAAATAGGATACAGACAAATTAAATTAGATTTCGTATATTTGATGTCGTAAAAAACCTATTGCACAGAGTATATTAACATTAAAATAGTTATCAATTATGAGTTTTCTAACAAACGACAAACTAACTATCGTAGGAGCTGCAGGTATGATCGGTTCCAATATGGCACAAACTGCTGCTATGATGCGTTTAACACCTAACATCTGTCTTTACGACCCTTTTGAAAAAGGTCTGGAAGGTGTTGTAGAAGAAATGCGCCACTGCGGTTTCGAGGGTGTCAACTTCACATACTCAACAGATGTCAAAGAAGCATTTACAGGGTCAAAATATATGATCTCTTCAGGAGGTGCTCCTCGTAAAGA
>CAZYGE010000027.1:19919-30957 GCA_964647535.1 uncultured Proteiniphilum sp.
AAGCATTTACAGGGTCAAAATATATGATCTCTTCAGGAGGTGCTCCTCGTAAAGACGGAATGACACGTGAAGATCTTCTTAAAGGCAATGCAGAAATAGCAGCACAGCTTGGAAAAGATATCAAATCTTACTGCCCCGATTTACAGCATCTTACAGTTATCTTTAACCCTGCAGATATTACGGGTTTGGTAGCACTTATTTATTCTGGATTAAAACCATCACAAGTTACAACATTAGCTGCACTTGATAGCACAAGATTGCAGAGTGAACTTGCTAAACATTTTGGTGTTGATCAAAGTAAAGTTACAGGTGCACGCACATACGGAGGACATGGCGAGCAAATGGCAGTATTTGCTTCAACAGCAAAAGTAGATGGCAAGCTCCTTTCAGAACTCATAGGTACAGATGCACTAACAAATGAGCAGTGGGCAGATCTAAAAATTCGTGTAACAAAAGGAGGAGCAAATATCATCAAACTTCGTGGTCGTTCATCGTTCCAAAGCCCTTCATATACATCAGTGGAAATGATACGTGCAACAATGGGTGGTGAAGCATTCAGATGGCCTTCAGGTTGCTATGTAAATGGTCAAGGCTTTGATCATATTATGATGGCTATGGAAACTACACTTGACAAAAACGGTGTTTCTTTTGGTGATATCAAGGGGACAGATGCTGAATTAGAAGAGTTAAAGCAGAGTTACGGTCACCTTGTTAAACTTCGTGATGAGGTTATAGCAATGGGTATTATTCCAGCAACCGAAGACTGGAAAAGCGTTAATCCAAATTTGTAATCAAATTAAATTTATTTATATAAGGAGAACCGGCTCAAAGAGTCGGTTCTTTTGTGTAATGTATTGTATTTGAACATTTTTTGTTAGGATGTGTTTCATTGTAATATGTTTGATTAAATTATGTTACAGCTATGAAAAAAAATTTTTTAGCAATTTTGTTTGTAACTGCTACTTTTTATAGTTCAAATGCACAACAGCATCATTTTAGTGGTGGAGTTGGCGTACTCTCTACAAATTATATTGCAGATACATTCTTTAATGTTGCAAAGAATGTAATTAGTGACTTGGCAGGTAGTGATACAAAATTAGAAAATCAAAAATCAGTAGGTGAGTTAAGGTTAAGTTATGCATATTACCCAATTGAGAAACTATCGGTTGGTGCTTCTGCTTCATTCCTGCAAACAACATCCGACGCAGTAAGCGGAGGTGTAACTACTGGAGATTACTCATCCACATATCTAACTTTTGCTGCAGAAGGTACTTATACATATCTTTCCCGTAGAAACATCAGACTGTACGGTCTGCTTGGAGCGGGGCTAAGTAATATGAACTCCAAGTATACAACAGGCGGAAGTAGTGAGAGTGATGGGACAAATTATTTCAATTTTCATGTTAGCCCCATAGGTGTGACTTTTGGAAAGCAATTTGGAGGAACAGCTGAAATAGGATTTGGTTACCGAGGAGTATTCTCCCTTGGCGTTTATTATAGACTTTAATTCAAGTTTTTTATAGAATATACTTTCTTGAACTTTATTTATATCACCTGTTTAATTATACGGGTGATATGAGTATTTATATATAATTGATCTTTTTCGTAAAAAATAGCAACGATGTGAAAAATGGCCTATATTTGTATTGGAAACAAAAAAGTGCACACATTTAAATATTATCTAAAGTCATGAGTAATCAATTCTCAAGAAGAAAATTTATTAAAACAGCTGCTGTGGGTGCAGTTGGAGTTGCTGTATTTCCACAATTTCTGTCATCTTGTAAGCAAAATAAGAATGCAGGTTCAAGTGATGGATTAATTAGATTGGGATTTATCGGTCTAGGTAGACAAGCTATGTATCTACTAAATGGTTACATTCACATGGCAGAGGTGCGAGTAGTTGCAGGTTGTGATGTCTATGGGATTAAGAGAGAAAGATTTTTAAGAAGAGTGAATGAGCATTATGCAACTAACGGAAATGAAGTGTCAGTAGAAGTTTATGAGCGTTATGCTGATCTTATTGCACGTGAAGATATCGATGCAATAGTTATTGCTACACCCGATCATTCACATGCTTTAATTGCAATTGAAGCTTGCAAAGCAAAAAAAGATGTATATCTCGAAAAACCTTTAACCTTTACAATTAAAGAAGGACAGGCTCTAACCAAAGCTGTACGAGATAACGGAGTAATTCTAGCAGTAGGTAGTCAGCAACGCTCTGATGTTAACTTCCAGTATGCAATAAAAATGGTGCATGAGGGTAAGCTTGGAAAAATAGAACGTATCAATGCATATGTTGGAGCACCCCCCACACCATATGATTTACCCGAAGAGCCAATTCCAGCCGACCTTAACTGGCCACTATGGTTAGGACCATCTGAATATGTACATTTTAATTCTGACCTTAACCCACCTATCTCTCTTGATCCGGAAGAAAATGAAAAGATTTGGGGAGCGTGGCGTTGGTATAATGAGTTGGGAGGAGGATTTACAACCGACTGGGGAGCGCATATGTTTGATGTAGCTCAATGGGCACTTAAAATGGATGGAAGTGGTCCGGTTGAGATAATTCCCGCAGGATACGAAGACACCAAACACCTTACATTTATATATGAGAATGGAGTTGTAATGACAGAAGAACCATTTAATGAACAGATGACCAAAGGTGTTAAGTTTTGGGGAGATGAAGGATGGATTGAAGTATCAAGAGGACATTTTGTAGCATCTGATGATAGTTTATTGCCGGAAAAAAGAGAAGAGGTAGAAGGTGCTTATGAAACTCAAATACCTCACCTTACAAATTTTATTGAATCAGTTAAAAATAGGTCCGAACCGGTTGTTCCTGTTGAAACTGGACACAGTTCATGTGTGGTGTGTACTTTAGGTAATATCGCTTACGACCTTGGTCGTCCAATAAAATGGGATCCTGTAGCAGAGAAATTTGTTGATGACCTCGAAGCAGAAGCTAACAGATTATTCAATAAAACGTATACCGAGGGATATTCACTTTAACCTTATAATGTATTTAAGAGTTATTACAATAAAAAAGACTGTTTCAAAGAAGTTTATACTTCAGAGAAACAGTCTTTTGTTTTAATGTCAGTATTGCGAGTCTATATTTATCGTTAAAAATAACAGTTTTACTAAAATTAAGCTGATGGCTGTCAACGTTACCTTAATGGTTTCAGCATTATACTCAACTCATCAAGCTGATCTTTTGTAACTTCTGAAGGAGCATCAATCATCACATCTCTGCCCGTTGTATTTTTAGGGAATGCAATAGTGTCTCGGATGCTGTTAAGACCTGCCATAATAGAAACAAACCTGTCCAATCCAAAGGCTATTCCACCATGAGGAGGAGCCCCATACTGAAATGCATCCATAAGGAAGCCAAATTGAGCCTGTGCCTGTTCATCAGTAAAGCCGAGAACAGAGAACATCTTCTTTTGCAATGCACTATCATGAATACGTATAGAGCCGCCACCGATTTCTACACCGTTTATTACAAGGTCGTATGCATTTGCTCGCACTGCACCCGGATCGTTCTCTAAAAGAGAAATATCCTCAATCTTAGGAGATGTAAAAGGATGATGCTTAGCAAAGAATCTATCCAACTCTTCATCTCTTTCAAGAAGGGGGAAATCAACTACCCATAAGCATTTATAATTATTTTTATCTCTTAGTTCAAGTCGTGAGCCCATCTCAAGTCTAAGTTCACTTAACTGTTTTCGAGTCTTTTCAGTCTCACCAGCCAATACAAGAATTAGATCACCCGGATTGGCGCCACACTTCTCAATCCATGTTTTAAGAATTTCTTCGTTATAAAACTTATCTACGGATGATTTCACCGTGCCATCTTCATTATATCTGACATAAATAAGTCCTTTTGCACCAATCTGAGGACGCTTCACAAAATTAGTAAGCTCATCAACCTGCTTACGTGTGTATGTTGCACAACCCTCTACACATATGGCTCCCACATATTCAGCAGAATCAAAAACACCAAAACCCTGTCCGGTAGTAAGCTCTTTAATTTCAGTAAAAGTCATTTCAAATCTGGTATCAGGCTTATCGGAACCATATAGCTTCATTGCATCAGCGTAGCTGATACGCGGAAAATCAGGGACATCAATGTTTTTAATAGTCTTAAACAAATGCTTTGTAAGACCTTCAAATGTATTTAACACATCATTTTGATCAACGAAAGACATCTCGCAATCAATTTGTGTAAACTCAGGTTGCCTGTCTGCTCTTAAATCCTCATCTCTAAAGCATTTTACGATTTGAAAATATCGGTCGAACCCAGAAACCATCAACAACTGCTTAAACAACTGCGGAGACTGCGGAAGAGCATAAAACTCACCTTGATTCATGCGTGAAGGAACAATAAAGTCTCGTGCTCCTTCGGGAGTAGATCCAATAAGTATCGGAGTCTCAACTTCCATAAAGTTTCTGTCATCTAGATAACGGCGGGTCTCAAACGCCATTTTATGTCTGAGTTCAAGGTTTCTACGAACAACACTACGTCTTAGATCAAGATAACGATACTTCATCCGAAGTTCATCACCGCCGTCAGTATCTGTCTCAATTGTAAAAGGAGGAGTTTTAGAAGAATTTATAACTTTCAGCTCCGATGCAACAATCTCAATTTCACCTGTAGGGATATTACTGTTCTTGCTGCTTCTCTCCATCACTTCTCCAGTAACCTGAATCACCCACTCACGCCCTAGCTTATTTGCTTGTTCGTTTAAATCGTGATTCACCTCCTGATTAAAAGATAGTTGAGTAATGCCATATCTGTCTCTAAGATCGATAAAGGTCATACCGCCCATCTTACGAATCTTTGAAACCCATCCGGCCAATGTTACTTCTTTGTTCAAGTCAGTAAGCCTAAGCTCACCGCATGTGTTTGTTCTATACATAAATAACTTACGTTCTGTTAAAAATTAGATACAAATGTACTCAATTAATAGATACTAACCACTTTGTCAACCACCTTTTCAAACTCCTTTAGGTGCGTGGCCATTAAAATAGTAATACCCGGATGCTTACTTTGAATATTCTGAAAAATATCAATCGCATTTTCAGTACTGATACCTGCAGTAGGCTCATCCACAACCAGTAGTTGAGGGTTTTTGAGGAGTGCCTGTGCAAGCAACAACTTCTTGCGCTGTCCACCACTCAATGTTTCTCCATGTTCGCCCAACCAAGTCCCAAGGCCCTCAGGCAAAGTATCGCGCCATGATGATAAATCTACCGTCTTTAGTGCTTCCTCGATCTCTTTATCTGGAAATCCCTCAAAATTCTCACGTAATGTGCCAGTTAACAAATAAGCTTTCTGAGTTACATAAATTGCCTCTGGAACTGGAAGATGTAAAACACTTTCATTATTCCAGGTTATACTTCCATCCTCTATATATTCGGGATAAAAAAGACCATTTAACAATGTGCTCTTACCTTTGCCGGTTTCCCCATAAATAGCAATCCAGTCGCCTTTATTAATCTGTAATGAAATAGGTCCTACGCGCACCTGAGTCTCAGGAATCATAACTCTTAAATTATTTAATTTCAATCTATCAAGGGATGATGATACCGATACTTCCTCTGACGGAACACTACCTTCATCAATTATAGATTCAATATCCTTAACTTGATGTTCAACAGAACTCTTTTCAGACTTACCCGAAAAAAGCATCTCTGATAGCTCAGCCTGAGCCATTATACCAAAAAATATTCCTATAGAAAAAGGAGCACTTAAACCTTGCTGGCTTGAATGCCAAAGAAGAAAAGCAGCAATATAACTAAAACCTAGGCCCACAATCAGTTGAAGGTAAAAAGAATTATTCTGCAGCTTATTTTCAAGTTGCTCAATTTCAAATCTTTTATCTTCTTGAGCCTCAAATGCCTTATCTTGCATATTGTATTTTGATATCTCAATTCTTCCTCTGAAACCTTGAATCAATTCAAGATGGTTATCCTCCCGCGCTTGCTTAAGTTTTTGATATAAAATTTTGTTTTTTCTGAATACAAACTGAGGAACCAAAAACAACAATATTACCGATGAAATCAAAAACTCAATAGCGATCACTCTGGAAAATATCACTAAAAATATAAAGTAAACTGCAATGGTTAATATTAATGCGGTTATAGGCAACAGCCATAACAGTATATGATTCAAAATCTGATCAATCCCGTGGGTGCTATTCTCCAATAACGAGGAGTTATTATTTACCTGCTTTCTGAAATAAGGCAACCGCGCAACTGATTTGAATATTTTTAGTTGTAAACTTTGCTGAGCATCCAGAGTTGTCTTATGGTTCTCCAATCTTTCAAAATAGCGTGTTGCAGTTCTGAATATTGATAACAAACGAATAATTGCAGCAGGCACTAAGTAAGAGAAACCAATATTAGCACTAGCAAAAACAAAGCTACACATTGCTAAAAACCATCCCGAGACAGCAGGCATAGCCACAAAAGCCACAGTCCACAATGCCAGCAAAAGAAAACCTTGCTTCCATTTATCCTTAAAAGGATCAATAATATATATGACAATAAATTCACGCATAACTCATCTGTTCCCCCCAATTTAAATTTAGGACAGTATCTGCCACGCCCTCGAACTTTTGTTCATGGGAAGCAACTATCACCAATCTATCCTCAGCCATTTTTGCAATCTCAGATATAATAACCTCCGCAGTGTCCGAGTCGAGGTTAGCGGTTGGCTCATCCAAAATAGCAACGGGTCTTGAATGCAACATCATTCTAGCAAGCGTAACAAGCTGACGTTCGCCACCGGATAGTTGTTTACCATTGTGGCTTAATTGAGAATCCCAGGCATCATCCTTTTTAGCTATAATTCGATTCAGAAAATGTGGATAATCATTATTTTTAATAAAGTCGTCTGCCAAACCACTGTCAAGAAATACATTATAACGTATAGTTCCGTCAAATATGAAGGGGAATTGATTCATATAAGAACTATTCGTTTTTAGCCATTGACGAGACCAACTATTATCTTTTCCGTTTACTGAAACAATACCTTCACGAGCAGCTAAATTTCCGGTGCAAATCTTCAACAGAGTAGATTTACCAGACCCTGATATTCCTTTAATCAACACCAAACCCTTTTTAGGGAAATGCTGATGTATATTATGAAGTACCTTTACAGGTGAGTCTGGGTATGAAAAATTAAGATTATTAATCGTAATATCATTAAATATCTCATTATGATCAATTATCTTCTCCTCGGACTCTTTGCCAAGCAACGGAATCAATAAGTCGGCTGCCGCAAGAGCCTTATTTCTATCATGATATGCACTCACAAACTTACGCAGATAAAAGAAAAAATATGGAGTAATGGTGAGAAGGAAAAGCGAAGTACCAAAATCATAACCCATACCGTAATTAGGACCATTCATTATCCCCATCAAGCTCATTCCAAGATAAATAGCAATTGCAGCAATTGCAATAGTAACAAATAGCTCAAGCACTGCCGATGATAAAACCGCAACCCTCATAACTTTTATAGTTGCATTATTCAACTCTTCACTCTTGCGAGACAAAAATCGATATTGATGTTTGAAATTATTCAAATTAACAATTTCCGCAATTGTATGCAATCTATTATAAAATACGGCCGAATATTTCAAGAAAAGATTAGTGTGTTTTTTGTGAATTGACTCTGCACCAACACCGACTACAGCCATTTGAATAGGTATTACAAATAGAGAAACCAGTAATATAATTGCCACCCATTTTTCTACCATAAAACAAACTACCAGTAACAAACTACTCACAACTGCAACAGCTACAGAGTAGGGAACAAAAAATGCAAAATAAGGCCTTAAATCATCGCTTATTTTGGTCATATACAGCGCACTCGATGTGGAGTCTAAATTGCTATCCTGCAGTAGAACAGGAAAAAGCTCCTTCTTAATACCTTCTACAATCTTATTTCCTGCATTATAATTACTGCGTGACTCAAAATGAGCAAATATATAACGACCTGCTAAAAATGCGGCCGCATAAATCATAAGTTTAGGTAGTATGATGCCGTTATCTAGCCACGAGGAAGAAAACATAGCCAGATACCAACTGAATACAACAAAAGACCCTGCACTAAGAAGAGTAAAGATTGAAGCTGTTATATAGGAACCTCTCGCGCCCGCCATTCTTTTGCCGAGCCACTTAGAGGCACTTACTTGTTTTGCACTCATTAATTATAGAAATCTGTAATTTTTAAATTCCGCAACTTAGAAGTTGAGGTGATGGAGAACAAAGATAATAAAATCGAATGATATGAGCTTGCAAAATTTTCAAGATGTATTAATTCCAAGATTAATTAAAAACGAGAAACCCGCAAAATTATAGTTTTGCGGGTTTTCAACTGTCTTACTGTAAGTTTCGTCGGGGTGGCGGGATTCGAACTCGCGACCCCCTGGTCCCAAACCAGGTACACTAACCGGACTGTGCTACACCCCGAAACATTAAGTATCTCTCAATTGCGGATGCAAAAGTACGACATATTTTGTATAAAACAAATTATTTTTCTAATATTTATCTATGCCTAAGTTGAGCTTAGGTCCGTATCGCCTAACGATTCGCATCTTTAGTCCGAAAAAATCAACCTATTTCTTTATCCGATACAATTCAAAAATCAAACTCTTCTTCTCTTTTTTTTCTCATTTCATGCACAACCTTAGTAATATTTACCGTGTCATCTGCCAGCTGTTTCACGCGAAACTCAATATCGTCACTCACAATCTTACCATTAATAAATAATGCTTCATTAATGAAAACATGCTTCGGGATGATAATAGCCTTCATGTAATTTAAAATTGGTTTCAGTTGCGACTCCACCATTAGAAAATGCTTGTCTGAACCTGCTGTAGTTATAATGCCCACCACTTTGTCCATAAAAGCATCCTTGGGCAGAAGATCGAATAAATTCTTTAATACCCCGGGAATGGATGATTGATAAACCGGAGTGCCAATGATAAATGCATCTGCTGCCATCATTTTTGAAATTACTATATTAGTATCACCGTCATAATCACGATAATCTCTTCCATCACTATATGCTACATCAAAATCACCCAAGCTTATGAGCTCGGTTTCTACAGATTCATCTTTATTTTTAATTGCCTGCAGAACTACTTCCACGGCAGTTATAGTTTTCTGGCTTTTTATGGAGCCTGATATACCTAAAATCTTCATATTCAAATTTAATCCTTTTTTGTCTCTCTCCTCACAACCGGTGCAACTTTATTAGCGAGGATATCAATAATCTTTTCAATTTTTGAAAATGGGAGTCCTCCAAAATCAACCTGAGCCAGAAAGCGCTGATGTCCATATAGCTCGTGCTGATATAATATTTTTTCAACAATCAGCTCCCAGTCACCTACCATAAGGGTGTTTTTGCTGTTTTTAGCTTCGGCAAAATGATATTTGGAAAATGGTCTACCATTAACAAGCTCAAACCCCTTACTCATATAGGGAAAATACTCTCTCATAGCGGTTGTTGTGTCGTCTGCAATATAGCAAAGGCTGGTAGTTGCCACTGGTGTTTTCTTAGAATCAAAACCACTCTTATCCAACACAATGCGATAAGCATCAATAGCGTCTTTAAAAGCAGATGCCGGACCTGCCAATGTAGCCAATGTCATTGGTACTCCCTGATAACCGGCCTTAATTGCACTTGCAGGAGAACCACCAACACCTCTCCATATTAGGAGCTTATCATTTATCGGGCGAGGCAAAATTTCTGCATTTTCTAATGCTGCCCTATATTCGCCTTCCCAATTTACAACCCTCTCTTTGTTCATTTGAAGCAACAGTTCAAACTTCTCTTCAAAAATCGATTCATAATCCCTCAGGCTTATGCCCATCAATTTATATACACCTGTTCTCGAAGCACGCCCTGCAATCAATTCAATTCTGCCGTTTGAAAGCAAATCGAGAGTAGAAAACTCCTCATAAACCCTAACCGGATCGGCAGTGCTTAGCACCGTTACGCCACTGGTAAGTTTAATTTTAGAGGTCACCGCTGCAATATACCCAAGAATCACCTGATGCGCCTGACTTATAAAATATTGTTGATGACTTTCTCCAAAGCTGAAAATATCCAACCCTGCCTCTTCGGCAAGCTTAGCCTGCGCAACTATGTTATTAATTCTTTCCTGCTCCGACTTTGTGATGCCTGTATGAGCATCGGGCAAAAGGTCGCCAAGAGAGTAGAGACCAATCTCCATCCCTTTCGATTCATCTATCTTATATTCTTTCATAATAGCTGTTGTCTATATTGATGTATTAACCCCTTTGAAAGGTATTTGTTCAAGACGGCAAGGCCGTCAAAATATGCTATATCATCAATTAGCTTAATATAAATGCTGTCAGATTTATCTTTTAAATTCTGAGATCGTAGGAACAACCAAAAGTGAACATCTGCAATCAACCAACTCTCTGGTATAGTTATAGATATAACACCTTCTTCACGGTTTTCAGATTTAGGAGCAGTGAAAGTCTCCAGAAGTTTCTCATTGAATAAAACAATGCGTACCAAATTATTAGTTTTGCCATGTTTAGAGCTCGCGGGAGTTTTATTATCCCAATTGAATGTGGCGATGTTAGTTTTTCTGTGTCTTAGGATCTTTGGATATAACATGTTCTCTTACAACACTCTCACCATTTCTCATATCTGCTACTACGGGACCAATTTTGCCGGAAATATCCCCTAATACCGAATCGCTTATTTTTGCCATTTATTAGATTTTAAAAATATTGCAAATTAACAGTTTTTTCATGGATTAAACAAGTTAACATGCAGTGAAAAAAGCAATACTTTCTCTGGGTTCTCTTCATACAAATATGAGGGGATAATGAGGGAGTGTTGAGGGGGTGATGGGAAAATCAGGACGATACACTACATTCTCGATACCCTTGTTTCGTAGTTGTTGCGAAATTTTAAAGATAATGTTCAGTCACAAAAATGCAGTCAGGAAGTTTACACAATCTCCGCAAAATCCTCAATATTATCATC
>CAZYGE010000028.1:0-2966 GCA_964647535.1 uncultured Proteiniphilum sp.
ATATTCTTCTCTACGAGCTGTTTTTTACGGTACAGAGATATTTTACCATGCTCGGCTCCAACATATCCATAATCGGCGTCTGCCATTTCTCCAACACCGTTAACAATACAGCCCATAACACCAATTTTGAGATGTTTTAGATGTGAGAAGTGCTTTTGAATGAGTGCAACAGTTGTTTGAAGATCGAAAAGCGTTCTGCCACATCCGGGGCACGATATGAACTCTGTTTTGCTTGTTCTTACTCGTGATGCCTGAAGGAGTCCAAATGAATATGCATCAAGATCGCTTATATCTATTTTACCCTCATTGCTCATCATAATTCCATTGCCAAAACCATCTAAAAAGAGTGTTCCAAAGTCTACACCTCCTTTAATTTGTATATCCTCGGCTTCGTCTTCTTTATACTCTTGATGTAGTATTACGGGGATATCGCATTGAACATTTTGTAGTTTGTGGAAGAAGGCACGCTGTTCTCCAACTCTGTTTAAATGATTGGTTGTGAGAATAACAACTACATTTTTGCTGTCTTTTAAGAATGTAATCATGCTGTCGGACAAATCGAGATAGGAGAGTTTTAAGAATTTAGCTCTGGCGTTGCAATCTCTAATTTCTCCCATTGATTCGATATCAAACATTGGAAAGTTGTCTACCTTGTCTTCCCAGCCCGCGAAGTCTACTAAAGATTTCATTCCTTTAGGGAAGTTTTTTGGAACTTTCTTACCCACATATATATAGTCCGGAATGAAATGAGGGTTGATAGACATATCATCAATCTTACTTCTGTCTGAAACTACAACGGGTAGATGTTCTCCTCCCACATTCCAAACAGGTTTGGTTTCTCTCTTATCCATGGAGTATGGTGAGAAGTGAGGATATAGCTCTGCTTCAATAGGTTGATGTCCTTTGCGGGATTCAACATATTCTACTAATTTGCGCGCAACAGGAATCTCGGCCTCAGGATCTTCACTTAAAGATACTCGTATGGTATCACCCATACCATCACTAAGGAGTGCTCCGATACCTACTGCAGATTTCATGCGACCGTCATCGCCATTACCGGCTTCTGTTACTCCGAGGTGTAGCGGGAAATGAATGTTTTCTTTGTCCATTGTTGCAACCAATAGTCTTACGGCTTTGGTCATCAATAATGTGTTGGAGGCTTTCATGGAGATTACAATATCTGTAAAGTTTTCTTCCATTGCAATGCGAAGAAACTCCATGCAAGATTCTACCATCCCCTCGGGGGTGTCACCATATCGGGTCATGATACGGTCGGAAAGAGAGCCGTGGTTTACACCTATTCTAACGGCGGTGCCATGCTCCTTACAGATTTCAAGAAATGGCACTACTTTAGCACGTATCTTTTCTAGCTCAAGAGCATATTCCTCATCACTATATTCTATTTCGGCAAATGTTTTTTGTTTATCAACATAGTTGCCCGGGTTTATTCGTACTTTCTCGGCAATTGTGGCTGCCACATGTGCCGCACGGGGGTTAAAATGTATATCGGCAGAAAGAGGAGTGGTGTATCCTTTATCTCTCAACTGCTGATGTATCTCACGTAAATTGTTTGCCTCACGCACACCTTGTGTGGTGAGTCTTATAAGGTCGGCTCCCGACTCAATTATTCTCTCGCACTGTGCAACACTTGCCTCTGTATCAAGAGTGTTTGTGTTGGTCATAGTTTGAATAACTATAGGGTAATTACCCCCCATGAAAGTATTACCCACAGGTACATCAATTGTGGGGCGTCGCTTATAATTAAAATAGTCCATACTAATGTTTTGTCTCTTTATCTCTATGCAAAGGTAATATTTCTATCCAATATCCATCGGGATCGTTTATAAAATAGAGACCCATTTTATGGTTTTCATAACAGACGCACCCCATATCCTTATGAAAGGCTCTAATCTCATCATAATCACCTTCTACTCTCAAGCATAAGTGCTGTTCGTTATCTCCCAAATTGTATGCTCTGTCCCAATCTCTGAGCCAAGTGAGCTCCAAAGAAAATCCGGTTATGCCATCTCCCATAAATACTAGGATATATGAACCATCTGATGCTTCTTTTCTTCGCACTTCTTTGAGCCCTAGAGCTTCTTCGTAAAATTTAACGCTCTTGTTTAGATCAAGAACATTTATGTTATAATGATCAAATCTTGCTTTTATTTCCATAATAAAAATTGTAAATGAATTAATTAATAGACACTAAAGATAAAATGATTGCCCTTTTTTATCAACTGCAATATAATGACTTCCATATTTTTTGGCAATATCCTCGAATTGATTTGCCTTATCATAATTATCGCCAAAATGCATAGGGAGAATATACTTAGTATTTATACGTGAAACAAATTGTTGTGCTCCAAGCATAAAATCTTTTCCTAAACGAGGATCTATAGGGAACATTGCGACATATAAATTATCTAATTTCTCAGAGATCAGCTCAACTTCACATAAGAAGTTGTTTTCGAATGTGAGAGCTTCGTCGGCTGTCACTTCTTCTTTCCAATGCCAGTTATTTAAATCGCCGGCGTGGAATAAAAGGATCTCTTTAAATCTAATTAGAAAAGATCCGCCAAGATCGGTTGAACCGAATGCTTTTACTTTTATTCTATGATCTTTAAATGTCTCCTCTTTTTTTAAGAACACCGCATCGCCGGGCTTCGCATTATTGCTTTCGAGCAGCTCATCGGAGAAAATATATCGAATATTTGATTTATTTTCTTTCCATGTTAGAATCTCCGGATTATAATGGTCGGAGTGTGAGTGGGTGCAGAACACATATAAGTCTTCTTCTTTATTCAGAAGATAGTCTCGCACCCAATAGGTGCCATCGGGTCTGGTTACATCTTCATAAAAGTCGAAAAGGATAGAAAATTCATCAAACTCAATGAGATAGCAACTATGATAAATATAAGTGATTGTCATAATAATAATAGAAAACTTATTTACTTAAACAATTA
>CAZYGE010000028.1:3066-25995 GCA_964647535.1 uncultured Proteiniphilum sp.
TAAATATAAGTGATTGTCATAATAATAATAGAAAACTTATTTACTTAAACAATTAAAAGGGTAAATGTTCAAACAGACAATAATTAATTTCTGTAAAATGATAATAATCTGTGGATTATAATCACATTTGTATTTAATTTTGATGTTGTTTAATAAATTTATACTTCCTTTGCATATAGCTAAATTTAAAGACCATTTTATTAACAAATATCAAACTAAACAATTAAAAATCATGAGAAAATATTTAGCAGAACTAATTGGAACTATGGTATTAGTATTGATGGGATGCGGTGCGGCAGTATTTGCCGGAGCGGCACAACCATTTATTTCGGTAGGAACTCTCGGAGTAGCATTTGCTTTCGGACTTTCTGTTGTGGCTATGGCTTACGCCATTGGCAGTATTTCAGGCTGTCATATAAATCCTGCGATTACTTTAGGTGTTTTTCTTTCAGGCAGAATGAGCGGTAAAGATGCAGGCATGTATATGATTTTTCAGATAATAGGAGCAATCATTGGTTCTTCTATACTTTGGTTTTTAGCAAAAGACTCGGATTCAGCTACTACACTAACAGGGGCGAATGGCTTTGCAGATGGACAAACTGCCGTTGCTTTTGTGGCTGAAACAGTATTCACCTTTATTTTCGTGCTTGTTGCACTTGGAGTTACAGCTAAAAACGGACTGAATAAATTTGCAGGCCTGGCAATTGGTTTAGCTCTTGTATTGGTGCATATTGTTTGCATCCCAATTACAGGAACGTCTGTTAACCCTGCAAGAAGTATAGGACCTGCTCTGTTTGAAGGGGGAGCCGCTATTTCACAGCTATGGCTGTTTATTGTTGCGCCACTTCTTGGAGCTGCAATCGCTGCCTTTGTTTGGAAAGGAATTACTGTAGAAAACGAAAAATAATTTGTTATTGAGAACTTATTTCAATTTTATGTGTTTAAATATTGCACAATTTTTATACATTTGCGCAGTTTTATAAAACATTGAATATATGAATCACAATTTATTAAAAGGTAAACGAGGAATTATCTTCGGAGCATTAAATGACCAGTCTATTGCCTGGAAGGTTGCGGAAAGAGCAGTAGAAGAGGGTGCAACAATCACTCTTTCAAACACTCCTGTTGCAGTTCGCATGGGCGATACTGAAGCACTTGGAAAAAAGCTTAACGCTGAAATACTTCCTGCAGACGCTACAAATGTAGAGGATCTTGAAATGGTTTTCGAAAAATCCATGGAGATTCTTGGAGGTAAAATAGACTTTGTATTACATTCTATTGGTATGTCGCCAAATGTGCGTAAGAAAAGAACTTATGACGATTTGGATTACGGCATGCTCCAGAAAACACTTGATATTTCTGCGGTTTCATTTCACAAAATGTTGCAAGTAGCACGCAAATTGGATGCGATTGAAAGGGGTGGATCCGTTCTGGCACTTACTTATATAGCTGCGCAGCGTGTGTTTTACGGATACAGCGATATGTCAGATGCTAAAGCGTTGTTGGAGTCTATTACACGTAGTTTTGGTTATATATACGGACGTGATAAGGGTGTTAGAATAAACACTATTTCTCAGTCTCCAACTATGACAACTGCAGGTAGTGGCGTAAAAGGTATGCAAGACCTTCTTCACTTTTCTGAACAAATGTCTCCTATCGGGAATGCGGATGCAGATGATGCAGCAGACTATTGTGTTGTAATGTTTTCGGATTTAACTCGCAAAGTTACAATGCAAAACCTTTATAATGATGGAGGTTACTCAAGCATGGGTATGAGTTTGAGCGCAATGCAACAGTATACAGAAGGCTTGACTGAAGATCAGGATCCTGAATAATTTTATAGAATTCATAGTATTTTAATTGTCCAAGCTTGATGTAGTCGTACATTAGCTTGGACATATTTAAATGTGGTAAGTTATGTTGATTAAATTGTATGATGAAAACCCCAATCCTCGAGATATTGAAAGGATAGTTTCGGTATTACGTGATGGAGGCACTGTAATTTATCCAACCGATACCCTTTATGCGATTGGTTGTGATGCACTAAACGTGCGTGCAGTGGAAAAAATATGTGATCTGAAAGGGATAAATCCCGAAAAAAGCAACCTTTCTATTATTTGCAACGACCTTAGCGTTATCAGCGAGTATGCAAGAGTAAGTAATACGATATTCAAGTTGATGAAAAGGAATTTACCCGGACCATTTACTTTCATCCTGCCCACAACTTCATCACTCCCAAAGATTTACAAGAAGAGAAAAACCGTAGGTATTCGTGTGCCGGACAATAACATAATTCGTGAGATTGTTGCCCATTTGGGTAATCCCGTTTTGAGTACTTCGATTAAAGATACAGATGATGAGATTGAATATACAACAGATCCCGAGTTAATTCTTGAGAAATGGAGCACTTTTGCCGATATTGTTGTTGATGGAGGAATTGGTGGAATTGATGCATCTACTGTTGTAGACTGTACTGAAAGTGAGCCGGTTATTATTAGACAAGGTAAAGGAGAGTTAAAATATTGATTTTTCCTATTATCGATTAAATTATTTAATACTTTCGTAGTCTAAGTTATGAAAAATCACAACTTTGATAATAATGGAAATTCAAATGAAAAAAATATTATACTCATTATTCGCTTTTTCTCTTGTACTGGTAATAGCAACATCTTGTAAAGATAGTGATCCGGTAGTAAACGATAAAGGCACCGTTGTTTCTGCAACATACCACGCTTCATATAAGACCTTTACTGTTACTTTTAGTGATGGGCAATCAGAAACAGTGAATGCTATTATAAATAATAATATTGCTCCTCCTACTGCGAGCGCTACTCTAGATGATGGTACTACAATTTATGTAAACAATGCGAATCAATCGGGTAAAGCAACAATTGGCGATATCCCCGATAGGGATATAAGCACTGTAACTCAATTTGTATATGACGGTATGTCATTGTACTACTTATGGTCTGATGAAGTTGTAAATAAGAAGCCAAAAAAGAGTGATAATAACCCCGAAGAGTATTTTTATGGTATTCTAAATAGCACAGATACAAAGCATGGCTGGTCTTGGATTACTGATGATGTTAACTCACTAATGTCTGGTTTTGAAGGAGAATCAACTGATGCTTTTGGATTTCAGCCTATGGCACTTTATTACGAAGAGAACAGTAATCGAATAATAGGGTTTGTAAGATATGTATTTCCTAATACGCCTGCTGATAAAGCCGGTTTGAAAAGAGGTGATGTTATATCACACGCCAATGGCACATTGCTCACAGTTAACAATTATACTATTTTGTACGGAGCTAATTCTACAACTACATTTACTGTTTTAGATCAGAACTTTGAAAATCCACGAAATGTGGAGATAACCCCGGCAAAGATTAACACTGACCCTGTGCTATATTCTAATATATATAAAGGTGAAGGTTTTAATGGACGTAAAGTAGGATATCTATTTTATACCAATTTCTATGAAGCGTATAATGAAAGCCTTTATAATGTTTTTTCTGAATTTAAAAGTGAAGGTATTACAGATTTAGTGCTGGACCTTCGCTATAATCCAGGTGGTGGAATTTCAGCAGCTACTTACTTGGCTTCTCTTATTGCACCTGTTGATGCAGTGCAAAAAAAGAGTGTGTTCACAGTAATGAGTTATAATGATTATGTAAATGATGCTTATGATCAGCAAAAAGTTGACAGAAAAGACTATTTGGGTGCTTATAACACTACTAAATATTCAAATCCAATACAAGCAAATGTGAATAGTGGAGATCTCAAATTATATATAATTACAACCGGCAGCTCTGCATCTGCTTCTGAACTATTAACATTCTGTTTAATGCCTTATATGGAAGTTGAGCAAATTGGAGAAAAAACTAGCGGAAAATATACGGCATCATGGACTATTCATCCGTATAACAATTATAGTGGAAGGGTACAGCAAATTTATATCGAATCAAGTCTTTCAAATGTTGAAAAGAGAGATTTAGCAAATTGGGCGATGCAACCTATTGTAGGCCTATACACCGATAAAGATAATAAGGACTTTATTGCAACAAACGGTTTGGTGCCTAATCATCCAATTGATGCAGCTTTTGTAAACGAAAGAAATACCTCAACTTGGAAACCAATTGGTGATACTGACGATTATCTGTTCGCCAAAGCATTATCTTTGATTACCGGTAGTCCATACACTACTAGGCAGACAAGAAGTACTCTGGGCCTTCGATTACAAGATGCAGAACTTTACTCTCCAATTGAGTCTGTTTTAAGAGAAGGGGTTATTATTGATAATCCTATATTGCTTCCTCCGAGTTCTTACAAAAATTCCTCAGTACTCCCGCTAGATAATAAATAAATTTGGTTTATAAACAGATGGTCCTATTGGAGCAAAGCTTTATTGTAGCCAAATTCGATTATCTTCGTTAAGAAGCTCGTTTTCAATAGAATGATATTTAATGTATTGATCTCTTGGTAAAATATGCTGCAGTTTGTCTTCGCGGGCAGACTGCAACTTTCTTATTCTTCGCTTAGTACTACAAAGGAAGCAAGTTTCAGCTTTTTGCACATCTAGCAGATATTTTAGCTCCATATCTTTTAATTGCTGAGCTTTATCATCATCAAAACCAATTAACTTCTGCATTGAAGAGACTTTCTGGTCTACGCTTTCACTAAGTATTCCTTTTATAATTCCGTTATCTTGCGCAGATGTGATTGCAGCAGTTGCCAAAATCAGAATTATTAGTGTAATTTTTCTCATTGGTTATTTTATTTAAAAAGATTTACACCAACACTTCGGGTGCAACGAAACTGTTTTCGATATAATCATTATATTTTTCAGGTATTTCATCCAAAATTGCAAACAACTCATCAAGGGTGTTTGCTCTTAGCATGGCTATACGAGTTGCTTTGAAATCGGGTATACCTTTGAATATAGGGGTTGCTGCAAGGTGGCGGCGCATATGCAATATGCCACGCATTTCATCAATTCTTTCAACGCTATCCTTAACCTGATGTTTTAATACGTTCATATACCACATAAACGGTTTCTTAGGCAATTGCTCACCGGTATTCATGTAATGCCTTATCTCTTCAAATATCCATGGTGCTCCTATGCTGCCTCTGCCTATCATTATAGCATCTACGCCTGTTTCATCAAAACGTTGTTTGGTGATTTCGGGGGATGTGACATCGCCATTTCCTATTATTGGGATGTGCATACGAGGGTTATTCTTAACATCATGTATTAGAGACCAATCTGCATGTCCTTTATACATTTGTGAGCGGGTACGACCATGTATCGTTAGAGCCACAATGCCGCAGTCTTGGAGCCTCTCTGCAAGCGGAACTATAATTTTAGAGTCATCATCCCAACCAAGGCGTGTTTTTACCGAAACAGGCTTATTTACAGCCTTCACAACCTTTTCGGTTATCTCAAGCATCAAATCGGGAGTTTTCATCACTCCTGAGCCTGCGCCTTTGCCCGCAATCTTTCTTACGGGACAACCAAAGTTGATATCAATAAGGTCGGGGTCAGCATCTTCACAGATTTTGGCTGCCTCTACCATGGTGTCGGGGTCGCTGCCATATATCTGAATACCAAGAGGGCGTTCTTCTTCACTGAAAAGGATTTTGCGTTTAGTTTTTTTTATCTCCCTTATCAGCGCATCGCTCGAAATGAATTCAGTATAAACCATATCAGCTCCGAACTGCCTGCAAAGCAGCCTAAATCCTATATCTGTTACATCTTCCATAGGAGCCAGGAATACAGGTCTTTCGGGAAATTCAATGTTTGCTATTTTCATTTAAGCGATTCCTTATTTTACGTTTATTATTGGCACAAGTTCTTATTTTTGACACCTAGCCTTATTGTTATTGTTAGATTATCCTCAGCACAAAGAAATCAGACCGTTGAGTTTTGCTTAGGTTTAACCCAGCTTCTCCTTCCATTGTTTTTCGTTGAACCCAACAAGCACGAAATCATCTCCTATTAAAATTGGTCTCTTAACAACCATTCCGTTGGAAGAAAGGATATCCAGCAACTCATCATCCGAAGCAGTTTTAACCTTTTCCTTCAGATTTTGTTCCCGATATATCATACCGGAGGAATTGAAGAATCTGTTTAGTGGTAATTTGCTTTTTTTGATCCACTGAGACAGCTCTTCTTTTCGTGGATTGTTTTCAACCATATGCCTCGATTCAACTTCAATATTATTAGCCTCAAGCCACTTTGCCGCTTTTCTACAGGTGCCACACTTGGGATATTGTACAAATAATAGTTTCATATTTTCGAAGTTAATGCTGTGATTATTATGCTACAAAGATAATCAATGAGTTGGAATAATTAAAATTAAGGGGTAAACTGTTTTAAATCAGATTACCCCTCACTATAAATAACATGTCGTTGTCTCAACCTAAACTAGGATATTTAGAGTAGTTGCATATTACTTTAATTAAAAGTATAACGAAGACCTAATCCGAAACGTGCGGCCACGAAATCGGTATAGCTATCCACTATGAAAAAACGTGGACGCCAATCGAAACTAAGTGCTATTGGTGCACCGGCAATCTTATATTCCATTCCAACGGCACCGATAATATTAAATGCAGTTGATCCGCTAGAAAATCCTATGGATGGACCTGCACCCACATACCAACCCAGTCCCGGCACATCGGCTATGCCCATATTATAATTATATAGGGCTTGCAAGTATGTAACTCCATTACCAAATAATACAGCACCCTCACCAGCATGTTGATTGGTGAAAAAGTATTTCACATGAGGTCCTACTAAAGTAGCACCATCACCCATATCGATGAGTAATCCACCACCCAGCCTGTAATTGTTTGTAGGCTCAATTGTTTGTGTTTGTACTGTTTGAGCTGATAATGTTGTAGCTCCAAAACAGAGCACAGTCACGAATAACACCTTCATTAAACTTTTGACTTTTCGCATAATCTTTAATTTAGTTAAACATTTAATCAGTTTTTGATATAACGTTTAAAGTGTTATTCTGTTCTTATATTTATGAGAAAAGCAGAGAATAATCTCAATTAATTCGAGTTTAATCCCATTTATGCAACTTACTTGGCAGCTATTTAAAAGCTTGCTCAACCTCGTCTATCATAACGTTTAATGAAGTAATGCCGCCACCTACAAGATACCACATCTCAGGATTTAGATAATAGATCTTGCCTTCCTTTGCAGCATTGGTTTGCTGTACAAGCCTGTTTTCTATTTCCTCTTTATCAAGTACAACCTTTTCTACAACCATGCTTCTGTCAACAATAAATATGATATCGGGGTTTACTTTCTGTACAAATTCGCTGGAAACAGGATTTCCGTGACGATGGACTTCCAAACCTTCTACAGCTTGATCTACACCTAATACATCATGAATCATACCAAAGCGCGAACCACTTCCGTAGGCACTAAACCTACCTCTATTATGCAGCAATACGAGAGCTTTTTCATCAGATTCCGATGTTAATTCTTTTACTTCATCAATCCTGTTATTTATACCTTCCAACACCTCGTCCACTTCCTCTTGCTTATCAAAAAGAAGCGCAAGGTCGTTAAAATTTTTCTCGAAAGCATTCATATAATCATCTGCATCGGTTATCTGAGGATAAAGTACCGGAGCTATTGCAGAAAGCTGATCATAAAAATCAATTATTCTACCACCAATGATAATCAAATCGGGATTTGCTTCATTTATCTTCTCAAGATTCACTTCTGTTATGCTGCCTACATCAGCTATAGAGCGATCATCTCCATATTTGCTAAGATGTGATGGAACGTTTGATTTTGGAATGGCAACAGGAGTGATGCCAAGGTAATCAAGGTTTTCTAGCGCAGAATAATCAAGAACCACAACTCGCTGTGGATTCTTAACAACTTCCACAGTTCCAAGACTATGTGTAAGAGTTACTGTCTCTCCCGAAGAAGATCTTTCGCTCTGTTGATTTACGCATCCGCTTAAAAATAAAAGTGCGGCGCTTAATAGTGAAAACAAAAATACTTTATTCATAAGAATGATTGTTTATTTGATGGTTTCGTTGTTCAAATTAATATTTTTTACTGATAATGGTTTTTACTGATAATGGTTTTTAATTACTGCCCTTTTTATTTTAATTAAAATAATTACAAACCCTTTTCTTGTCTATCTCACATATTGTAATATTGATACCAAATATATCTTTAAGTACTTTCTCATTTATAATATTCTCGGTTGTATCGTGATAGACTATCTTACCATTTTTTAGTGCAACAATGTAATCTGAATAATGTGAAGCAAAATTAATATCATGCAACACAATAATCACTGTTTTTCCCCATTCATCGGCAAGTCGTCTAAGAGTTCTCATAGTCTGCACAGAGTGCTTCATATCAAGATTGTTAAGAGGCTCATCTAGCAACACGTAATCGGTATCTTGAGCAACAACCATTGCCATATATGCTCTTTGCTTTTGCCCTCCGCTTAACTCATCGATATATGAGTTCTCGATATCTTTCAAATCCATAAACTCAATTGCCCTATCAACCATCTCATAATCTTTCTCATCAAGTTTATCTTGAGAATATGGGAAGCGCCCAAAAGAAACTAATTCACGCACTGTAAGTTTCAGTCTTACATGGTTTGATTGTTTGAGGATAGAGATTCTTTGAGCTAACATTTTATTCTTATACTCAGTTACATTTTTCTCATCCAGCTTAACTATTCCACCATCCTGTGATAATAATCTACTTATGATGGATAACAGAGTGCTCTTCCCTGCTCCATTACTTCCTATTAAGGAGGTTACTTTTCCTTTGTGAAACTGCATGCCCACTTTATCGAGCACCACATTATCACCATATTGTTTTGATATATCTTTTACTTCAATCATAATTTTCTAACCTTTAATAATAAATAGATAAAATATACACCCCCAACCATGTTTATGATTGCACTCAATGGAGTTGAGAGGTTAAGTATACGCTCCATTATAAATTGTCCTGCCAATAGTGCAATTGCCGAAACAATACAACAGGCAGCTATAATTACATTGTGCTTGTGTGTCTTAAACAACTCATACGTAAGATTTGTTACCAACAGCCCTAGAAACGTTATCGGACCAACCAAAGCAGTTGAAATTGAAACAAGTATTGCAATAATTACCAAAAACAGTTTCACTAATGCATTGTAGTTTAATCCCAGATTAATTGATTGTTCCCTGCCAAGAGCCATAACATCGAGATATTTGGTCAATCTGAAACCAAATACTAGAATAACAAATAAGATTATTGCAGAAGGCCATAACAGGTCTCCGTTTATCTTGTTAAATGTGGCAAACATCTTTCCCTGAACTATAAAAAAGTCGTTAGGATCAATAAGCAATTGCATAAATGAGCTAAGACTCGAGAAAAGCGTCCCAAGTATAATACCCACTAAAAGAAGTAAGTAGATATTATCTTTACCTTTCTTATAAATCAACAAGTATAGCATTAAGCCAAAACCTATCATTACGACAACAGACACCATAAAGTTATCTATACTGCTCAACACTTTGTAGGTCTGATCGCCATACATGTACACAATAACCGTCTGAGTTAGAAGGTAGAGCGACTCGAAACCCATTATTGATGGTGTAAGTATTCTATTATTTGTTAGTGTCTGAAACGCAACCGAAGAGTAAGCAACGCTTGCAGCAACGATAAGTATAGCAACAACTTTAATTGACCTAAGCTGAAGTGCAAACTCCCAGTTATTACCCAATCTGTAAAACAGGAATAGGGCAGTCATGCCTAACATGAGCAACACCGATATCAACAGCCTCTTTCTTATATTTACCGATTTTTCCATAGCAATAGTAAAAGAAAGATTACTGCACCAATAATACTTACCGTTACACCGATAGGTATCTCATAAGGATATATCACTATCCTTCCCAAAATGTCACAAATCAACAAAAATATTGCACCTGACAGGGCTACCAAAGGGAGTGTTCTTTTTAGATTATCCCCAAACATTAAGCTTACCACATTTGGTACAATAAGCCCTAAAAAAGGTATCGCCCCGGCGGTAATTACTACAGAACTTACAGTGAGTGAAACACAAAATAGCCCTATGTTCATAATCGCGTTATAGTTGAGGCCCAGATTCTTTGAGAAATCCTCGCCCATTCCTATAACGGTAAATTTATTTGCGTAGATATAAGTAATTAAGATCGCCGGCAAAGTCAGATATATCAATTCATATCTTCCTTGAAGTATTCCGGAAAAGTCGCCCATCATCCATGCATTCATATCTTGTACGATATTGAGCTGCACGGCAAAGAATGTAGAAACTGATGCTATAATTCCACCAAACATAAGACCCACAAGAGGAACAAATATTACATTCCTATGACGAATCTTACGCACTATAATTAGAAAAACAATACTTGCGAGAAAAGTGAAAATGAATGCTGATAACATTTTCACTGTCGTGCCGGCCATTGGGGCAAAGATTATAAAAATAAGCAGCCCCATCTTTGCAGCTTCAAGTGTACCGGCTGTTGTTGGAGAAACAAACTTATTCTGTGTCATTTGCTGCATAATAACTCCGGAAACACTCATACCAACACCCGCCAATATTAGAGCAGCCGTTCTAGGAATACGACTAATCATAATGAGCTCCAACTTATCAATTTCCCAATTTATGAAATCTGCGAATGTGATATCCGCAACGCCCACAAACAGAGAAATGACAGAAAGAACTATCAGTAATATTATAAGAACGATTACTCGCAATTAACCTCCTTTTTTATATCTAAGCAAACACTATAAAATATGGAAGACCGGCAAAATTGTTTCACCGGTCTCGATTATTGTGGCTTAATTAGTTTAATTTCAAGTAACAAAGATAGTTATTACTATCTTGAAAATATATACCTAAAACTTATAAGAAAGTCCTAAATATAACATTGTAAGTACCTACAAGTAGGTATTAATTCTACTTATTGCCTCCGCTGTCTTTTCATGACTATTAAATGCAGTTAGTCTAAAGTAACCTTCTCCCGCAGATCCAAAACCAACACCCGGAGTACCAACAATGTGGCATTTATTAAGTAATTCATCAAAAAATGTCCAGGAATCGATGCCATTTGGGCATTTTAGCCAAATATATGGAGCATTATCGCCTCCGTAAACAGTTAGACCTTTATCAATTAATCCATTTCGGATTAAATTTGCATTATGCATGTAATATTCAACTAATTCAGAAACTTCTTTTTGACCTTCGGTAGAGTAAATTGCCTCTGCAGCTCTTTGAACAATATATGGGGTGCCATTGAATTTTGTTGACTGTCGTCTCCCCCAAAACATGTTCATACTCACCTCTGCTCCTGTAGAGGATCTTGCTTTTAAAGCCTTAGGAACTACCGTATAACTACATCTCAATCCGGTAAAACCTGCATTCTTTGAGTAAGAACGAAACTCTATAGCACACTTCTCGGCATCTGCTATTTCAAAAATGCTTCTTGGAACTTCTGTGTCGTTTATAAAAGCTTCATATGCTGCATCGTATAAAATCAGGCTATCATTACTCAATGCCCAGTCAACCCATTTCTTGAGTTCTTTTCTGCTCATTACTGTACCGGTTGGATTGTTGGGATAACAAAGATATACAACATCAATAGGTTCCGTTGGAATCTCCGGCAAAAAATTATTCTCTTCATTACACACCAGTAATTTTATTTGCTCTGTCTTACCTATCCGCATAATTGTAGTATCGAGATAGACAGGGTACACAGGATTGGTAATACCAATAGTGTTACTATCACCTAATATATCCCCTATATTTCCAGTATCACTTTTTGACCCATCGCTAACAAAAATCTCACTTGCATCTATATTAATACCTCTATTCTTATAATCAATCCCCGCAATTTTTTCTCGAAGAAAATCATATCCCTGTTCGGGTCCATAACCTCTAAATGTCTCTTTGACACTCATTTCATCAACAGCTTTATGCATATGATTTATAACAGATGTAGGCAAAGGACGTGTAACGTCTCCAATTCCCAGTCTAATAATTTCAGCATCTGGATTTGCTTTAATAAAACCGTCTATTTTCTTGGTAATTTTACTAAACAAATAATTTTGGTTTAGTAGCAAATAGTTTTCATTTATTTTGAACATTGGCTGTATTTACAATTAATCAAACCTTCTAAATTTAATAAACCTCCCCTTTAAAAACAAAGTGAGCATCTCCTGTAAGGTACACATCGTTGGTAGTTTTATTCCAATCAACTTCCAGTGTTCCACCTTTTAATTCTACTGAACAGGTTGAATCACTTCTCCCTGTTATAACACCTGCAACAACCGCAGCACAAGCACCTGAACCGCAAGCCAAAGTTTCACCACTTCCTCTCTCCCAAACCCTCACTTTCAAATAACCAGAATTCACTTTCTCTACAAACTCCACGTTTGCACGTTCTGGAAAATAATGTAATAACTCAACCTGAGAGCCAATTTTCTCAATTTCAATTTTTGTGACATCTTCCACAAAAATAACCGCATGTGGGTTTCCCATTGAGACATAAGTAATTTTATACTCCTGTTCTTCAATCATCACAGGATATTCAATCATACTATTTAGCAATGAGTGATGTAATTCCGGCTTATCCATATTCACCTTGATTAAATCTACGGTGTTGCTTTTCTTATTAACATGTAATGACAAATGTTTAATACCAGATTTAGTATTTAAATCTATCTCCGTAATGCTGGTAAGACCTCTTTCATATAAATATTTACCCACACAACGGGCTGCATTTCCGCACATCAAACCTTCACTCCCATCGGCATTAAACATATGCATAAAATAGTCTCCTATATCTGATGGTCCAATGAGTACAAGTCCATCGCTTCCTATACCAAAATTTCGGTTGCTAATTTTACGTGATAACTCAACTGGGTTATCTACTTTTTCTTCAAATAGATTTACATAAACATAATCATTGCCGGCTGCTTGCATTTTTTCGAATTTCATACTCTAAAAATTAAAAACACTTGCGTGATTCCACAGAATCTAGGCAAGTGTTCTAAGATTATATAAACGCAACCGTCATTTAGACAATTGCTTATTAATATGCAAATATAAATCTTTTTGTTTGATATTTACATATTTTGCGAGCAATATGTTTATATTTATGCAATATTTTTACATTTATGCAACACCTTTACATTTCTGCAATACCTCTATATTTCTGCAATTTTCATTTATAAGTAATCCATTTCATCATTTCTTTAAAACTCGGCTTCTTGCCATACATCAATATGCCTACACGATACACTTTGGCAGCAACTACAGAAATAAGAATAAATGTTCCATAAAGTAATGTTAGGGAGAGCAAAATTTCCCAAAAGGGTATTCCAAAAGGAACCCTAACCATCATCACAATTGGAGAGGTAAAAGGAATGATTGAAGTCCAAAACGCCAACGGCCCATCGGGGTTGCTCACACTATAGAAACCGGCAAAAAAGGCAAAGAAAATAACAAGCGTCACCGGAGTCATAAACTGAGTTGTATCCTCTTCGCTATCTACGGCTGATGCAAACATTGCAAATATTGAAGCATACAAAACATAACCTCCAATAAAAAAGAGAACAAAATATATGATTATTTCTACCCAATTTACAGACATTATTGTACCCATAATTCCCTCAACATCAAAATCACTCATACCGGCCGACATTGCTGTAGCTTGCTCCGGAGAGGAAATAAACATAGACACACCTCCCATCAAGACAGAAGTCATAATAATCCACACAGCTAACTGAGTTAACCCAACCAAGCCGATACCTATAATCTTACCCATAAGAAGATTCACAGGTTTCACTGAAGACACCATCACCTCCACAACTCTACTTTTCTTTTCTTCCAAGACCGCCTGCATCACCATATTCCCATACATCAAAATAAACATGTAAATTAATATGGTAAATAGCATACCTATAACGGTTGCCAACTCTGTAGAAGACTCCTTTACACTGCCATCATCGCTCATTCTGAGCGTTCTCAGTGACACTCCGCCACCCTCATCTATAATACTTCTTACACTACCTATAGCTTCGCTGTTTACACTGCCTTCTGCAGTAAGTTTATCTAGTCTTTGCTCAACAACCTTCTCGTTAAGTTTTCCCTGAATCAGCGTTTGCAAATCAAGCGGAGTTTGTTTTTCTGATGTAATTGATACTGCATTGGGGTTAGTGCTTAAGTCGTCGGTAATTTGAAGAATTGCAAAAACATCACCTCCCGCTCTCACTTCTTGTACATTTGCATCACCCACAATCTGAAATGTATACTGATTATTGGATTCCAATAAAGGGGCATATACGCCAGTGTTATCTATAACTGCTACATTCTTTACACTACCATCATTCAAGGTAGACAACCATAATGGCACAAGTGACAATGCCACAATTAAAAAAGGCATTAAAATTGTGAGAATGATAAATGACTTCTTCCTTACCCGTGTAAGATACTCTCGCTGTATAACTAAGCTTAATCTATTCATCTTTCTATTCTTTTACGGTATTAATAAAGATATCATTCATAGTAGGCAACTCCTCATCGTAGCTAACCACCTCGTACTTGTCAAAAAACAGCTTCGCTAACTCGTTGTTGGTAATTCCATCAAGCTTTTTAATTCTCAAATCAATAAATTCATGATACGACTCTTTCGAAAGCAGCTCAAACGAAGGGTGATTAAAATCGAAATCATTTCCGATAAGACGAAAACGAAATATATTAGGCCTATGATCTTTTCGTATGTTGTAAACATTCCCTTTTAGTACAACCTGAGATTTATGTATCAGAGCAATATTATCGCAAAGTTCTTCTACAGAACCCATATTGTGAGTAGAAAGAATAATTGTTTTCCCCTCATCCTTCAAGCGAAGCATCTCATTCTTTACTATTTCTGTATTAACAGGGTCGAAACCGCTAAACGGTTCATCAAAAATCAGCAAATCGGGATCATGTATAACAGTTGATATAAACTGAACCTTCTGCTGCATCCCCTTAGACAACTCCTCTACCTTACGGTTATACCAATCCATAATATTGAATCGTTTAAACCATTTCATAAGCTGATGATGAGCCTCTTTTTTATCCATACCACGCAGTTGAGCAAGGTACATAGCCTGCTCTCCCACTTTCATCTTTCTGTATAAGCCCCGTTCTTCGGGCATATACCCGATATTGTAAATATCATCTTTCCTGTATGGCCTGCCATCAATTATCACACCTCCGCTGTCAGGTGCTGTAATTCTTGTAATAATACGAATAAGTGTAGTCTTTCCTGCACCGTTTGGACCAAGAAGTCCAAACACCGTTCCTCGCGGCACTTCAACACTCACCCGGTCTAAAGCCAAATGGTTTGCGTACTGCTTTACAACATCATGTGTTTCTAAATACATATCTTAATATTTTAGTACAATTCTTTCACCAAGCTCTTTTGCCAGCACTCTTTTCACTTCCTGAAGCTGTTGTAATTGAGTAATTAGCTCGATGTAACCATCATCTTTACTGGACTTTATATCCTGTTTAATCTCCTCTATCTTTTTAAGCACATAAGCATTCTTTAGCTCTGTAGTTGCACGAGGTACAAAAGTGCTCAAATGATTTTGTTCCAGAAGTCTGGAGCTTTTATCACCTACCTCCTCACCCAACATCTTAGAATGTATATTACTCAATTGGTACCTCTCGCTAAGCAAATCAGATGCCAGCTTACTTACTTTGGGATCGGGGTATTGAAGAAAGTAGCTAGAAGCATTAAAACTCTCATCGTCTAAATTCTCAACAGCTTTCTCAAACATAAATCGATATAGCTCATTAGTAAGAGTTATATTATCTCTTTCTAGATCAAAATGAATGAATTCAATAACACCCGGGCCCTCTTCAACTAATATTTCCTCTTCAATAACATTTTTACCCTCTTTTCGTTTACGGGTTTCAAACTTTTGGTAAATTGGGAAGTTACCATATCTAACGATATACTTCAAAATCTCTCTTTCAAATCTATCGAATCTAGAAACGGGAAGTTTGGAACTTACGTTTAAATTGGGCTTACCATCTGTGCCAACTACAGAATCAGCAATTGCCGTAACAGATACTCTGGTATCATCTCTCTCTTTCTGTTGCCTTTTCCTATCCCAATTTCGTTTCCGTATTTTATTAATCTCTGCAATGAGCACCTCTTCAGACATCTTTAACAACTGTGAGCTGTCTTGAATATAAACAGACCTTGTGATGCCATCAGGTATATTAGCAACACTATTTAGCACATTAGAAATCATACCCGACCTCTTTATAGGATCATCCCCCACCTCCTTAATCAAAAGCTCGGTTTTAAACCGAATAAAATCTTTTTCGTTTTCAGAAATAAACTTATGAAAGCTCTCTGCATTCTGTTTTCTAGCAAAAGAATCGGGGTCTTCGCCCTCTGGCAACAGCACCACCTTCACATTCATACCATCTTCAAGCAACAAATCAATACCTCTTAGTGCTGCATTGATACCGGCCGTATCGCCATCATACAACACTGTAATGTTTTCTGTAAACCTGTGAATCATGCGAATCTGACCGTGAGTTAGAGCAGTACCGGATGAAGCAACCACATTTTCTATACCTGCTTGGTGCATAGATAACACATCGGTATAGCCCTCTACCAAAAAGCATTTATCTTGCTTCACAATTGAGCTCTTAGCAAAATAAATACCATACAGTTCTTTACTCTTAGAATAGACATCGCTCTCGGGAGAATTTACATACTTACCAACATTATCAAGCTTCTTAAGTATACGCCCTCCAAAACCAACAACCTTACCTGAAATCGTGTGAATAGGAAATATAACTCTACCCCTAAAACGATCCACAAGTGGTCTGTTTTGCTCTCCCCCCAGTGAGAGCCCTGTTTTCAATAAATAATCCTTATTATAACCGGCCTTCTGTGCTTCGGTAGAAAATGCGCTCCGATCTTCTAAACTATATCCAAGCTGAAACTTCTTTATAATATCTTCTCTTACTCCCCTCTCTTTAAAATAAGTAAGCCCCACCGACTTACCTTCGGGGTGAGTATGCAATGTTTTTATAAAATAATTATTTGCATACTCATTGAGAATAAGCATGCTTTCTCTGTCGCTCTGCTGCTTCTTTTCCTCACTTGTAAGCTCCTTTTCAACAACTTCTATATTATACTTCTTAGCAAGATACTTAAGAGCCTCATAATACGACAGCTGCTCGTGCTTCATTACAAAGTGAATAGGAGAACCACCTTCGCCACATGCAAAACACTTACATATATTCTTAGCAGGGGAAACATAAAACGATGGAGTTCTGTCATCGTGAAACGGACACAGCCCCACCATATTGACCCCTCTACGGCGAAGGGTTACAAAATCTGACACCACATCCACTATCTGTGCGGCATCCTGTATACGTCCAATTGTATTATGATCAATCATTTCAGAAGCACGAAATTACTGATTTATATTGTGAAAAAGATGAAATTAAGAATTATATTCATACATTTGTGAAGAGCAAGTTTAATTCAAATACTATAATAAATTGTAAGATGAGCACAATCGATTGGTCGAAACTATCGTTCGGCTATATAAAAACTGACTACAATATTCGCAGTTATTATCGTGATGGCAAATGGAGTGAACCGGAAGCTGAAACTTCAGAATATCTAAATATTCATATAGCATCAACGTCGCTGCACTATGGGCAAGAAGTCTTTGAGGGATTAAAAGCATTCAGAGGCAAAGATGGCAAAGTACGAATATTTAGGATGCGCGAAAATGCACTACGACTTCAATTATCGTGCAAAGGCATTAAAATGGCAGAGCTCCCTGTCGAAAAGTTTGAGGAAATGGTAACGCTTGCAGTTAAAAAAAACGAGCGTTTTGTTCCACCTTACGAAAGCGGAGCTTCACTATACATTCGTCCATTAATGATTGGTACAAGTGCTCAGGTGGGAGTAAGACCGGCTACAGAATATACTTTCCTCATATTTGTAACCCCTGTTGGACCATACTTCAAAGAGGGTTTTAAACCAACACCAATGGTTATTTTACGTGAATATGACCGTGCTGCACCCCTCGGAACCGGCACTTACAAAGTGGGAGGCAACTATGCGGCAAGCTTGATAGCAGGAGAAAAAGCACACGAATTGGGCTACTCAGCAGTTCTTTACCTCGATGCAAAGGAGAAAAAATATATAGACGAATGTGGTCCGGCCAATTTCTTCGGTATAAAAGACAACACATACATCACACCAAAATCAACTTCAATACTCCCCTCTATAACAAACAAAAGCTTAATTCAATTAGCCCAGGATATGGGAATGGAGGTTGAAAGACGCCCGGTGCTACTCGAAGAACTCGAAACATTTGAAGAAGCCGGTGCATGTGGTACAGCGGCCGTAATCAGCCCTATTTTAAGAATTGACGACATTTCAGAAAACAAAACCTATCACTTTTGCGAAGATGGAAATGCAGGACCAATAAGTGAAAAGCTTTACAGTCAGCTGCGTGCAATACAATATGGAGATGCACCTGATAAGTATGGTTGGGTTACAATTGTGGGATAATTTTAAAGTTCTTCCAAGTAATTACATAGAGAACTCCCAATCCAATTGGGTTACATCAATTATTCATTCATAGTGCTCCAAGTTTTATATGGATGCATTGAAAGGAATGAATTATAATATCTAACATTACCTGTAACTTCCTTTCCGAGCCATTCGGGTATCTCGTATGGCTCATCTTCATGCCCCAGCTCAACTTCGGCAATAAGCAACCCTTCATTGTCTCCATAGAACTCATCCACTTCAAAAACGTGCTTACCCACCTCTACAAGATACCTTGTTTTAGAAATCATGCCCTCCCGGCACAACAAAAGCATCTCTTCAGCATCCTTAACAGGAATCTCATACTCCCACTCACGGCGCACAATCGAATCACCAATTGCAGAACCCTTAACAGTGATAAAAGCCTTATCACCTTTTGTTCTAACCCGGACCACATTTATACCGGAAGCTGAAAGATATCCCTGCTTAATAGCAAAACTTTTAAAAGATTTTGATTTATATTCTCCCTTAACAAGAAATTTTCTTTCTATTTCGTATCCCATATATCAAACTCTAAATGAAATTAATATTCTACAGGCAACAAATGTAATACTATAATCACTAAAGGCATAAAAAAACTATGTTCCTAAATCCTCGTAATCACTACGAAAAAATAAAAACATAGTTAAGATTTTGGTTTTGGATTAAATAAAAAATCAATGCGCGTAATTCTATTTTTTTTCAATAAATCCATTACAAATATAAGTAATCAAATACAAGAGAAAACAGAAGAATCAGGCAAACCGGCTTAATGTGTAAAATTTCCACATTGATATTAACATACCGATTCGAAAAAAATAAGTTATCTTTGCCTTAGTGATGAACTTATTACGGTATATATGAAGGGAATACTATCCACAGCTATACTTAGTGCAATTTCTGCAACATCAATGTTTGCACATCAAAAACCAAACGTAGTTTTTATTGTAACGGATGATTTGGGATACGGCGATCTTAGCTGTTTTGGACAAGAAAAGTTTACAACACCCAATATAGACAAGCTCGCATTAAACGGCACACGCTTCACTAGAAGCTATTCAGGCACCACTGTTAGTGCACCCTCCAGAGCAAGCTTATTAACAGGTTTGCACACAGGTCACACCCCCATCCGAGGAAACAAAGAAATAGAGCCCGAAGGTCAAGCACCGCTACCGTCAAACATTTACACAATCTTCAGTCTATTTAAAGAAGAAGGATACGCAACCGGCGCATTCGGGAAATGGGGTTTAGGCTATCCCGGTTCATCCGGAGACCCTGTAAATCAGGGAATAGATGACTTTTTCGGATACAACTGCCAGAGGCTTGCTCACAACTACTACCCAAGTCATTTATGGGAAAACGACACCAAAATAGATCTTACCGAAAATGACAATGGAAAGTTAGGAACATACTCACAAGGACTTATACAGGAGAAAACACTCCAATTCATAGAAGATGAAAAAGACAACCCCTTTTTTCTTTTTGTACCTATGGTACTTCCTCATGCCGAACTGGTAGTGCCCGAAGACAGTATAATACAAAACATCAGAGGCCAATTCCCTGAAACCCCTTATGTAGGAATAGACTCAGGACCCCTATTCAGAAAAGGGGGATATATGTCGCAAGATTATCCTCGTGCCACACATGCAGCAATGATCAAAAGGATAGACATTTATGTTGCACAGATCATAGACAAACTTAAAAAAGAGGGTGTTTATGAAAATACCCTCATTATCTTTACAAGCGATAACGGTCCGCACAGAGAAGGTGGGGGCGACCCCGACTTCTTCAACAGCAATGGAATCTATAGAGGGTATAAACGCGATCTCTATGAAGGAGGTATCCGGGTACCCACAATAATATCTTGGTCAGGCAAAATAAAAAGTGGAGAAGAAAGCAATTTCCCCTTCGCCTTCTGGGATTATCTACCCACATTTGCAGACATACTCGATGCAAACCTAAAAACAGAGACAGATGGCGTGAGCATCCTTCCAACCCTGCTTGGCAAGGGGCAACAAGAAGAAAGAGACTACTTCTACTTCGAGTTTCAGGAGCTTGGAGGCCGTCAGGCTGTAATTAAAGACAATTGGAAACTGCTTCACCTTAATATTCGTGGCGGGGGCAGATATGAACTCTATAACATTGCATCAGACCCTTCGGAGAATCACAATATTATAGACCAATATCCTGATAAAGCCAATCAACTAAAAACAATAATGAAAGAGGCCAGAACGGACGACCCCGATTGGTCACTATTTTAAAACACACTATATTTAAAGACATTTCATATTAAAAGACACTACAAACATATTTCAAATGAAAAAAATACTATCACTACTATCTGCACCCCTAATAATGGGAGGAGCAGCCGCACAAACATCAAAACCAAATATAGTACTCATATATGCCGATGATATTGGCTATGGAGACCTCTCGAGCTACGGAGCAACGCGAGTTGAAACACCAAACACAGACTCACTCGCAGCCAATGGCGTACGTTTCACCAATGCACATTCAGCAGCGGCAACCAGCACCCCCTCTCGTTACGGACTATTCACCGGAGAATACCCTTTCAGACGTAAAGGCACAGGTGTTACCAATGGCGATGCAGCACTAATTATAAGCACAGAGCGACCCACCCTACCCAAAGAATTGCAAAAAGCAGGCTACACCACCGGCGCAGTGGGTAAATGGCACTTAGGAATGGGAAGCGAACAAAACAAACAAAACTGGAACGGACATGTATCACCCGGTCCTGCCGAAATAGGCTTCGACTACTCCTATATCATGGCAGCCACCGGCGACAGAGTACCATGTGTATTTATGGAAAACCAGAGAGTAGTAGGACTCGACCCCAACGATCCCATTTCAATAAGCTATACCGAGAACTTTGAGGGAGAACCTACCGGAAGAGACAACCCCGAACTGCTCACTAAACAACGCCCCAGCCATGGACACGACATGAGCATCGTGAATGGTATTTCTCGAATTGGCTACATGAAAGGCGGAACTTCGGCACTCTGGGAAGACGAAAACATTGCAGACAGCATCACAGTACACGCAGTAAGATTTATAGAGAAAAACAGCGATAAACCCTTCTTCCTCTACTTCGGAACAAACGACATACATGTACCCCGCTACCCTCATGAAAGATTCAGAGGAAAAACCGACATGGGACACCGTGGCGATGCAATAGTACAATTCGACTGGTCTGTAGGAGAAATTGTAAAGGCTCTAAAAGAAGCGGGAGTATTTGAAAATACACTTATAATAATATCCAGCGATAACGGACCCGTTGTTGATGATGGCTATGAAGATGGTGCAGTTGAAGGACTCAAAAACCACAAACCGTGGGGACCATTCAGGGGTGGTAAATACAGCACATTTGAAGCAGGAACCAGAGTACCGTTTATAGTACATTGGCCAGAGCGAGTAGACGCTAAAGTATCACCTGCCTTAGTATCGCAAGTTGATATGACCGCAACAATGGCATCCCTCGTAGGACTTGAGCGCAACCCCCAATTGTCCGATGACAGCCAAGACCAACTCAACGCATGGCTAGGATTGGAACTATCGGGCAGAGACTACGTAATAGGCTCGGCGGGATCAATAACCGTATTAACCCGTGAGTGGAAATACATTGAACCAAGCGATCGCCTAGTCTACAACGTAAACACCAACATAGAATATGGCAACAACCCCGAAGAACAACTGTATAACATGGTAATAGACAGGGGAGAATATGAAAATGTTGCAGATGAAAACCCCGAAAGGTTAGAGCTTATGAAGTTTATTCTGGAGAAGGAAAAAGCTAAGGGTGTTAATATGGATTTGTAACGGAAAACAAACCTACATTACTTTCATCTCCCCCAAAACCTCAACTGCTTTAATGCCTCAATAACTTCGCTATTGCTACCGTTCTTTACAATCCCATCTTCCGTTGTAAGTAAATCACCAATGGAATTCATTGTAAATTCAACCCCGTTGCCATATGCAGCAATAGGTTTGTAGTGCTTATAAGCGTCTGTAATGAACTCCTTGAAGCGAGAATCATCAAGCATCCCAACTAACATCTCGTCTCGTCCACCCATTACTATCAGAGCATCAAACAACACGCTATCGGTAATAATAACGCTATCATCGGCCTCAACAGCCTGCCCGTCTGTATTATGCAGCTTACCCTGATGAGACGCTACAATGCGCACATTTGCATCCTCATCCTTAATAGCCTGCATAATATCGTGAAGCTTATCTCCATCTACACCATCATCGCAAAGGATA